>DBFZVF010000149.1:0-3073 GCA_048519165.1 Collinsella sp.
GAGATTATGAACGCGCTTAACGCCATCGTGCGCTTTGCGAGCATCATCATGATCCCGCTCGGTTTGGCGTTGTTTGCCTCAAGTGTGAGCGAGCTGTGGGTTGCCGCGGGAACTCCGGGCGATAGTGCACTTTCGTGGAGCTTCTCCGAGCTGTTGGCTGGTCATGTGCCTTCGTCGGCGCTGCTGTCCACGGCGGGCGCCCTGCTGGGCATGATCCCGCAGGGCCTGGTGCTGCTGACCTCGTCGGTGCTCGCCATCGCCACGGTTCGCCTGGCGCGTCGCAAGGTGCTGGCACAGCAGCTCTACTGCATCGAGACGCTCGCTCGCGTCGACGTGCTGTGCCTGGACAAGACGGGCACTATCACGTCGGGTCGCATGGAGGTCGAGGGCACGTATCCGCTGCCGGTTGAGGGCGTGAGCTTGGGCGTTGGCTCGGACGAGGCGGTCGTTCCCGTCGATACCACGGTGCTCGATTTTGCGCTGGCTAACGTCGCGCGTGCGACTTCGGCCGATGCCAACGAGACCTGCCAGGCGCTGCTCAACTATTACGCCGATCGCCCGGTCGAGGTGTCTGAGCCGCTGTCGGTCATTCCGTTCTCGTCGTCAAAAAAATGGAGCGGCGCTTCGTTTGCGCAGGGCTCCTACGTAATGGGCGCCGCGCAGTTTGTGCTCTCTGATCGTGTGTTTTCTCAGGTCGAGAACCGTGTCGCCGAGCTTGCCGATACCTGCCGCGTGCTCGTGGTGGCGCACGTGGACGGCTTTACGCCCGATGGCGATATGGTGGGCGAGGCCGAGCCCGTGGGCTTTGTGACCATCCGTGACGAGATTCGTACCTCGGCGGCCGAGACCATCGGCTACTTTAACGAGCAGGGCGTGACCCTCAACGTGATCAGTGGCGACGACCCGCGTACGGTGTCGTCGATCGCGCGCGTGGTGGGCGTGCCGGGGGCGGACGCTTATGTGGACGCCACGACGCTCGATACGCCGGCCAAGCTCGATGCCGCAGTGGATCGCTACCACGTCTTTGGCCGTGTGACCCCGCAGCAGAAGCGTGAGCTCGTGCAGGCGCTCAAGCGCCGCGAGCACACCGTGGCCATGACGGGCGACGGCGTCAACGACGTGCTGGCGCTCAAGGAGGCCGACTGCTCCGTCGCCATGGCGGCCGGCTCCGATGCCGCGCGCAACGTGGCCGAGATCGTACTCGTCGACAACGACTTTGCCTCGATGCCCGCCGTGGTGGCCGAGGGCCGTCGCTCCATTAACAACCTGCAGCGTTCGGCCTCGCTGTTCCTGACCAAGACGCTGTTCTCGATGGGCCTGGCGGCGCTGTGCATCGCGCTGCCGCCGTACCCCCTCGAGCCCATCCAGATGACGCTCATTAACTTTTTCTGCATCGGCGCGCCGGGCTTTGTGTTGGGCCTGGAGCCCAACAATGCTCGCGTGAGGGGGTCGTTCCTGACGAACGTGCTCAAGCGGGCACTGCCGGCGTCGATTGCGGTCATTTTGGCTGCGGCGCTCGATATCTTTGTGGCGCGCGTGTTTGGCTTTAGCCAGCTCACGCTGTCTACGATGTGCCTGCTTACGTCGTGCGCGGCGAGCGTCAGCCTGATCTGGCGCATCTCGCAGCCGCTCACGCCCTTACGTGTGGTGCTATTTGTGTTTGTAGTCGCCGGCATCCTGGTGGGCGTTATCGGATTCCCGGAGCTGCTGTCTATTGCCAACCTGTCGATGGGTCAGATGGTTATCTTGGCTGTCATCGTGGTCTTTACCTGCTCGGTGTTCTTTAAGCTCGCCACGATGATGGATTCGCTCAAGCCGCGTCGTCGTCATGCCGCAACTGGTTTTGGCCGCGGTGTGCGCGTCCGCCTGGGTCGCGGTGGCGGCAAGGTGAGCTCGACGGGTTCGACGGCCGAGCGTTTTGCTAAGCGCTTCGCCGCCGACATGGCGCAGCGCCGCGAAGATCGCACCGTTCGCGAGGCCGAGGCCCGCGCGCTCGAGGGCGTGGCCCAGGCCCAGCCCAAGAAAAAGAGGAGTGCCGGAGCCAAGCGCTCTCGCGTGACCAAGTCCGCCCAAGGCATCAAAGTCTCGATGCCAAGCAAAAAGAAGAAGTAGCTACGCGCCCTGGCGATGTTGAATTGGTGCCTTGTTCCTGCGGGGCCGTGGCGATGTTATGCTCTAACCTCGACTGTTTGAATTGCTTCGAAAAGAGGATGCCGTGATCTGCCCGCATTGCCTTAAGACTATCGAGGACGGCGCCTCGTTCTGCCCCTACTGCAACGCCTATGTGGGTCCGGGCGATGGTCCCGAGCACACCGAGTTCGTGTTCTGTGAGGGCTGCGGTGCCCGTCTTTCTCCGCATGATCGTACGTGCCCCAAATGCGGCCGCCCCGCTCCGGGTATCCTCTCTGAGGACGCGGCCGCATCCGACCTGGCAGCGGGCCGCACGGCGGGCTTTCCGCGACTAACGCAAGAGCAGATCGATACCGAGGTGCCGCATGCGCCGGCCTCGGCTGCTGCGGTTCTTTCGGACGCCGCCGACCCCAATGAGACCTGCGTGCTGCCGGCTTTCGATAAAGATTTCGGTATCCCCAAGGTCGATATTCCCACGCCGGTTTCCCTGCATGACGATGCTCAAAAACCCAAGCGCAAGGTGCACCCCGACGAGGACGCCTATCACAAGCACAAGCGTCATATCCCCAAGCCGCTTATTATCATCGCGGTTCTTGCCGTCGTGTGCGGTGGTGCCTATTGGTTCGTGACGGCCGATCCCATGGGTGTCATGCCCGGCTTCTATGACCAGTTTGGCCAGGCCGCGCAGACGACCTTCCCCACGCGCCAAAAGGGCGAGGCGACTGAGGACGATACCAAGCAGGACGATTCTGCCGAGGTGGTCCAGGAAGAAACCGTGCTGACCGATGATCAGCTCTATACCAGGCTCGACGGTCTGTATCAGACCATCGTGTCCTACGGTGACGAGGACCAGATCGGCGAGGTCATCGATTCCTTTAACAACGGCTATCTCCGAACGCCGCTGTCCACCCGTCAGGAGCTGTCGCAGAGTGCCTACGCCCTG
>DBFZVF010000150.1:0-5470 GCA_048519165.1 Collinsella sp.
TCTCTCTCGAGGAAGACCTTATGGGCGAGATGCAAACAAAGTCTGAGCAAGCTGGCATTTCCGTTGATCTCGCTTCGGGGCAACCGCTAACTGGATTGACTTTTGTGCTGACCGGTACGCTCGAGAAGCGCACACGTTCCGAGGCGGGAGAAGCGCTCAAGCTTCTCGGCGCAAAGGTTGCAGGTTCGGTATCAAAGAAGACATCGTTTGTTGTGGCTGGCCCGAATGCCGGTTCCAAGCTTTCAAAAGCTGAATCGCTCGGAGTGCCGGTGTTAAACGAGGAAGAGCTTGAAGAGATCCTGCGGACCGGTGCTGTCCCGGAGCGATAGGAGATTCATATGGATCTAACATTTTTTGATGTCGAAACCCCTAATAAGAAAAACGATCGGATAAGTTCGATCGGGCTTATCCGGGCGACTTCGGAAGGCGAAATAATCGACCGTGTTCAGTTCACGGTTAATCCTGAAGAACCTTTTGATGACTTCAACATGCGCCTAACGGGCTTATCTCCTGTTGCGGTAAAAGACAGTCCTTGCTTTCGTTCTCTTTGGGAAGACGAACTGTCGGATAGAATCGAGGGATCGATTCTCGTTGCCCACAATGCGCCCTTTGACCTATCTGTATTAAGCAAGTCTTTGCTTGGCTATGGTTATGAAAAGCCGGATTTTGTTTACGCGTGCACTCTGGAAATGGCCAAAAGGTTGCATCCTGAATACAAGAATTACAAGCTTCCGACTGTCTGTAGCAACTTAGACATTTCCATGGGACGCCATCATAATGCTATGGACGATGTTGACGCCTGTTTTGAAATATATTGGAAGCTATGTGAGGAAGAGCGTTCGGAAGATCGCTTTAAGCCATTTAGCCTAGGCAGTCTGGGGCGTCGTGAAAGGCGCGCTTGCCATGAAAGGCATTACTCATCGCGAACGGAGGGTCTGCGCGGTCTTATCACGCTGAGCCATGAAGCTATCTCAGACGGTTCTGTATCCTTTGATGAAGCAATGAACATCATGGCTTTTATCGAGGGCCACGTTGATCTCAGGGAAGATGCTACAGTTTCACATATCTATGAATTGATGGCTGAGACGCTTATCGATGGCGATATCGATTCTGAGGAATCGGATGGCCTTATTGAGCTGTTCGGAAGGCTTGAGGATCCTGTGGCCCATGGGTCTGGTAAAGAAGTCTTCTTTGAAGGGCGTAATTTCTGTTTGAGTGGCAACTTTGAGCATGGCTCTAAGGGTGTAATCGCTTCTTACATCGAGAAAATGGGTGGCAGCTGCATCAAAAGCGTAACCAAGAAATGCAACTATGTGGTTGTGGGCGGCTGCGGAAACGAAATGTGGTCAACCGGAAAATACGGATTGAAAGTCAAAAAGGCTATGGACTGGCAAAGCAAAGGGGTTTCCATCGAAATAATCGGGGAAAATGAGCTGGGGATGTAGGTAGCGCCGTCGCATTCTCAAGATAAACATTAACATTAACGTGTATACTGAGCAGTGAAGATACATGTTGAGAGGAGCCGTTATGGTTACCGTCGCATTTTCGGAGCTGCGCCAAAACCTTACGCAGGTGGCCGAAAGGGTTGCCAATGAGGGCGAGGAGGTTGTGGTCTTCAAGCGGAGCAAGCCGTTGTTCAAGATTGTGCCA
Source organism: Collinsella sp. (assembly GCA_048519165.1). GTDB lineage: Bacteria > Actinomycetota > Coriobacteriia > Coriobacteriales > Coriobacteriaceae > Collinsella. Next base: position 1,651 of record DBFZVF010000150.1, read on the forward strand.
CTCGACTATCAAGGCCCGGTTGCGGTGGAATATGACGCTGCTCAGGAGCGTGGGGGCGCAAAACCGGCGTGCGGCACGGACAAGCCCAAGCGCGACGTTGGTACGATGTGGCATCCCAAGATCACCTGGAAGGAGATCCGTGAGATGCTCGCGGAGAATGAGGACTACCAGGAGTATCTCGATATCGTAGCCAAAATGCCAAAAGGAACGCCGCTCGATACGATGACGGTTGAAGATGAAAAGCGCGTCGCGAGGGAGCGCTACCTATGAGAGCATTTCTCGATACCAATTTTCTGCTCGATTGCGTGCTTCCGGGCCGGCCGGAGCACGCAGCGGCGCAAACGATCAAGGGGCTCGTCGACGTGGGGCTTATCGAAGGCGTTGTTTCGGCCTGCTCTCTCAAGGACGCGTATTACATTCTCACCAAACAGGCCGGCGAGGCGCGCGGGCGCGAGGTAGTGCGCGACTGCCTTAAGAGCTACTCGGTAGAGCCTCTCGACCAAGAAGCTTGTTTTACCTCCGCCTATTCCGATGAGCCGGACTTTGAGGACGGCTGTATCCGTGCGATGGCCGAGCGTGCCGGCGTGGACTTTATCATCACGCGTGACCGCGCCGCTTTTGTGCGCTCGACCATCAAGACCTTCTCGCCTGCAGAGTTCATCCGTGCGTTTCCGATTCCGGAGGAGTAAAACCGCCATATCGGGGACTGTCCCCGGCGTTTAGCGAGCTTGTTGGGAGGCTCCTGGTCCAGTGACTGTTACAAAAAACGGCTATAGCAAATTTGTTGTACTTCGATCCGAGGACTACGACCTCATGGTTCAGGAACAGGCTAAGGCTCGTCTGATGGCTCGTATAGCTGTGGCCGAGCGGGAGCGTGCTGCTGGCATGGCGCGTGATGCCTTTGAGGCTCTCGATGACCTTGAGGCAAAATATGGCCTATAACGTCAAGATTCTGCCTTCAGCCGAACGTTTTCTAGGCAGTTCTTATCTGGACGGGGCAACCGGCACCGCGATCCGCGTCACTTGGGTCGCCGGGTCGTCGCTGATGATGTCGTCGATAAGGGCGATTTCGCGTTGCCCCGCTACGCTGCCAACTTGTCAAAAGCCCCGCGTCGGTTGAGCACGGTAAACGCGACAACACAGATGACTGCCGACAGAATCGACCCGCACGGCGAAGCGATGCCCATGGGAAACAGCGTGTCGGAATAGGCGTTCGACAGCAGCCACGCGCCCGGCACGCGAATGAGCGCCACGGCCAGCACGTTGTGCGCAAAGCCGATATAGCTCTTGCCATACGCGGCGAAAAAGCCGCTAAAGCAAATGTGGATGCCGGCAAAGATTGCATCGAAAATATAACTGTGCATATAGCCGGTACCGGCCGCGACCACCGCGGGGTCCTTGGCAAAAAAGCCAATAAACGCCGGCGCCACCAGCCACATCAGCACCGTGATCAGGCAGCCGTACACCACCGAGATCGTCATGGCGTCCTTGAGCACCTGACGCGCGCGATCGCCCTTGCCCGCGCCGGCGTTTTGCGCCGTGAGTGCGCTGACGGTGGCGCCCATGGAACTCGGAACAATGAACAAAAAGCTGATCATCTTCTCGACTAGGCCTACGGCGGCGGCGTCGACGAGCCCTCGGTGGTTGGCGATGACGGTGATAAACATAAACGCCACCTGGATGCAGCCGTCCTGTACAGCCACAGGCACGCCGATCTTAAGAATGCTGCCGAGCACCTCGGGCTGGGGGCGCAGGTCGCTGCGCTTAACGTGGATGTTCGTGCGGCGGCTCTTGAGCCACACGAGCGCGAGGGCAACGCTGGCCGTCTGGGCGGTCACTGTGCCGAGCGCCGCGCCCACGGGGCCGAGCCCCATGTGGCCTATAAATAGAAAGTCGAGCGCGATGTTGATGATGCATGCCACGCCAATCACGTACATAGGCGAGCGCGAATCGCCCAGCCCGCGAAAGATGGCCGAGAGAATGTTGTATGCGGCGATAAACGGAATGCCGATAAAGCAGATACGCAGGTAGGCGGCGGTGCCTTCGACCGCCTCGGGCGGCGTGCCAATGAGCGCCACAACCTGCGGGCAAAGTGCAAACAAGATGACGGCCAGTACTACCGAGACGCCCATAAACAGCGTGATGGTATTGCCGATGGCGGTCTCGGCGCGGTCGAAGCGGCGCGAGCCCACGGCGTGGCCGACGATGACCGTCGTTCCCATGGCTAGGCCCACGAGCGTCACGGTAATGATATAGAGCGTCTGCGCGCCATTGCCCACAGCGGTGATGCCGGCGGCGCCGCTAAACTGCCCCATCATATACAGGTCGGCCATGCCGTAGAGCATCTGCAAAAAGTACGAGAGCATATAGGGCAGGGCAAAGACCGCGATGGTCTTAAGGACATTGCCGCGTGTGAGGTCGTGTTCCATGAGCGGGGGCACTTTCTGGCTGGGTTTGTTTATGTACCAGTGTAGTGAAAACCCTACAACGATTGTAGAGTCAAGGTTTGTGTTGGGTGCCGGGCGAAAAAAGTCACGCTCCAAGCACGATGCTTTGGCCCTCTGTGCCCCTCACCTCGCCTCAAACCATCACAACATTCGCCGTTTTTTGCCAAAATCGGGAAAAGCATCGAATGTTGTGATGGGTTTTCTGCCACTCGAACGGGTGGAATCGCTTTCTTGCGCACGAAGGTGTGCGGACCCGTGGGCAGGGGAATAAGGTTGGTTATCCGACTTCATTGGAGGGCTCATGGACCTGCCGATCGTCCTGTCCCATAAGACTGCCTGGCTGTACCACAACGTGGCGCGCCCGTCCGAGCCGCTCTCACGGGCAAGCAGCCTATACGACGAAGGCTCATTTGCTGGCGAGGTGGAGCCGACTGCGAGCCTCCCCAAATTGGGGCTCGATGCCAAGGGATTGAGGATATCTGCAGCGGTCGAGATTGTCGCCGACTATCTGGTCTCACTTGGTATTCCTCAAGAGGAACTCGGTCGTATTGATACACTGGTTAGCTTCGATTTTGAACGCTCTCGGCCGGCGGGTCTCCGACGCCATGTGTTTGGGGCGCCCATACCTTCGGATCATCTTATCGAGGTGGCGGAGGGTCTTCTGGTGGTTGATGAGGCCATGTGCCTTGTCCAGGCGGGCTCGTGGATGAGCGAGCTCGAGCAGCTTGAGTACGGATTTGAAGTGTGTGCTCGGTATTACCTTAACCATCTGTCGAGCGATGATTATGTTGAGGCCTCGCAACGATATGCCGTCGCCGACCTGCGTGCTTTTTGCGAGCAGAATCCTTCGCGTCGAGGCGTGAAACGCGCGGCCTCGTTGCTCAAGCGTGTAAAGGACGCTGCTCGTTCGCCTATGGAGACGGCCACCGCAATCATGGTCGTCGCGAAGCGTTCTCAGGGCGGGCTAGGGTACACCAGGGTCGAGTTCAACCATCGGGTCGATGTTCCCAACGAGTTCAAATATCTCGCTAAGGCCGGGTATTTCGAGATCGACGTATATGCGCCTGCAAGCGGTACGGGGATTGAATACAACGGTTCGGACCATCTTGATAAACAGCGCAGCGCGTCGGATGCGGAGCGTATGACCGTGCTGAGCGCGCTGGGCTTTAGGATGATTGTTCTCACCGGGACTCAGTTTGCCCATCAGCTGCAATTGCACCGGGCGATGAATGCCATCGCGCTCGCTATGGGCCTTAAGTGCGACCGAAGCGAAGCGTTCCAGAAACGTCAAAACGACCTGCGAGAATTCGTGATTCGACACTGGGGCGGCGGCCTTTAGGGGCGTCCCGGTCCTTCTACGGGGTGCTGTGGGC
>DBFZVF010000151.1:0-9132 GCA_048519165.1 Collinsella sp.
CCTTTACTCGCTATTTCGGACAGTCCTGGCTCACGACGGAGGCGCCACTGGCGCCTCCTGTTCGTGCGGAACTCATATCGAGCAAAGGTCCGGGGCCTCGCTACGGGGCGGCCAAGTTGACGTAGCTGAGATGCGGCATGCGGTCTGCTCACTCCTCGAAGTTCTTAGCGGAGATAATTCGAGCTGCAGCTGCGATTTACTTGCGATGGCGGTTGAGCCGCAACCCAGTTTTTATTAGATCTCGAACCCTATACTCGATGTTCGCTTCGTTCATTGAGTTACCCTTTGCATGAGGCCGGGACATATCGTCCCGCCCGCAGTTTCGCAGGCCGAAGGCCGAGAATGTTTGAGGACGGGATGATATGTCCCGGCCTCCCGGGAGAGTTACCTATGAACTACGCGAACATTAAGTATTTCGACATTGCTGATGGGGAAGGCGTTCGTACTTCTCTGTTTGTGAGCGGGTGCCGTCGTGGGTGCAAGAATTGCTTTAACTCTGTTGCGTGGGACTTTGCTGCGGGCGAGTCCTTTGATCGCACCGTCGAGGACAAGATTATCGAGAGCCTCGACCATCCCTTTATCGATGGCCTGACGATTCTGGGTGGCGAGCCTATGGAGCCCGAGAATCAGGCGGGGCTTGTTGACTTCATTGAGCGTGTTCGTGCCACTTATCCTGCGGGGTCGAGCAAGACCATTTGGTGCTTTACCGGCGATGTGCTCGAGGAGCTTATGCCGGGTGGTCGTCACCATACCGAGGCGACGGACCGTATCCTTGCCTGCCTCGATATGTTGGTGGATGGCCCGTTTGTTCAGGAGCTGTACGATATCTCATTGCGTTTTAGGGGCTCGAGTAACCAGCGTGTGATCGATATGAACGCTACGCGCGACCGTGCTGAGCGCGAGGGTGTTGCGCTTTGTGATGCGGTTGAACTTTGGCGGGACGATCCAGTCTATTCGACCCATACTATGTAGCTTGTGGCCGATGCCGGAGGGCGTGGTACCATAGCGCGAACGCAAAATCGGAAAAGTGAGGCCCAGATGGTCGATCAGGAAAAAGTCGAGGCCGCCATTAAGCTGTTGCTTGAGGGCATAGGCGAGGACCCAACTCGTGAGGGCCTGCTGGAGACCCCGGCGCGCGTTGCCCGTATGTATGGCGAGATCGCCGGCGGTATGGACCAGAGTGCCGAGGAGCACCTGTCCAAAACCTTTGCCGTCGCTTCGAACGATTTGGTTATCGAGCGCGACATCACGTTTTACTCGCTGTGCGAGCATCATCTGCTGCCGTTTTACGGCAAGGCTGCCATTGGCTATATCCCCAACGGCCGTGTCGCAGGGCTTTCTAAGCTTGCCCGCACGGTAGAGGTCTACGCCCGTCGTCTGCAGCTGCAGGAGCAGTTGTGCGCACAAGTTGCCGATGCCCTCATGGAGTATCTCGCTCCCCAGGGAGCGATTGTGCTCATGGAAGCTGAGCATATGTGCATGACCATGCGCGGCGTGCAAAAGCCTGGCACCAAGACCGTGACGCTCGCTCGCCGCGGCGTCTTTGAGACCGATCCGTCGCTCGAGGAGCGGTTCTTTAGGATGCTGGGCCGTTAGCATGAGGGTCGTCAACGACTTTACATCGAAGACCGATGAGGGGACGCCGCGTCGCGGCTTCATGGCTTCGGGCCTGGCCCCCTTTGATGCCATGCCTCGCATTGATTACATTTGTGCCAACGGGCTGTTTCGGCGGCACCTGGGCAACATTGCGCAGTTGGAATCGGGGCGCATCTTCTGCCGCCACGGTATTGACCATCTGCTCGATGTCGCTCGCATTATGTGGATCAAGAATCTCGAGGAACAGCTCGAATTTGACCGCGAGGTCATCTACGCCACGGCACTTCTTCACGATATCGGCAAAGATGAACAGTATGAATCGGGTATATCCCATGATGTTGCAAGCGAACGCGTCGCTGATGCGATTCTCGGCGGCATGCCCGATGATGTGGCGTTTGAGCCGGCCGATGCCGCAGCCATTAAGACGGCCATTCTGGGCCATCGAAAGCTGCGCGTGAACAGCCAACCGCTTGAGCGTCTGCTCTATGCGGCCGATAAAGCGTCGCGCGCCTGCTTTGCATGCCCCGCGCGCAATGCTTGCAACTGGAGCGATGATAAAAAGAACCTGTCGATTCGCGTGTAGTTAGTTTGCGCGGTCGGGGTTCTAAACGAAGGAGACGATCGCGATGAGCAATAAGAAACTGCCCGAGAATGCAACCAAGACTGAAGGTGCCGAGCTCGCCCGCCGTGGAAGGGGCGAAATATCCACCGCAACGGCGGTACCCCACGTGAGCTATGACGATCTGCGCCATGCCGACCGCATCACCGTTGAAGGTCTTGAGGTTTTTGCTAACCACGGCGTATATCCCGAAGAGAACGCGCTGGGCCAGAAGTTCATCGTGTCCCTGGTGCTCTATGCCGACCTGCGTGCAGCGGGGGAGCACGATAACCTGGACGCCTCGATTGACTACGGCTCGGTATGCCACGATGTCGATGGCTATCTGCGCGAGCATACGTTTAAGCTCATCGAGGCTGCAGCCGAGGGCGTGGCCCAGATGCTGCTACGTCGTTACCCCCTGCTGCTTGGCGTGCGCGTTAAGCTCGATAAGCCTTGGGCGCCCGTCGGTCTTCCCCTGGCAAGCTGCGGTGTCGAGATCGAGCGTGTGCGCTAACCGGTTCTAATACGTCTCTATGGGTGGCTGCTTGAGTCGCTGAGAAAGTGCTCTATTGTTGGGGCAGTATGTGTCGAGCAGGACGTGGAACCGCTGGTTGTGGCTTGGCTCGAGCAAGTGGACGAGCTCGTGGGCGACAACCATGTCGAGGCATTCGATGGGATAGGCGGCAAGTTCGCGTGCGATGCGAATGGCTCCGGTCTTGGGCGTGCATGATCCCCAACGCGTTTTCATGCTGCGTACGGAAACGCGGGATACGGCGACACCCATTGCGATTTCGTATGCGTGCACCATATCGCGCAGTGCCGATGTGACCTCGGACGTATAGAGCTGGTCAATATGGGCTTGGATCTCACTGGGCGTTAAGCCGTCGAGGGTCGCGTTCCACTTGGCCTGCGGACGTCCGTTTGGCTCGTCGGTACCCATAAAACTTGCGAAGGTGGCCTGTTTGGGTCGCGGTGCGGGTGATGCAAAGTTGTGATCGAGTGCATCCTGTACCGTGATGGGCTTGCCCCAAAGCGCAATGATGGACGAGGGACTGAGCGGCTCTTGCGCTGTCGCCTGACGTTGCTCACGTTGGGCAAGTCGGCTGATAATCCAGGCGCTGTTGCGCTTCACAAACGCTTCGATGCGCTCGCGGCTGGCGCCGAGCGGTGCGCTGGCGTGGACCTCGCCGCTCGATGTGACGCGTAGGTTAAAGTTCTTGACGCGCTTTTTGGTAACGACGACGGGGATGAGCGTTCCATCCGGTCGGGATGCGGAAATCGTAAATTGCTGCGTCAAATGTGATCCTTCAGATTGGGGACGGGCCGGCATGTCGACCGCTCGGCATGCCGGCCCGCTCAAGGGATGTGAAATTAATAACGCTCAAAGAAGGCAAGCGCGTTGTCGCTGCAGAGCTTTTGCATCACGGTCTTGCCAAAATGCTTGGAGAGCATGTTCTGGAACTCGGGCATCATACTGGCATCAGAGAGGAAAGCGGGCACCGTGGCACCGTCCCAGTCGCCGCCGAGCGCGATGACGTCCTCGCCGCCCAGGTCGAGCCAGTGCTCGATATGTGCCGCTAGCTGGTCGAAGGTGACGTCTGCGGCGGTTTTGTCGGTTGCGTCGTTGGAAAGGAACTCGCTGCAGTAGTTGAGGCCGACGATGCCACCCATGTCGCGAATGGTGCGGAACTGGTCGTCGGTGAGGTTGCGCTTGACGCCGCAAACCGCACGGGAGTTGGAGTGGCTGGCGACGAAGGGACGTGTGGCGTGGGCGACAACCTCGTCAAAGCACTCATCGTTGTGGTGGGAGACGTCGAGTACCATGCCGGCGTGCTCCATCTGCGTAAGTGCCTCGATGCCGGCGCCGGTGAGGCCGGCGTGGGTGTCGTGGCCGCTCGCGAGCGGTCCCTGCGCGTTCCAGCTGAGCGATGACATGAGTACGCCCAGGCTCTTGAGCACCTCGATCAGCGCGGGGTCCTCGGCAAAGAACGTGGCGTTTTCGATGGTGTGGATGCAGGCGACCTTGCCGTCCTTGAGCGCGGGGCGAATGTCAGCGGCGCTGCGTACGTTGACCATGCGGTCGTGGTTGAGCATTGCCTGGCCGCTCATGTGCGCCATGATTTGCGCCTGGAAGCGTGCGGCGTGGGCGGTGGGAATCTCGTCGGGGACAAACGTGGCGAAGCACTGTGCCCACGGCGTGTTGCCGATCTTTGCGAGCGAGATGGCGCAGGCGTTGCCCTCGATAAGGTCGAAATCCTGCGGATGCGTTTCGTCGCCGGGGAAATAACCGTCGGTGCCGGCGGTAAAGCGCAGGTCGAGATCGAGCGTGGCCCAGCCGATGCGGTCGGCGGTGTCGCAGTGCAAGTCAAATACGGGATATGCCATGGTTCCTCCGGTTGCAGCGTTTCTTTGCAAACTGTCTTTGAATTGTATGACTAGGGTATAGTTAGCGCCATATGTTCACGGCGGCCCGCGTTGTGCGCCGCCCTTATCACGGAGGTTACCATGTCCAACCAGGGCAAGAAGGTCAAGACCCATTATCGCGGCACGCTCGATGACGGCACGCAGTTCGATAGCTCCTACGATCGCGGCGAGCCGCTGGAGTTCACCTGCGGCGCCGGTCAGATGATCAAGGGCTTCGACGCCGCTGTTGTCGACATGCAGGTGGGCGAGAAGAAGACCGTGCACATTCCTGCTGCCGATGCCTACGGCGAGCACAACCCCGAGATGGTCCTGACCTTCCCGGCTGAGCAGGTTCCCAATATCGAGCAGATCGAGAAGGGCATGAAGCTCTTCCTGTCCACGCCGAGCGGCATGCCCGTCCCCGCCGTCGTCATTGACGTGACGCCCGAGGCCGTGACGCTTGACGCCAACCACGAGCTCGCCGGCAAGGACCTCAACTTTGATATCGAGCTCGTTGAGGTCGAGGACTAGTTGATGCCCGTGGACCTGGTAGCTACGGGGCGCTTGGGAAATCTCAATGACCCGTCCTATGAACTCCTGCTTCGTCGGGAGATGGGTGGCATCTTTGAGGTTGACGAGCTGCTGCTCGATTGGGACCAGGCTGATACGCGCGCGTTTGTGGGCGTGACGGAGCTGGGGCGCACAATCGATGTTCGGCTGGATACTGCCGACGGCGGTCGTCTTGCCGATGGCGACGTGCTCGCCATCGACCGTTCGGGCGTGGTGCCCGTGGCGGTTGTCGTACGCCTGCGCAGCGCCGAGGTTTATTTGGTCGAAGTTGACCGCATGGACCCGATTGCACTCGCGCATGCGTGCTGGGAGATCGGCAACATGCATGCGCCGCTCTTCCGAGGCGACTCGGACGAGCATACCGTGCGCATGTATACGCCGGTGCAGCCTGTTTTGGGCCGCATGCTCCGGGGTGTCGAGGGCGTTCGGCTCTCGGTGGTCACGCGCGAGCTCGATGCCAGCCGACGCTTTGCGTCGAGTGCGGCGGAGGTCGTCGTGAGCATGGCTCCAGACTTTACCATCGTAAAAAAGGTGCGCGGCTAAGCGCGCGTATGCGCAAGATGGGCTTTGAGGGGCGACCAATCAAGGTCCGTCTTGCTGTTGATAGGAGGCTTTGGGGAAGCATATGGGTCTTGAGGGAATCAAACTGATTGCATGCGATTTGGACGGCACGTTGCTGCATCCGGGGGAGCGCGAGCTGCGTTCCGAGGCCTTTGAGCTTATCGATGAGCTGCATCGTCGCGGTATCGTGTTTATGCCGGCGAGTGGCCGTCAATATGCGAGCTTGCGCTACCTGTTTGCCCCGGTGGCCGATGAGCTCACCTATGTATGCGAAAACGGAACCCTGGTGATGAGCGAGGGGCGTGCCGTTGTCAAGCGCTCTATGGAGCGTAGCCTTGCTATGGCTATCGCGAATGCCGTGGTTGCGTATCCCCATACCGACGTGACCCTTTCGTGTGAGGGGCACATCTACGCCATGAGCGGTAACGATGCGTTCGTCGACCATTTGCGCTATGTGGTTCACTGCGATGTGGCGGTGGTCGACCGTCCCGAGGACATCGACGAGGATGTCATTAAGATTGGCTTCCAGACGCCCGAGGTGGATTATCCGGCAGCCCGGGAGTATTTCGAGCGCCTCTTTAGCGATCGTGTCGAAGTGATGACGTCAGGAACCGCATGGACGGACTTGATCGGTTTCGGTTCGGGCAAGGGCTCCGCGCTTGCCGATTACGGTCGTGCCCTGGGTATTTCGCCCGATGAGATGATGGCTTTTGGCGACAATGAGAACGATCGCGACATGCTCAACGTCGTGGGCCATCCCTATCTGATGGAGAGCTGCAACCCCACCATGCGTGGCGTCAACGACCGCGTCCGTTACGTGCGCACGGTCGAAGAAGAACTGCACCGTCTACTTGCTGAGTAAACATTTGGGGCATGTCTAGAAATCTACTTCTTGCTGCAAAGTGCGGAAAGGTGGATTTTAAGGCATGTTCCAAACGTCTACCGGCAATCGGGGCAGAGACCCTCGAAGATGGTGTAGTGCGACGTGACGTGCCAGCCGATTTGCTCGGATGCTTTGGCGTCGAGCTGTGCATCGAAGGGGAGTGGTACGTCGATGACGCGGCTGCACGAGGTGCAGATGATATGCGCATGCGGCTCGACGGTGCGATCGAAGCGGCTGCCGCCCGGCGTCTTGATGGAGAGGATTTCGCCGGCGTCGGCCAAGAGATTGAGATTGCGGTAGACCGTACCGCGGCTGATTTTGTCATCCTGCGCGCGCACGACGTTGTAGATTTCGTCGGCGGTGGGATGGTTATAGCTTTGGCGCACGGCGTCAAGAACCAGCTTTCGCTGCTTGGTATTCCTTCTTTGCACCGCCATGCGCCTCGCCTCTTTTCTATTAACGGTCGTAGGTAAATGATACCGTATTTAGCACACAATACTAATAATGAGGAGTGAAACCGTCTTCATTGGCAAGTGGGGCTCGGGCCTGGGCATCTACGAGGCGAAAACGCGTTCCCATGCGCTCGTAGGAGGCATGAAGTGCCTCGAGATGAGATAGGATATTTGCCGGAGCTCCCTGTATCTCCATCTCGACTGAGCCGTCTTCCATGTTACGCACCCAGCCGGTGAGTGCGCGTGCCTGCGCGAGGTTGGTGTTGGTAAAGCGAAAACCAACGCCTTGGACTTGCCCCGCCCAGCGCAGGAAATAGCGCAGGGGAGTGTCTTGAGTGGCCTCGTCGCTTGCGAGCACGGTAAGCCTGCGGCGCAGCTCGAGCTCGACGTTTGATGGTTTTTGAGGCTCTCGACTGCCGCCGGTGACGCTGGAGAAGAACGTATCGAAGAGGCCCATCGCTATGCCTGCTTGCCTGCGTCGGCCGGGAAGGTTATGCCGGCCTGCTGACGCACGGCATCCATGATGCGTAGTGAGACGAGCGTGACATCGCGGTAGTGGCCAAGCTCGTGGCGTCCCGCCGGGGTCTCCCAAATCTCTTCCTTGACGTTATCGATGCCGCCGATGGCGGTGATGAAGTCCGTGAGCTCGTATTCCATAGTGTTGCTCGATTTGGGCAGGTCGAGCACGCGGCCGTTATCGCCCTGTTCGCGCGGCGCCTCGGTCGCCGAGCCGCGTACGACGTCGCCGCGATAGTCGATGCGGACGTTGCGGGGCGTGGACAGATGGTCGATCTGGATAGTGCCACGCTCGCCTTCGATCTGCGAGGGCAGTAGGTCATTCGTAATTTTGGAGTGCGCGAGCTCGACGGAGATTCGGCCACCGCCGTAGCTGGCGAGGATGGAACCGCAGCCGTCGATGGGGCCGTGCGTGAGCTGTCGCGTGGTGGGGTCGAGCAGAGTAGCCATGCTCGTAAGGCCGGAGGGCATGCCGAAAATCTCGACCATGGGCTCGACGGTGTAGACGCCAATATCCATGAGGGAACCCGATGCCATATTGCAGTCGAAGATATTGGTGGCGCGTCCCGCGAGAATCTCGTTGTAGCGCGAGGAATACTTGCCAAAGCGCAATGAGGCGCGGCGGATGGGGGCGATTTCACCCAAGGCGTCCTCGATGGCGTGGAAGGCGGGATCGTGGAGGGGACGCATGGCCTCGAGGGCCACGACACCTGCTGCCTCGGCAGCGCGGAAGACCTCAAGCGCTTGCGCCTCGGTGGCGCAGAAGGGCTTTTCGACGATAACGTGCTTACCGCCGGCGATGCAGGCAAGGGCCTGCTCGTAGTGAAGTGCGTTAGGGCTGCCGATATAGACGGCGTCGACGTCGGCGGCTGCCGCGAGCTCATCGAGCGACGTAAAGTTTCGCTCACCACCGCGCTCGGCGGTAAAGGTAGTACCGCGATTGGCGTCGCGTGAAAGCGTGCCCACAAACGCGGCTTGGTCGTTGGCGTTGACGACTTGGATAAAGTCGTCGGTGATCATGGATGTGCCGATGGTCGCGATGCGCAGCATACGTCCCCCTTGCGTTGTTTGGTCTACAAGATGAGTGTAGCGCGTGGGGATATACAGCTGCGCGAAAACGCTATTACAGGTCGCTCTCGTTAAAGCCGGTGTCGATATCGAGGTTGCTGCCGTCGGCCGCCGTGGTGGCGAGCTCGTCGCAGCGCTCGTTGAGCTCGTGGCCGGCATGTCCCTTAACCCAGATGAACTCCACCTTATGCTTGCTTTTGGCGGCAAGCAGGCGCTCCCACAGGTCGCGGTTCTTAACGGGCTGCTTGTTGGCGGTTTTCCATCCGCGCTTTTTCCAGCCGTCGATCCAGTGCTTGTTAAAGGCGTTGACGACGTACTGCGAATCGGAATGGACCTCGACCTCGCAGGGGCGGTTAAGTGCCTCGAGCGCCACGATGACCGCCATGAGCTCCATGCGGTTGTTGGTGGTCTTGGCGTAGCCGCGCGAAAGCTCGGAGGTGAAGGTCTTGCCGGCGGGGTTGGTGTATTTGAGCACGGCGCCGTAT
>DBFZVF010000152.1:0-3469 GCA_048519165.1 Collinsella sp.
CACATCATGGCGCAGGCCATCAAGCGCCTCTATCCCGAGGCCGACTTTGCCTACGGTCCCGCGACCGACAACGGTTTTTACTACGACGTCGACCTGCCCGAGGGCGTCAAGATCAGCGAGGACGACTTCCCCGCGATCGAAGCCGAGATGAAGAAGATCGTCAAGGAGAACCTCAAATTCTCCGTGTACGAGAAGCCCCGCGCCGAGGCCATCGCCCTTATGGAGGAGCGCGGCGAGAAGTACAAGGTCGAGCACATCGGCGACCTGGACGACGACGCCCGCATCACCTTCTACCAGCAGGGCGACTACATCGACATGTGCGTCGGCCCCCACATCTGCTACACCAAGGCGCTGAAGGCCTTTAAGCTCACCGGCGTCTCGGGCGCTTACTGGAAGGGCGACAAGGACAACAAGATGCTCACCCGCATCAACGGCGTCGCCTTTGCCACCAAGGAAGAGCTCGACGAGCACATGCACATGCTGGAGGAGGCCAAGAAGCGCGACCACCGCAAGATCGGCCGCGAGATGGACCTCTTTATGATGCGCGACGAGGCCCCCGGCTTCCCGTTCTTCCTGCCCAACGGCATGATCCTTAAGAACACGTTGCTGGACTACTGGCGCGAGATCCACCACAAGGCCGGCTACGTGGAGATCTCCACGCCGCTCATCATGAACAAACAGCTGTGGAAGACCTCGGGCCACTGGGACCACTACAAGGACAACATGTACTCCACCGTCATCGACGACGAAGAGTACTGCATTAAGCCCATGAACTGCCCGGGCGGCGTGCTGGTGTACGCCTCCAAGCCGCACTCCTATCGCGAGCTGCCCATTCGCGCCGGCGAAATTGGCCTGGTGCACCGCCACGAGCTGCGCGGCGCCCTGCACGGCCTGTTCCGCGTGCGCTGCTTTAACCAGGACGACGCCCACCTGTTTGTGCGTCCCGACCAGTTGACCGACGAGATCGTGGGCGTGGTCAACCTCATTGACTCCGTGTACCAGAAGTTTGGGTTTAAGTACCACGTAGAGCTTTCCACCCGCCCCGAGGACTCCATGGGTTCGGACGAGGACTGGGCTCGTGCCGAGGAGGGCCTGCGCACCGCTCTGGAGAAGCTGGGCATGGACTACGAGGTCAACGAGGGCGACGGCGCCTTCTACGGCCCCAAGATCGACTTCCACCTGGAGGACTCGCTCGGTCGTACTTGGCAGTGCGGTACCGTGCAGCTCGACTTCCAGATGCCGCTCAACTTTGACCTGGAGTACGTGGATGCCGACGGCACCAAGAAGCGCCCCATCATGCTGCATCGCGTATGCTTTGGCTCCATCGAGCGCTTCATCGGTATTCTGATTGAGCACTTTGCAGGCAAGTTCCCCACTTGGCTGGCTCCCGTGCAGGTCAAGGCGCTTCCCGTCTCTGAGAAGAGCCGCGACTACGCCCACGAGGTATGCGCCAAGTTGGAGGAGGCCGGCATTCGCGTGGTCTGCGACGACCGCGACGAGAAGATCGGCTACAAGATCCGCGAGGCCCGCAGCATTGACCGCGTGCCCTACATGCTCATCCTGGGCGAGAAGGAGGTCGAGGCCGGCAACATCTCCGTCCGCGATCGCTCCAACGAGACCGTTCAAATGAGCGTTGACGAGTTTGTTGCCAAGGTGCTTGAGGAGATCAAGACCCGCGCCTAAGGCAAACTTCATAACATTTAACAAAGGCGACCGTCCACATAGGGCGGTCGCCTTTTTTCATGTCGAAATAAGAAAAGCCGCTGGTTGAGCGGCTTTTTTTGTTGCACAAAAAGGTACAGGTTTTTGTATCTTTCGACAGATGACATTATATGAGCAATTAGTTAGCGTTTGCCCAGATTACGCAAAATGTACTGCCAGTAGGTGCATCTCCATACCCCTCTACAAAAACCTGTACTTTTGCGATTGCGCCTAGCTGCGAGCGAGAAGCCTGTTCTAAACGCCCTGCATTTGCGTGAATCGCAAAGCCAAAAGAGGGGGCGAGAACATGGAACAGACGGCACGGCGCCAAGGGCAGCTGCCGGGCGCATTTAACGGCGCCATTACCAACAGCCAGCACGGCCGCGTCCGCTGGTATCTGGTCCACACCCCCAATGGAAAAGAGCGCGAGACCTGCGAAAAGGTCCGCCGCATTATCCCGCACGAGCTGATGCAGGACGCTTTTGTGATGCAAAAGGAGTTCTGGTTTAAGCGGGATGGCGCCTGGTCGCTCCAAACCAAACCCATGTACAAGGAATATTTCTTCGTCGCCACGCACGATGCTGCCGCGCTCGATAGGGCTTTGGCTCAGTTGAGCTTTGGCTGTCGCATCGCCGGCAGTAGGGAGCGGGCGTACATGCCCATGCCGGACGATGCGCAGGATTGGTACCGCAGCGTTCTGGATGACGACGGCGTGGTACGCAACAGCGTCGCGCGCATAGAGGACGGCGTGTTGCACATAGAGCAGGGTCCCTTGGTGGGGCAAGAGGCCCGCGTGCACAAGATTGACCGTCATAAGCGCTGGTGCCTGGTAGACGTGGGCGAAGGCGATTCCGCTTTTAGGGAGCTGCTACCGCTCGACGTTCCCAGCAAAACGTAAGGGAGACGTTGCATCAGCTATTCGTTCGCATTTTTGAATTTATCGATTGGGGGATCCCTGGGGAACGGGGACGTAAGTTTGACTGTGGCTGCTAAAGAAGTAACAAAGACAAATACGCCCGCGGGGGCGGCGCTGATTGCTCAGGCCATGGACCGGCGTGAGGGCGCCGGTCGCTACAAGGCCATGCAATCCGTCATGGACTGGGATAACTCGCGTCTGGCCTACAGGGCGGTGAAGCGCGCGTTTGACATCGTTTTCAGCGGTGTCGTGCTTGCGATCATCGCAATTCCCAGTCTGGTGCTCGCAGCCGCAATTCGCCTAGAAAGCGAAGGTAACCCGTTCTACAGCCAGATCCGAGTCGGTCAGACTCACCCTGACGGCAGCCTGTCTACCTTCCGCATGTGGAAGTTCCGCTCCATGTACAAAGACGCCGATGAGCGTCTCGCCGAGCTCAAGGAGCAAAACGAGATCGCTGGCGCCATGTTCAAGATGAGGGATGACCCCCGCGTCACCAAGATCGGCAAGTTCATTCGCAAGCACTCCATCGACGAGTTCCCGCAGTTCCTGAACGTGTTCTTGGGCCAGATGTCCGTCGTGGGCCCGCGCCCGCCGCTGCCCAAAGAAGTGGCGGAATACACCGAGTACGACCTGCAGCGACTGTCCGTTAAGCCCGGCATCACCGGCTGGTGGCAGGTGACCGATCGCAACGACACCGACTTCGACGGGATGGTCCGCCGTGATTTGGAGTACATCGCCAAGCGCGGCCCCATCACGGACTTGAAGATTGTTCTCCTCACGGTCGTTGAGGTCTTTACCGGTGGAGGTGCTTGCTAAATGACTGAACCGGTTAGGGTGGCTCAGGTTGTTGGC
>DBFZVF010000153.1:0-2902 GCA_048519165.1 Collinsella sp.
ACTCACACGAGTCGAACGCCCTTCCTCAAATGAACTTATCCTCAGATTACACTGAACGGCTCAACTAGAAGCTAACGTCGAAGCCAGCGCCAGCGCCCTCTTCATCGGTGGTCGGCACGCCCTTTGCCTTGTTGTAGGCAAAGATCAAGACGATCGGCACGATAAAGGCGATGAGATTGCCAGCCACATACCACACGAGGGTCTCGGGCGTGACGATGAGCAGGCCAAGCACGCCGGTCAGACCCTGACCGATAGCGCGCACCTCAAAGAGCTTGACGAAGGCACCGCCGCAGCCTGCACCGATGCATGCGCAGATGAACGGAATGATCGAATAGCGCATGTTTGCAGCAAAGATTGCGGGCTCGGAGATACCGACCAGCGTCGGGATAAAGGACGACATGCAGATGTTGCGCTCTTTGGAATGCTTCTTGTGAATGAGGTACATGCCGATGGCGCCTCCGCCCTGGGCGATGATGGAAACCGACCAGATGGCCTGGATGTAGTTGAAGCCAGTCGTGGCAACGAGGTTTGCCTCGATACCCTGGATGAACTGATGCGTACCGGTAACGACAAGCGGCTGCAGGAACGCGGCGAAGACAAAGGCACCAAAGACGCCCATCCTGTTGTACAGGATATCGATTACGCCGGCGAGGACGTCGCCGATCAGGTTGCCGAGCGGGCCGAACACGGTGAACAGGGCGACGTTAGCAAGAATCAGGGTAACGGTCGGGACAAAGACGAACGAAACGACCTCGGGGATGTACTTCTGGGCAATCTTTTCGACCTTGGCCATAAACCAGGCAGTCAGGATTGCAGGGAACACGCCACCCTGGAAAGCAACCATGGGAATGGAGAGCGGACCAAAGTTCCAGTACTCAGCACCCGTCGGGTCCATAACGAACGTGTTGCGGTTCATAAGGCTCGGGTGAACCATGACGATACCGACGAGGATGCCCAGAATCGGGTTACCGCCAAAACGCTTCACCGCGCTGTACATAACCAGGACAGGCAGGTAGTCAAACGTGGTGGCGATAATGGCAAAGAAGCTTGCGAGGTTCTTGAGGAACTCGCTGTGGTCGGCGAGGCTGCCCTCCATGCCAAAGAGGCCGTTGGCAACGATCAGCGACTTAAGGCCGATGATGATAGCAGCGCCGACGAAAGCGGGAATGATGGGGATAAAGATGTCCGAGAATACCTTGAGGACCGAGAAGAACTTGCCCTTCTTGTCCGCCTCGGCGCCCTTGACCTCGGAAGCGCTGATCTCCTTAACGCCCGTCAGAGCCATAAACTCGTCGTAGACCTTGTTGACGGTACCGGTACCGAAGATGATCATGAGCTGGCCGCTGTTGTACAGCACGCCCTTGACGCCATCGATGTTCTCGAGCTCGGCCTTGTTGTACTTGCTCGTATCCTTGAGCACCAGACGCAGACGCGTAACGCAATGCGTGGCGCCCTCGATGTTCTCCAGACCGCCGACGTTATCGACGACTTGCTGAGACACTGCTTTGTAGTCCATGTTCCTCTCCATTCCTTTACGAAATCATAAGACGTTTTGATGCCATTACAGAGACGCGATCGTTGCATTTGCGCACTTGAGCGTACCGTCGGTGACCGTCAGCGCCACACCCTGGCCCTGCTTATTGCAGAAGCGAGCGTTAAGCGCAACATCATCGACAAAGATGGTCGCGATATCGTCGTCAACGACCAGGCGCACATGATGAGTGCCCTCGCCCTTAAAGAACAACGGACGCTCGAGGCCCATGTTGTTGACCTTGAACCACGGATACTGGGGGGCCGCCGTAAACTCGAGCTTGCCCTCACGCAGGTTGGCGCGGAACTCATAGGCTAGACCGGACTCGGCGTCCTCGGCAAGCTTCACCGAGAAGCCGGCAGCGTCACCGGCGAGCTCGATGTCGGCATCGAGCATATAGGTGGAGCCGGCATCCGCGGCGAGCACCTGCTCGACCTTGCCCGACTCGCAGGAAAGCTCAAAGGCCTCGACTGCCTTAGCCTCGCCAAAGGCGCCAAGCATGCTGTCGGGGAGCTTGGTGCCGAGCGTTCCGTCGGCACGCTGAACGATCTCGAGAGGCATAAAGGTGCCACCCCACAGGTAAGAGCTGGGGTCGCCGCCCTCGTCACGCGTAGGAACCCAACCAAAGAGAACGCGGCGCTCGCCGTCAAATGCGGTACGCGCGGCATAGTACGCGCGGCCATCGAAGGAATCATCCGCAGGAGTGATCCAAGGACCGTTGATAGAGCGAGACATGCGGTAACGGGTCTTGTTGCCATCACTGTACTCGGAGAACACCAGATACCACCAGTCGCCCATCTTAAAGAGATCAGGCATCTCGAACATGGTGTACAGGCCCGGATTCCAC
Organism: Collinsella sp.; assembly: GCA_048519165.1. Lineage (GTDB taxonomy): Bacteria > Actinomycetota > Coriobacteriia > Coriobacteriales > Coriobacteriaceae > Collinsella. The sequence continues at coordinate 2,379 of DBFZVF010000153.1, forward strand.
CAGTCGCCCTGGAACTCCCAGGTATCCAGGTCCTTGGAGGTGAACTTGACCAGACGACCGGTCATCAGACGCTTGTCCTCGCCCACACGCGTGCCGAGGATGAGCATGTACTCTTCGTTCTCCTCATCCCAAAGCACAAAGGGATCGCGCCAGTTGCGGTCATCGTAACCCTCCTGGGGCGGAAGCAGCGTCTCGGCGATGTTCTTCTCCCACTTGACGGCGTCGTCACTCGTTGCGTGAAGAAGAACCTGCTTCATCAAGCGTGCCTTGACCTTATCGCGATTGCAACCAGTGTAGAGCGCATGGTACTTGTCGCCCACCTTAAACACCGTGCCGGCATAAACATACTGGTCGACTTCCTCGTCGCCGCCACGCTCAAGGCTCTCGCCAAAGTCTTTGTAATTGACGAAGTCCTTGGTTGTCGCGAGTGCCCAGCCAAACGGCTCTCCGAAAGGTCCGGGGTTTCGCGTGTCACGCTGATGATAGAGATAGAACGTGCCGTCCTCGCCGTACGGCATGATGTC
>DBFZVF010000154.1:0-6107 GCA_048519165.1 Collinsella sp.
GCCCTATCGACCCCACCTGCACCTGCCCGGTGTGCACGGGCGGCTACAGCCGTGCGCTCATCCGTCACATGGTCACGCAGAAGGAGATGCTCGGCGGTATTCTGCTGTCGATGCACAACATCTACTACCTGCTCAACCTTATGCAGCGTGCCCGTCAGGCCATTATCGAGGGCCGCTACGGCGCGTTTGTGAGCGACTGGATGAACAGTCCTGCGGCGGTGGACTACTAAGAGCGGCGCGGGCGCTTGCAGAGCGCTAGCAACGGCAAGGGGCGAGCGCTGGCCGGTCATCACGTTCGCTAACACCGTCTGCGCGACCGCTGACCGATGCTTTGCAAGCACGTGATGCATCGTGGGTACCATATCGAATAGTTGATGTTCGGGCGGGTGTTTGACGCATGGCGTCGACCCCGCCCGTTTCTATTTTCGATAGGAGTGCCCATGATTAAGAATGAGAACGTCGAGGGCGAGCCGGCTTACGACGAGACGTACCGGCGCGGTCCCGTGGTCATGCGCGGCCCCATGATTCCCAAGGACAACACCTACGCCAACCTGCTGGCACCCGAGGACTCGACCGACTGGTTGCACACCGACCCCTGGCGCGTGCTGCGCATTCAGGCAGAGTTCGTCGATGGCTTTGGCGCGCTTGCCGAGCTTGGTCCTGCGGTGACCATCTTCGGCAGTGCCCGCACGCCCAAGACAGATCCGCTCTACAAGGCGGCTCGCACGGTCGGTCGCAAAATCGCCCAGCGCGGCGTGGCGGTTATCACCGGCGGTGGCCCCGGCGTCATGGAGGCGGCCAACAGGGGAGCGGCGAGCGTGAACGGCAAGTCGGTCGGCTTGGGTATCGAGCTTCCGCACGAGCATGGGCTCAACAAATACGTGAACCTTGGCATGGACTTCCGTTACTTCTTTGTGCGCAAAACCATGTTCGTCAAATACAGCTCGGGTGCCATCGTGTTTCCCGGTGGTTTTGGCACGCTCGACGAGATGTTCGAGGTGCTCACGCTGGTGCAGACACACAAGGTCAAGCGCATGCCGCTCGTGCTGGTGGGCACCGAGTACTGGCAGGGCCTATTCGACTGGCTTAACGGTCCGGTGATGGACGCCGGTATGATCAGCCCGCTCGATCCAGACCTCGTCCACATCACCGACGACCTCAACGAAGCCGTCGACATTGCCCTAAGTGGGCTGATGTAGGGTAGCTAAAATGGGACGGGGCTAAAAGACCGGTGCGTAACGTTGCATGCCACTCTTTTTAGCCCCGTCCCAAATGAACTGCTTCTAAGTTGCGGTGGAATAGGGATTGATTTGCGGCTGATAAGCCAAAAACAGTCCCTATTCCACCGCAAGTGGTAAAGGCGCCCCTAGTGGATGGGCTGGTAGCGGGGGCAGTAGCTGATGGCGATGGCGTCGACGCCTACGTGGGTGGCGATGGTGCAGCCGATGGGGCCGGTGCCGGCGTCTACGTAGTCTTGGCCCGCGAGCGCTTGGTTGACGAGCTCCTGCTCCTCGGCGGCGCCGGTCGTGAGCACGCGCACGCTGGAGCCCGGGTGCTCGGACAAAAATGCGAGGCAATCGGCCATGGTGTTGGCGACGATGCGCTTGGCGCCGCGGCCCTTTTTGACGGCCTTGATCTCGCCCGATTTCCACTCCGGCGAAACGGCCAGGCGAATGTTGAGCATCTGCGTGAGCTGGCCGGCGAGCTTGGGCGCGCGGCCGTTCTTAACGAGGTTCTCGAGCGTGCGGGGAATCAGCAGCAGGTGGGCGTCGGGCAGCGTCGCGCGGATCTGCGCCTCGGTCTCGTCCAGACTGCGGCCGTCCTCGCGCATGGCCAGTGCGTACTCCACCAGCAGGCCCTCGGCACCCGAGCCGGTGCGCGAGTCGATGCAGCGAACGTCGAGCTCGTGCGTTTCGGCCGTCAGGCTGGCGTTGGCATAGCAGGCGGACCACTCGCTGCACAGCGAGATAAAGATGGCGCTGTCGTGGCCGTCGGCGAGCACGCGGTCAAAGAGCGCCTTGAACTCGCCGGCGCTCGGCTGCGAGGTGTGCGGCAGCTGCTCGGAGCCGGCCATGCGCACGACGTATTCCTCGGCGGTAATCTGCACCTGGTCGAGCAGGTCCTCGCCCTCGATAATCACATGCAGCGGAATCACGTAAATGCCGAGCTCTTGGGCGCGGGCGGGGGAGATGTCCGACGTGGAGTCGGTTATGATGGCAAAAGACATAATTGCACCTTTCGTTGGGGCGCTTGCGCGCCGCCTTCTGAGAGCAAAGTGCGACAAGTATAGTAGAGTCGTTCCACATTGCCAGCTTTAATTGTTGAATAGTCAACAGTTTGAAGTGTGGGTGTGGAAATCGCCAACTGGGGAAGAAGGATATCGATGGCGGCATTACAGCTATGCGAGCGGCCGGTCGTGCTGTTTGATTTCGATGGCACGGTGGCCGATACGGGCCGGGCGGTGATGACCTCGACGCGCAAAACGCTGGCTGCGCGCGGGTTTTCTGAGGCGCAGATGGGTGACCTGCGCCGCATGATCGGGCCGCCCCTGTGGAAGAGCTTCCACGACTTTTACGGCTTCTCGCGCGAGGAGTCGCTTGTGGTGGCCGACGAGTACCGTGCCTTTTTTGATGAGCTGGGACCGGAAGAGTACCCCGTGTTCGATGGAGTCCCCGAGCTGCTCGACAGCCTTGCCGCGCGGGGGCATCGCATGGCGGTCGCGACGTCTCGCATGGAGGCAAAGTGCATTGACATGGTGCGTGAGCTGGGGCTTTGCCAGTTCGAAGCCGTGGTCGGCATGAATCCGCCGCAGGGGCGCGAGACCAAGGCAGATTCGGTCCGCGATGCCCTGGCGGCGCTCGGTGCGACCGCGGACGAGGCCGTGATGATCGGCGATCGCTTTAACGATGTGGAGGGCGCGCACGCGATGGGCGTGCCGTGCATCGGCATCTATTCGGGCGCGGCGGCGCCGGGCGAGCACGAGGCGGCGGGTGCCGATGCGGTGGTGCACTCGGTGGCCGAGCTTGCTAAACTTTTCGCTATCTAATGACGTGATGTGAGGGGCGGGCACGCTCGCCGCTCATTGCTAAGGAGGTCGTCCATGAATCAGGTGGAGCAGAGCGTTGCCGAGTATGTCGACGAGGTCTGGGAGGATGTCGTCGCCGATATCGAGCAGCTGGTGAGTTATCCGTCCGTGGCAGTTTCTGCTGATGCGGAGCCCGGCGCGCCGTTTGGCCGCCCGGTCCGTGACGCACTCGATTGCGCGCTCGGCATCGCGCAAAAGCTCGGCTACCAGACGAGCGACGACGAGGGCTTTGTGGGAATCGCCGATATTCCGGGCCGCGGCGATAAGCAGCTCGCGACCATCTGCCATGTGGACGTGGTACCCGCTGGCCCCGGTTGGAACACCGACCCGTTTGCGATGGAGCGCCGCGAGGGCTGGCTGCTCGGCCGTGGCGTGATCGATGACAAGGGTCCGGCGGTGTTGTCGCTCTATGCCGGCGCCTACCTGCTCAAGCACGGCATTGTGCCGCGCTATACCTTCCGTGCGCTGCTGGGCTGCGATGAGGAAGTGGGCATGTCCGACGTTCACCATTATCTGGAGAACCACGCAGACCCCGACTTTCTATTTACGCCCGATGCCGAGTTCCCGGTCTGCAATGCTGAGAAGGGCCAGTTTGGGGCGACGTTTGTGAGCCCCAAGATCGACGGTGGGCGCATCGTATCGTGGAGCGGTGCCGAGGCGAGCAACGCCATTCCGTCGCAGTCTATCTGCGAGCTCGCGATTGCCGCCGATGAGCTGCCGGCGCCCATTGAGAACGCCGACCGCCTGGAGATCACGGCGCTCGAGAACGGCCATGCGCAGATTTTCGCCCACGGTATCGGTGGCCATGCTTCGATGCCCGAGGGGACGACCAACGCCGTCAGCCTGATTGTGGCGTATCTGCGCGAGGCCGAGGACGCGTTTGGCGCCCGTGGCGAGTGCCTGCTCACGCCTGCGGAGCACGAGTTCGTCAAGTTCTTGGCCTTTGTGCATGCGGACGCCTATGGTCGTGGCCTGGGTATCGATGCGACGAGCTCCGCGTTTGGCCCGCTCACCTGCAACCCCGGCGTCATCCGCGTGGCGGATGGCCACATCGAGCAGGTCATCGACGTGCGCTTCCCCGATAGCACGAGCGCCGATACCATCTGCGAGCAGCTTGAGCCGCTCGTGGGCCGCTTTGGTGTGACGTATCGCGTGGGCCGTGCCAAGGTGCCGTTCTCGGTCTCTGCCGACGACCCGGCCGTGAAGGCGCTGATTGACACCTATAACGAGTTTACGGGCAAGCATGCGGAGCCCTTCGCCATGGGTGGCGGCACGTACGCGCGCAACTTTGTCCGCGCCGTGTCGTTTGGCCCCGAGGAGACCGGCCTGGAGCTGCCCACATGGGGTGGCCAGATGCACGGCCCCAACGAGTGCGCCAACGAAGAGCAGCTCAAGCAGGCGCTCAAGATTTATATCGTGGCCATCCTGCGCCTCAACGAACTTGAGCTGTAGGGCTTCCCCAGGCACCCGACCTTGCCCCTCAAACCGTCGCTTGCGTACCAAAGTACGCGGCGCTCCTCTTTCGGGGCAATCTCGGGCACCTGGGAAACCCCTATATCCTGCTTGGATACAAACTTGCATTACGAGCCCGGTGCTTCGGCCCGGGCTTTTTCTGTTGCGGTGGGGTAGTCATTGGGGACGTTCCTTTGGTGTAAAAGGTGCGCCATGTTCGGCGCTGGATTGTTATCCGTTTGTAAAGGCTGGGCAGAGCTTGCGGTAAAGGTCTATCAATAGCCCGTAAGAAACCGTAGTTGGCGCGGGCGATGCCCGGTCGGGGCCGTATCTTTCCAAACAGCAAAGCGGGCGGGGTGCCCGCGAGTCGCATGTACGAAAGGAAGATCATGCTCGATCAGGCTTATTCTCGTCGTCAGTTCCTCGGCCTCGCTGGTGGTCTTGCCAGCATCGTCGGTCTCGGTCTCGTTGGTTGCGGCGGCTCCGGCGCATCCGACGCCGCCGACAAGGGTAGCGCCGCTGCTGCCGAGTCCGTCTCCGGCGAGGTGACCTACGACGGCGCCTCCTCGTTCCAGGCTCTCGTCGAGGCCGCTGCCGAGAAGTTCATGGATGCCAACCCGGACGTCTCCGTCTCCGGCTCGGGTAACGGTTCGGGCAAGGGTCTGACCGCTGTCGCCGCCGGCACCGTCACTATCGGTAACTCCGACGTCTTCGCCGAGACCAAGCTCGAGGCCGATCAGGTCAAGAACCTCGTCGACCACGAGGTCGCCGTCGTGGGCATGGGCCCCGTCGTCTCCAAGAACGTCAAGGTCGACGACCTGTCCCTCGAGCAGCTCAAGGGTATCTTCTCCGGTCAGATTACCAACTGGAAGGAGGTCGGCGGCGACGACGCCAAGATCGTCGTTCTCAACCGCAAGGCTGGCTCCGGCACCCGTGCCACCTTCGAGGCCGCCGTTTTTGGCGACGAGGCCGTCGACTTTAAGGGCGACGCCGAGCTCGACAAGTCCGGCGATGTCCAGACTCAGATGGGCAGTACCGACAACGCCATCTCCTACCTCGACTTCTCGCACTTCGATGACTCCAAGTTCAACGCCATCAAGGTCGAGGGCGTCGAGCCCAAGAGCAAGAACGTCACCGACGACTCCTTCAAGATCTGGGCGACCGAGCACATGTACTGCTCCAAGGACGCCGACGAGGCCACCAAGGCCTTCCTGGAGTTTATGCTCTCCGACGACGTCCAGGGCAAGCTCGTCGAGGAGCAGGGCTTCATCCCCGTCTCTGCCATGAAGGTCGTCAAGGACGCCAGCGGCAAGGTCTCCGCTAAATAAGTAATCGCCCCGGAAAGGTTTGCAATGGCAAAACAGCTGCCAAAGCGCGACCTTGAGAACGTGGGCCTGGGCGTCACGGGCGCGTGCGTTGCGCTCGTGACGCTTGTCGTTGCCGCGCTCATCTTTATGGTCGCCCAAAAGGGCCTCTCGGCTTTTGTCAAAGACGGCGTCTCGGTCGTCGAGTTTTTCACCGGCACCAAGTGGGACCTGGCCAACACGGCCAAAAACGGCCTGCCCTACAC
>DBFZVF010000155.1:0-10102 GCA_048519165.1 Collinsella sp.
AAAAGAAAGAGTGCGCGATTTGCGGTACCGAGCTGGGACTTTTGGGAAAGACCAAGATCAGCGAGGGCCACCTGTGCAAAGAGTGCGCCGGCAAGCTCTCCCCCTTCTTCCACGGCCATCGCTCCAGCACCGCGGACGATATCCGCGAGCAACTCGCCTACCGCGAGGCCAATGCCGAACGCCTGGCGTCGTTCAACCCCACGCGCACGCTCTCTGCCGGGCGCACCAATATTATGCTCGACGAAGACGCGGGCCTGCTGATCATTACCTCGCAGAGCCGCTGGCGCGACGCCAATCCCGACATCATCGAGTTCTCACAGGTACTCGGCTGCGATATGGATATCGACGAGCATCGCACCGAAATCTATCGCGAGACCAAGGACGGCGAGCGCGAGAGCTACAACCCACCGCGCTACGACCTGGATTACGACTTCAATCTGACCATCCACGTCAACACGCCGTACTTTACCGAGATCAACCTGCGCGTGAACGACTCCACCATCGATCAGCGCGGTTCCATCGAATACCGCGAGGCCAAGCGGCAGGCAACCGAGGTCCGCGACGCGCTGGTGCAGCTGCGCCAGGAGACGCGCGACAGCGTCGTGGCCGCCAAGGCCCCCAAGACCGCGGTCACCTGCCCCTTCTGCGGTGCAACCACCATTCCCGATGCCAGTGGGCGCTGCGAATACTGCGGTGGCGCCATCGGCGCATAGCCTCCGGCACGGAAAGGACCGATCATGGCCTTCGAGAGCGTCAACTATCAGTGCCCCGCGTGTGGCGGCCCCCTTCACTTTGCCAGCACCGAGCAAAAGCTCGTCTGCGACTACTGCGATTCGCGTTTTGAAGTCGAAGAAGTCGAGGCCCTCTATCGTGAACGCCAGGACAAGGCAGATGCCAAAGCCGATGCCGCAGCCGCGGCTCCCAAACCTGCTGCCGACGATGCCGTGCAGGAGCTGGCTCAAAACGCCGGCTACATCTGCTCGTCGTGCGGCGCCGAGCTGGTCTCGGACGGCACCGTCGCCGTTACCACCTGCCCATACTGCGGCAACTCCGCCGTGGCACCCGGCCAGCTCTCGGGCGACTTCTCACCCGACCTGGTGATTCCGTTTAAGCTCGGGCGCGACGATGTCATGACCGCACTCAAAGAGCACTACAAGGGCAAAATCCTGCTGCCCAAGAGCTTTGTCACCGGCAACCATATCGACGAGGTCCAAGGCGTCTACGTGCCGTTTTGGCTCTACGGTGCCCACGTGGACGGCGAAGTGTACTTCGACGCGACCAACGAGACCGTAACCGAGGAATCCGACCGCACCGTCACGACCACCGACCACTACGACGCCTACCGTAAGGGCAATATCTCGTTTGAGCGCGTGCCCGTCGACGGATCGTCCAAGATGCCCGACGGCCATATGGACGCCATCGAGCCGTTTGACTACGACGCGCTGCGCCCGTTCTCGGTCGCGTATATGCCCGGCTACATCGCCAACCGCTATGACGAGGATTGCGAAACCTGCAAAGCGCGCGCCGAGCGTCGAATGGAAGAAAGTACGATTTCGGCCCTGCGCGAGACCGTCGTCGACGAGTATGACGACGCCACGGTCGAAAGCAAGCAGCTCGACTACACCTGGGAAGACAGCGATTATGCCCTGTTCCCCGTGTGGATGCTTTCCACCTCATGGAACGGCAAGAGTTACCTGTTTGCCATGAACGGCCAAACCGGTCGTATGGTCGGCGAGCTTCCCTGCTCCAAGCCCAAGCTCGCTATCGCCTCGGTGCTGTTCTTTGTGATCGGGTTTGTCCTCTCCCAGATTCTCTTTATGGGCGAGAACGCCTTCGATCCGGACTACCTCGCCTTTGATGTCGAGGGCATCCTCATCAACATCGTCGCGCCGCTGATCATCGTGGTCATCGCAGACGTGCTGCTGGTAGGCCAGCTCAAGACGGCCAACGAGGCAACTCACGCCGACCACTACTGCGGAGAGCTCGACCTGACCGAGAAGCACGACACCTTCAGCCACACCGAGACCACCGTTGTCATGAAGGACAACAAGGACGACTAGCCATTCTGACCAATACCACCCAGCCTTTGACGAGAAAGGAAGATCACCATGGGACTCTTGAAAGCTGGATTGGGAGCCGCCGGCGGCGTCATGGCCGACCAGTGGAAGGAATTTATCTATTGCGAATCGATGCCCGCTGACGTCTTGGCCTGCAAGGGCAGTAAGCGCACCGGTGGCCGCAGCTCCAACACGCGCGGCGAGGACAACGTTATCTCCAACGGTTCCGTCATCGCCGTCAACGACGGCCAGGGCATGCTCGTGGTGCAAAACGGCAAGATCATCGAGGTCGCGCTGGAGCCTGGCGAGTTCGTCTTCGACACCGGCAGCGAGCCGAGCGTCTTCAGCGGCAACCTGGGCGACTCCATCAAGGAGACGTTCGCCAATATCGGCAGCCGCTTTACCTTTGGCGGCGACGCAGGCAAAGACCAGCGCGTCTATTTCATCAACACCAAGGAGATCATCGGAAACAAATACGGCACCGCCTCGCCCGTGCCCTTCCGCGTGGTCGACAACAACATTGGTCTGGACGTCGACATCTCCGTGCGCTGCAACGGCGAGTATTCGTACCGCATCACCAACCCGCTGCTGTTCTACACCAACGTGTGCGGCAACGTGACCGATAGCTACACGCGCGATAAGATCGACAGCCAGCTTAAGTCAGAGCTGCTCACCGCCCTGCAGCCCGCCTTTGCCAAGATCTCGGAGATGGGCATTCGCTACAGCGCCATCCCCGGTCACACCGCCGAGCTCGCCCGCGCGCTCAACGAGGTCCTCTCGGCCGACTGGCGCGACCTGCGCGGCGTCGAGATTGTGAGCTTTGGCGTCAACTCCATCGCCGCCTCGCAAGAAGACGAGCAGATGATCAAGGACCTGCAGAAGGCCGCAGTCATGCGCGATCCCACCATGGCAGCCGCCAACATCGCCAGCGCCCAGAGCGATGCGATGCGCGCGGCAGCCGCCAACCCCAACGGCGCGATGGCCGGCTTTATGGGCATGGGCATGGCGGGCGGCATGGGCGGCATGAACGCCAGCCAGCTGTTCGCCGCCGGCCAGGCACAGCAGCAGGCCGCCCCGCAGCCGGCTCCGACACCCGCCCCCGCACCGGCTCCTGCCGCTGCCCCCACGGCCGGCACGTGGACCTGCACTTGCGGCGCCACCAACACCGGCAAGTTCTGCCCCGAGTGTGGCAGTCCCGCACCCGCCCCGGCACCGGCCAAGTGGTTCTGCCCCAACTGCGGCAGCGAAAACGGCGGCAAGTTCTGCAGCAACTGCGGAACGCCCAGGCCCTAGCCCCTCTATCTGGTAATTGGCGGGGGGTCCGCCACCCCCGCATTTGCTTCTATGGGCTTTCACACAAGAAGGAGGACACCATGAAGACAACGTTCAAAAAGTCCGTACTCGCATTTCTGACATGCGTCCTGGCGCTCGCCTTTGCCCTGACGGGCTGCAACGGCGGCGGCAAAGACCCCAAGGCCAACTTCGTCGGCAGCTGGGAACTCTCGGGTGGAACCCTGGAGGGCGAAGAGCTAACCGATGAGTACATGAAGATGCTCGAGGATTGGGGTGTCCACTGCGTCCTGATTCTCGATGAGGACGGCACAGGCGCCCTCGACCTGTTCCTTGAAGTCATGGACCTTAAATGGGAGGCAAAGGACGCCACCACTGTAACCATCACCGCCGAAGACGAGTCGCATGACATGAAGCTCAAGGACGGCAAACTCATCCTCGAAGAAGATGACGGCAATCTTGTCTTTACCAAGTCCGACAAGGACCTGTCCGGTACGGTGAAGAAGGATCGCGAGGCGGCCGAGAAGGAAGAGGAGATCGATGAGGCCGTCGAAGACGACGATGTCCAGAGCGTCGAAATCTCCCCCGCCGTCACCGTCGCCGATGACGATCTGTGCACCATCACCATCACCGAGAAGTTCAAGGACGACTGGGGCGACATCGGCTTTGTCGTCAACATCACCAACAAGAGCGACAAGGACCTGACCTTCTACGCTCCTTCCGGCAAGACCAACGTCAACGGCACCATGAAGGAACCCTGGTTCTCGGCTCACCTGATGCCCGGCACCAACGCCACCGAGGAATTCACGTTCTCGAGCGGCGAGCTTGACAGCCTTGACGACCTCGTCAATACGACCATCGGCATCGACGCCTACCTGACCGATTCCTACGAGGACGTCGCCTCCTACAGCACAACCATCGCGTAACGGCACGTAACATCAGCCGCGGGTTGGCGGACACATCCGCGCACATGTCAGGCGGGGCCGCAGGAGATAATCCTGCGGCCCCGCCGCTTTATGCCGATGCGTAACGAGCGCTAGCGCTCCATATTGGGGACGATGCTGCCTTCGGTCACCGCATGCACGGCAAGACGCATGATGTTGTCGTAGCCGGTCTTGCTCAGGATCTCCGAAATGCGGCGCTTGATGGTGCCCTCGCTCATAAACAGCTCGGCCGCGATTTCGCGACGGCTCTTGCCCTCGCAGGCAAGGCGCAAAATCGACAGCTCGACATCATCGAGTGCCGCCGTGCCCGAAAAAATGCTCTCGGGCGGCTTGGGAAACGTGCAATAGCCCGCCAGCGTAGAGCGCATCACGGCGAACAACTCGTCGATACCGACGTTCTTGTACACAAAGCTATCGACGCCCGCCTCGCGGGCCTGATCGACAAAGGTGATCTCAGGCATGCCGGTCATGATAATGATGCGACACTCGGGCAGCCGCTCCTTGATGCACGCCGCCGCCACGATGCCGTTTGAATCGTGTTCGGTGCATACGTCCATCAGTATCATGTCCGGACGCTCCTTGAGCGCAACGTCCAAGGCCTCGGAGGCATCGGCGATCGCGGCGACGACGGTCATATCAGGCTGGTCGCCAACGGAGCGTGCCAGGCTCTCGCGCAGGATGGCCTGGTCTTCGACTATAAGGACGCGGATCATGAGCTTCTCCTCCGAACAGCGGCGTTGGGCGTAAGCGGGATGGATACCGTAAGCGTAAAGGGCGGGGCGGCATGGACTTCCAGACCACCGCCCAAATCTTGCGCGACATGCCTCATACCAGGGATACCCGTTCCCTCGCGATACGATACGGGGGCCGGGGACCCGTCGTTAGAAATCGTCATGCGCGCGACGGCGCCAGCATCCGTCCCCTCCTGCCACAGACGCACGTGGACCCGATGCGCCTGCGCATGCTTGGTGGCATTGGTCGAGGCCTCGCGGATAATCTGCAAAAATGCGGCGGCGACACGCGCGTCCTCGGGCAGCGCACCCTCAACATCGATCTGCACACTCACCAGGCCAAAAGCATGGACGATATCATCCAGCTGCTCTGCAGGCTCGCTGGCACCGCCACTGCGCAAATCGGCGGCGATTGAGCGCAGCAACGGGTCAATCTGCTCGAGCGACTCATCGTCCAGACGCCCCTCCTCCAAATAGCGATGAAGAATGGACAGGCGCTGCCCGATCACATCGTGAACGCGGGCGCGCATACGTAGGTAGGCCGCATTGTCGGCAACCTTTTTGACCTCTTCGATCTGTGCTTGAAGTTCTTGGCCCGCAAGCTCGAGCAGGTGGTTGGCTTGCGCCAAGCGGTCGTAGGCGTGTGCGTATTCCGTCACGTCCAGGCCGACGACACGCTCGAACGGACGGCCCGAGACCGTAACGGAGTCACGCACGAACAGACGAATCTCGGAAGGAGAGATCTCGACCACGACGCGATCCCTACCAAAGCGATCAAGGTCGATATGGGCGCGATTAGCGCTGCTTTCGGGCATTTGCATGCTAAGTTTGCGCAGGTCGTTCCATGTGCTGCTCATGTCGCGTAGATCGGTTGGCATATGAAGTTCCACCAGGTTTTTGCGCATGCAGCGGTTCATGAGTAGCGGACGGCCCCTCGGGTCTAGATACAGGATGCCCACGGGAATCACGTTGATGGTCTCGATCGTCGAGAACATGGTGATATCATCCTGGCGGTTACGGACGTCCATCAAGAGCGCCGCGATGGAACGGAACAGGAAGAACGCTCCCTCTGCGATAAGGACAACGGTCCACGCCGGGCCCACGGCAAAAACCACCGGCGGTGTAACGGCGACAACAAGCAGCAGCTCGACCAGCATGACGAGGCGACGATAGTGCACCATAAGTACCATGCCATAGACAAAGATCGCGGCATTGAGCCACAACGCTCCGCCCATTGCCCTGGCGCAAACGTCAAGCGGCGCCACCAGATACGAGCCAGACGACGCGAATAAGATGAGCGCCGAAATCATCAGGTGAAGCACAAGGCTCGCCTCGTAGGCGCAAATCACCTTACGGTTATAGGATGAGCGGCGCGATGCGATGAGCGGGACGTGGATCGTCTGCAGACAAGCAGCCAGGGCAAAGACAACATCGAGCGCAACGATTTGGGGAAGGATGAGCGGGATCTGCATCGTCACTCACCCGCCCTTGGCATCAAGACGATCATGCGCAGCTGGCCGGGCTCGCCCTCAAGGCGGTATGCCACGTTGCGCCCTTGCAGAGCGCTTTCGAGCTCTTGCGCAGCGGGCGTCTGCGAAAGATCTTCATCATCGTTGGAAAAAAGTGTGGCGCGCAGCTCGACACTGCATCGGTCATGGTCGCCCAAGTGATACATAAGCGCCGGATGGTCGGTGGTGTAGGCAAAAAACGCAAAGTCATACACGCAGTCGTACAGGGCGCTTACCGTACTGGCGTGCAACGGGCGCCGTATGGCGATAATCGAGGCGCAATCGATATCGATGGTGCGCAGGTCACTTGCGAGCTCGTTGGCAATAAGCTGAATGCGGTCGCGATCAAAACCGCTCTCCCCTTGCTGTGCCAACGTGAGCGACCCCTTGCGCTTGCAATAGGCGACGAGCATCTTGGCGCGCTGCAGCATGCGGTAACGCTCGTGCGAAGACGCTTCGTCGGTCAACGGCGGCAACGAGCTCAGCAGGTCGTACATCCCTTCGAGCGCGCGGGCAAGCGCTTGGTCCACGTCTTGGACCAGCAAGGTCTCGGCCTCTTGATCTGCCAAATGCGTCATAAGGTCGTAGTCGGCGGCGAGCAGCTCGTTTTGACGCTGCAGTTCCATGCGACGATGTGCCAGTTCACGGTTAAGCTCGTTGAGCTCCGACACGTCTTGGGCAAGCAGCGCCGATCCACCCAGCAGCGGAAAGGCGCGATACATTACATCGGGATCGGACGCCACGGCAAAGGCATGGGCGCGCCCGTGCTCCTGGGTCCGCAACTCCTCGCGCACGCCTACCGGCATTGGCTTTGACACTGGCGTGGCATAGGCCTCCTGCAGGTCGCGCGTTAGAACTTTGAGGTCGAGCGGCAAGGTGTCGAAGATGCCGGCTATGTCGTGATACGACGGAATGACACCGCAATCGAGACAGATTTCCATCGCCACCACGCACAGGACGCAATAGACGAGCGAGAAGTTGAGCCTCCATGCCCAGGGCACGCGCAGAGCATATGAGATGGCAAAGAATGCGCCGCCCAGCAGTACGAGCGCCGCCGTGCCCGAGAAACGCTGGATGCGAAAGGACGAGGACCGACCAACCAGGATAAAAAAGGCCACGAAGTCAAAGGCCGTCCACGCGAGGACGGCAAAATAACCCCAGCCGTACGTGTAATCGTTGCTCCAGGTGTCGCTTGTGCGGTCAAAGCGAAAGACCTGCTGGTGAAAATCGTTGGTGAGCACAAATCCGATAAGCAGGATGGCCACAATCCACAGCGCAGCGCAGTAGCGGCGACCCAGGCGGTGTTGCTCCAGGCCCGCAAGGCGCAGACCACACAACTGGTAGAGCAGCGGAATGAGCGTCATGGGCACGTAGTACAGGTACCACAGCACGGTGGCATAGAACGGCGTGAACGACTTGTACTTGAGAATGACTTCGATCATCCACAGGGCGCAGATGGTGGCGATGGCAACAAGACGGCGGCGCAACACATAGTCCAAACAGCGCAGATAGACCGATACGCCCCAGATCGAAAATGCAATTGCGGCAACAAGCAACGGCAGAGAGCTCGAATGGACGAGCGCATCCACGACCTCTTCGGACACCTCGCTATAGACGGGCACGGCGTTAGAAAGTTTGGGGTCGAAGGCGAACAGCGCCGGCAAGACTGCCAAAAGCATGAGGAACAGCGCGGTGATGGCGCCGGCGATAGCAAAGACGCGGTGACGGTATACCTGATGTGTTATGCCAACAAGGAATCGCGGCATGGCGAAGAGCCTGCCACCCCTGGGATCCGCAACCGGCGCGGTCCGGGCGGCCGCGTGGCCGATATGTCGCTCGCGGGTACCCATAGTGCTTTTAGTGTACCGACAGATGGGTCGAAAAAGCGGGCCGCATGTCCCAAAATCCGCAGACGGCAAGGCACCCGGCGAGCACATACTCGCTGGGCGCCTTGGTTAGGAGGCTATGAGGATGAGCACGCGAAATTCACAGCGGTCAGGCCCGCCCCCCCCTAAGGGCCTGAGGTGCTCAAGATTGGGAGCGACAAGCCCGACGAAGCGTACTTAGGTACGCGAGGAGGGTTGGAGCCCCAAGGTTGAGCGCCTCAGTGCCCTTAGGAAAGGTCCTCACCATTAGAAGCAATAACCTTCTTGTACCAGTCGAAGCTCTTCTTCTTGGAGCGCTTGAGGGTGCCGTTGCCTGCATCGTCGCGATCGACGTAGATAAAGCCGTAGCGCTTGGACATCTCGCCCGTGCCGGCAGACACCAGGTCGATCGGGCCCCAGGTGGTGTAGCCCAGCAGGTCAACGCCGTCCTCGGTCACCGCGTCGCGCATGGTCTGGATGTGCTGGCGCAGGAAGTCGATACGGTAGTCGTCGTTGATGGAGCCATCCTCCTCGACAACATCCTTGGCGCCCAGGCCGTTCTCAACCACAAACAGCGGCTTCTGATAACGGTCGTACAGGTCGTTAAGGGTGATGCGGAAGCCCAGCGGATCGATGGCCCAGCCCCACTGGCTCTCCTGCAGGTAGGGATTCTTGGCGCCGGCGAAGGCGTTGCCCTGGGTGCGCTCGACATCGGGGTTATCGGCACCGGCAGAGCAGCGGGTGCTGTAGTAGCTAAAGCTGATGAAGTCGACGGTGTTAGCGGCCAGGATCTCACGGTCCTCATCCGTCATGCCCACATCGATGCCCAGGCGCTCGAGCTTCTTGACGGCATAGGCCGGATAGTAGCCACGGCTCTGGACGTCGACGAAGAAGTAATTGTCCTGGTTGTCGAGCTGCGCCTGACGCACGTCGCCCGGACGGCAGCTGTAGGGGTAGTAGCTACCCGCGGCGAGCATGCAGCCGATCTTGACCTCGGGGTCGATCTCGTGAGCGATCTTGGTTGCCCAAGCGCTGGCGACGAGCTCGTTGTGGGCGGCCAGGTACTCGACGGCCTCCTTGTTCTCGCCCTCCTCAAAGACCAGACCGGCACCCATAAACGGCAAGTGCAGGATCATATTGATCTCGTTGAAGGTAAGCCAGTACTTCACCAGACCCTTGTAGCGGGTAAAGATCGTGGTCGCGAGGTTCTTGTAGAAGTCGATAAGTTTGCGGTTGCGCCAGCCGCCGTACTCCTTGATGAGGTGAATCGGGCAGTCGAAGTGCGTGATGGTCACGAGCGGCTCGATACCGTGCGCCTGGCACTCGCGGAATACGTCCTCGTAGAAGGCCAGACCGGCCTCGTTGGGCTCGGCCTCGTCACCGTTGGGGAAGATGCGGGTCCACGCCAGACTCATGCGGAAGGTCTTAAAGCCCATCTCGGCAAAGAGAGCGATGTCCTCTTTGTAGTGGTGGTAGAAATCGATGCCGGTCTGCGCGGGATAGTAATAGCCGTCCTCGAAGTCGAGCATCTTACGCTGGCCGGAGACCACCGCATAGCGCTCGGGGCCGTGCGGAGCTACGTCCACGTTGGCAAGGCCGCGGCCGTCCACGTCGTAGGCGCCCTCGCACTGGTTGGCAGCCGTTGCGCCGCCCCACAGGAAGTCATTACGGAAAGCCATGCATCAATCCTGTCGCACGCTGCTTGTC
>DBFZVF010000156.1:0-5137 GCA_048519165.1 Collinsella sp.
GCTTTGACCCTGTGCACGCTTGACGGTGCCAACGTGGAGATTGCCGAGCTCGTGGGCGACGAGAACATCTACACCTTTGGTGCCTCTTCCAAGCAGGTCGAGCAGCTCTACGCCGACGGCAGCTATGACGCCGGCGCGCTCTATCGCAAGCCCGGCATCAAGCTGCTGGTGGACTTCATCGCCAACCCCGCCTTTATGGCGACCGGCAACGCCGAGCGCCTGCAGCGCCTGCACGACGACATCAAGGGCAAGGACTGGTTTATGGCCCTGCTCGACATTGAGGAGTACATCCAGACCAAGGAGCGCGTGCTAGCCGACTACGAGGACCAGGACGCTTGGATGCGCAAGGCGCTGATCAACATCGCCAACGCCGGCACCTTCTCGTCTGACCGCACGATCTCCCAGTACAACGACGAGATTTGGCACCTGAGCTAATTTCGTTTCCTTTACCCATCCTCTTGAAAGCGGAGTCGCGGCAACGCGGCTCCGCTTTTTTGCCCGCGTGTTGCCCGTGGCCCGCCTCGACAAAATCGTCTCAATCTGTAACACCTACTCGGCCAAAACGGCCCTACCTGCTACAGATCAAGACAAACCGGTCCTTTCCCTAGGGTTTATCTCAATCTGTAACATCTAACGTCTGAAATCCGCCCTTACTGTTACAGATCGAGACAAAAGGATAAGCCGGCTAATACAATCTCGTTCTGTAACAGGTAGCTGCCGAAATCAGCCTCCCGTGTTACAGATCGAGATGAAAGGATAGGCAGCTCGATGCTGTCTCAATCTGTAACATCTAGACCCAATTTGGCCCTCCTCCTGTTACAGATCAAGACAAACCGGCAGATGAACGGCCCCAGCACAAAGAAAGGCTCCCCTCTCGCCCAGCGGACGGGAGGGGAGCCTTATATGTGACCACGGCAAAAGGATGGCAAAGCCGCAGTCGCCCAAAAGGAGGGCCTGATTGGATCGGGCCTAGATAAGGTTCTTGCCAGACACCTTATCGAAGAGATGGGTCGCGTTCTTCTCGAACTTGAACCAAATGGGGTCGCCCGCCTTGAGCGCACCCTTGGCCTCGAGATCGACGACGGGGATGATCAGGACAAACTGGCCGTCGGGAGACATCACATGAACGTGCTCGGTCGAACCCATGAGCTCGGTGACCTCGATGGTGCCCTGAAGCGCACCCTCCTCGCCCTTTTCGGCAAGCAGAATCTGCTCGGGACGTACGCCGGCCGTGATCTCCTTCACGTCGCCGCCGTCCCAATTAAGGGCGAGCTGAGCGCAGGTCTCGGGGGCCAGCGCGACATTCATGTCGTCGGTCTTGACGGTAAAGCCGTCGCCCGAGCGCACCAGCTGGGCATCGAAGAAGTTCATCTGCGGCACGCCGATGAAGCCGGCGACGAAGATGTTCGCGGGATGGTTGAAGACCTCCTGCGGCGTGGCGATCTGCTGGACAACGCCGTCCTTCATGACCACGATACGGTCGCCGAGAGTCATGGCCTCGGTCTGGTCGTGAGTAACATAGATGAACGTACCCTTGATCTCGTGGCGCAGCTTGATGAGCTCGGCACGCATCTGGTTACGAAGCTTGGCATCCAGGTTGGACAGCGGCTCGTCCATCAGGAAGACCTTGGGGTCACGCACGATGGCGCGGCCGATGGCGACGCGCTGGCGCTGGCCGCCCGAGAGCGCCTTAGGCTTGCGGTCGAGGTACTCGGTGATACCCAAGATCTCGGCAGCGGAGCGAACCTTGCGGTCGATCTCGTCTTTGGGGACCTTCTTGAGCTCAAGCGTAAACGCCATGTTCTCGTACACCGTCATGTTGGGGTACAGAGCGTAGCTCTGGAACACCATGGCGATGTCGCGGTCCTTGGGCGCCACGTCGTTGACGCGCTTGCCGTCGATGAGCACATCGCCCGAGGTAATGTCCTCCAGGCCGGCAACCATGCGCATCGTCGTGGACTTACCGCAGCCAGAGGGACCAACGAGAACGACGAACTCCTGGTCGTGAACGGTGAGGTTGAAGTCCTCTACAGCGAGCACGCCATCCTCGGTAACCTTAAGGTTATGCTTCTTCTCCTCGGTCTTCTTCTTTTTGCCAAAAAAGCCCTTCTTTTTGGACTCGGTGTTGGGATACACCTTCTGAACATGTTTGAGAACGATCTCGGCCATGTCTTTACCTTTCGATGTGCGGCGCCGCGCTGAGGGGCGCCGCAGAAACTTGCAAAACAGTTACGGCATCAGCCCTTGACGGCACCTGCCACCACGCCGTCGATGATGTACTTCTGGCAGAGGATGTACATGATGACGATGGGGATAACGACCATCATGATGCAGGCCATCATGGGGCCGAGCTCGACGTGGCCATAGCCGCCGCGGAAGTACTGGATCAAGATAGGAATGGTCTTGTACTTGGTGGAGTCGAGGGTGAGGTAGGGCAGCAGATAGTCGTTCCAGACCCACATGGTCTCGAGAATGCCGACCGAAAGATAGGTGGGCTTCATGATGGGAAGGACGATCTTAAAGAACACCTGGACCGGGTTGCAGCCGTCGATCATGGCCGCCTCCTCGATCTCGAGCGGGATGTTCTTTACAAAGCCGGCGAACATAAAGACCGCCAGGCCCGCGCCAAAGCCAAGGTAGATAAAGCAGATGTTGAACGGCGTGTTAAAGCCAATGCGGTCCGCCAAATTGGACAGCGTGAACATGAGCATCTGGAAGGGCACGACCATCGAGAAGACGAACAGGTAATAGAAGAAGTTCGAGATCTTGCTGTTGACACGAACCACGTACCAAGCGCACATGGAACAGCACACCAAGATCAGCACGACCGACGTGACCGTGATGATGAGCGAGTACATAAATGCCGAGGCAAAGCCCTGCTCGTTAAGGGCGTGCATGTAGTTTGCGAGGCCGTTGAACGTCTCGGGCGTGAGCAGATCGAATGCCGTGGTGGTGCTGATTGCGGTCGCTTTCTTAAAAGAATTAAGCGCAATCATGAACACGGGGTAGATCCACGCGAGCGACAGGATCGTAAAGAAAATCGAGAGCGCGCGGTTGATAACCTTATCGCGTTTCATTACTGCTGCACCTCCTTGGACCTCGTGGCCTTAAGCTGGATCATGGAGATGGCCACGACCAGGATGCAGAAGATAACCGCCTTGGCCTGACCAATGCCCTGCCATGCGATACCGGCACGCGAATAGAACGTGTTGTAGATGTTCAGGGCGAGCATCTCGGTGGAGTGCGCGGGGGCGCCGCCGGTAAGGGCGAGGTTCTGGTCGAACAGCTTAAAGCCGTTGGTGATGGACAGGAACAGGCAGATGGTGATGGTCGGCATCAGGTTAGGGATCTTAACCTTCCAAAACGTCTGCCATGCCGTAGCGCCGTCGACCTTGGCGGCCTCGATGTAGTCGGACGGAATGGACTGCAGACCAGCGATGTAGATGATCATCATGTAGCCGACCTGCTGCCACAGGGTCAGGATGATAAGGCCCCAGAAGCCAGCAGCAGAGTTAAGAGCGATGAGCTGGGCGCCCACGTTGGAGAGCAGGCAGTTGATCAGAATCTGCCAAATGTAGCCCAGCACGATGCCGCCGATCAGGTTCGGCATAAAGAAGATCGTACGGAAGATGTTGGTGCCTTTGAGCGCCTTGCGGGTGAGCGCCTGCGCAATTGCCAGGGCGATCACGTTGATGAGCACCGTCGACAGGAAGGCAAACGCCACGGTAAAGAAGAACGACGTGGCAAACTGCGGATCGGACAGCGCGCGCACGTAGTTCGCGATACCGACAAAGTGCGCGTTGTTAATGGTAATAAACTGGCAGAACGAGAGATAGAAGCCCTGGATAAAAGGGATCACGAACCCGATCATAAACGCCAGGCACGTGGGCAGCATAAAGAGCGGCCACCAGCGCTTGAGTGCTTTGCCCATAAAAGGGTCCTTTCAATATGCAGGGGGCGGGCAAACCAACGTCTGCCCGCCCCCTGTCGCTAATCAGATAGCTTGGGCAGCAACTGCTTACTCGGAAGCAGCCTTCTCGGTCTTCCAGCCATCGACGAAGGCGTTCTTGACGCCGTCCCACTTGGTGTTGTCGGCAGCATAAGCAATGAGAGCCTGCTTGAGGTTCTTCTTCCACTCCTCGGAGGGGATGTAGACGAAGTCCCAAGCGACGGTCTTCTTGCCGTCCTTGGCCATGGCAACGGCCTGCTGCGAGAAGACGTTGGTGGTCTCCTTGGCGCTCTTGAACGGAGCGGTCAGACCCATCTTGTCGGCGATGATGCTGGTCGGGGTGTCAGCGGTGACGCACCAGTACATGAAGTCCTCGGTGGCCTTCTGAGCATCCTCGGAAGCCTGGGAGCTGACGCACCAGTAGTTCTCGCCGCCGGAGCACAGGCCCTGGTTCTCTTCGCCGTCGACGCCGATGTAGATCGGCAGCATGCCGAGCTGGTCGTCGGTCATACCGGCCTTGGTGAGGTCAGCGTATGCCCAAGAGCCGTTCTGATAGAAGACGGCCTTGCCGGTTGCGAACTCGTTGGTGGCGTCGTCGCCGGTCTTGGAGGCAAGCTGCGAAGGATCGCAGGTGGAGTCGGTGATGTACAGGTCGAAAATCTGCCTGAAGTTGTCGAGATACTCGCCCTTGATCTCGTCGTCCTCCTGGTTGTGCTCCTTCTCGAACTCGTAGTAGAGCGGGAGGTTGGCGAGGTGAGTGGTGTAGCGCCAGCTGGAGGAGTCATCCATGCCGGCAGAAGTGAAGGCGCCCTCAACGCCGAGCTCGTCCTTGCGGGCCTGAATGTCGTCAGCGCAAGCCTTCAGCTTGTCGAAGGAGTTGATGTCCTCGGCCTTGTAGCCAGCCTTCTCGAGCAGCTGCTTGTTGTAGATGATGCCGTAGCTCTCCTGGACCCAGTCGATACCCAGATCCTTGCCATCGGACTGCAGAGCCAGGGAGTCGTCAATGAGCTCACCGCGGAGCTTGGTATCGGAGAGGTCGGCGCAGTAATCCTTCCAGTTCTTAAGACCGGTGGGGCCGTTGACCTGGAACAGGGTCGGAGCGGAGCTCTTGGACATCTCGGACTTGAGCTTCTCTTCGTAGGTGTTGGAGGCGGCGGTCACGATCTTGACCTCGACACCCTTCTCCTC
>DBFZVF010000157.1:0-4409 GCA_048519165.1 Collinsella sp.
GTTTAAGGTCGAAGTCCCCGAGGGCGTCGAAATCACGGACGTCGCAGGCGATACCGCCGACAGGGCCCAGTTTAAGTTCACCGAGAGCGAGCATGCCAGCGACCGCTTCATCCCCGTCTTCGATCCTGACAAGAAGGCCGATGAACTGTTTGACTACGAGGCAAAGTGGAAGACCGACTTTGAGTGGACCGAGAATGACCCCGTCAAGTACAACGGCAAGACTTGGCGTAACGCTTCCTACACGCACACTGGCGGCGTAACGACCGAGTACTTCACCGACGTTGACGGCGGCAGCGTGTACGTGCGCATCGACAACGTCGAGGAACACAAGGACGCCGTCGAGACCATGATGGAGTCTCTGGAATTTGCCGACGACATCGCCAAAGCCAAGACCGAGGCCATGGACGTTAAGCTCGAGGATATCGAGATCAAGCGCTAAAGCTCCAACGGCATGCAGCAGCGCCGTTTTAGCTCAGCCGGGATGCAAGGTGTGACTCCTTGCATCCCGGCTTTTTGTGTTCGAAAGCGCCCGGTCACATCACCATATTGAGCACGTTGACGAATTCCTGAGCCCGGGAGCGGCTGCTCAGGCAAAAGACACAGGCAGTCAACAACCTGTTGCGCAGAAAAACATTGCGGCCCTTGATCCTGTTAACGCCCGTGATGTCCTTAAGGTAGACAATCTCGATATGCTTGCCGCCGAAAGTGCCCTTCTTGAGCACCTCGATGCGGTTAGGGTAGATCTTGACGTCTTTAAACCTGCCCGAACCTTTGTCCTGGAACAGCAAAGTGTTGTTGTCCATAAGCGCCACCCCTATGAGGTTCGATAAAACTGTCTCTATGGTCACATTTTAGTCACCGAAAGGCTCCCATGCGAAGGTGCCAGA
This sequence comes from Collinsella sp., assembly GCA_048519165.1. Taxonomy (GTDB): domain Bacteria; phylum Actinomycetota; class Coriobacteriia; order Coriobacteriales; family Coriobacteriaceae; genus Collinsella. The sequence continues at coordinate 888 of DBFZVF010000157.1, forward strand.
CAGCACAGCAATTCGTGTCCGCGCGAGGCTTTAAACTAAATGCGATAAAGATGCATTCCACAAGATGAAAGTGGGGCGACAATGATGGGCGAACTGGTAAACCGTGGAGAATCGGCAATCGTGCCAGAAGTTTTTTACAAGCAGGTTTCCTCGATTCTCAACGCCGCTCGCGACAAGGCCTATACCGCCGTTAACTTTGCGATGGTTGAGGCGTATTGGGAGATCGGCAAGAGCATTGTTGATGAACAGGGCGGAGAGGAGCGCGCAGCATATGGAGAGGCATTGATTGCAGGCCTCTCCAGAAGGCTTACCGCGGATTTCGGAAGAGGCTTTGGCATCGCAAACCTTCGCAATATGCGTCAGTTCTTTCTTGCGTTTCCAATTCGCGACGCACTGCGTAGCGAATTGAGCTGGACTCATTACCGCAGGTTGATGCGCATTCCCGACCCTGATGCTCGCGCCTGGTACATGAACGAATGCGCCGATTCTCGTTGGAGCACGCGTCAGCTCGAGCGCCAGATCAACACCATGTTCCGCGAGCGCCTGCTTGCCAGCAAGGACAAGGAGGCCGTCACCCAGGAAATCCAAAAGAGCGCCCCGGCTCGTCGCCCCGAGGATATCATCCGTGACCCATATGTACTGGAGTTTTTAGGTTTCTCGGACGATACTGCGTTTCGCGAGAGCGATCTAGAGCAGGCGCTCATCACGCATCTTCAGAAGTTCCTGCTGGAGCTTGGCCGTGGTTTCGCTTTCGAGGCGCGCCAAAAGCGCATCACCTTTGATGGGCGCCATTTCTATATTGACCTTGTGTTTTACAACTATCTGATGCGCTGCTTCGTGCTCATCGACCTTAAGACCGATGACCTTACGCATCAGGACCTGGGCCAGATGCAAATGTACGTGAACTACTACACGCGCGAACTCATGAACGAAGGCGACAATCCGCCTATAGGCATCGTGCTCTGCGCGGACAAAAGCGACTCGATTGTCGAGTACACGCTGCCCGAAGACAACGACCAAGTGTTTGCCGCCAAATACTTGCCGTATCTTCCAAGCAAGGAAGAGCTGGCGCGCGAGCTGAGTGCCGAGTACCGCGCCATCAACGAAGCGACTAATGGCGAAGCGCAAGGGTAGCAGCACGTTGCGACCGATACCCCCGACGGCGTTTCATATCCCCCGACATAAGAGGAGCGCTCCATGACAGACAGACCGAAAACGACACTGCGCGACTGCATCTATGGGCTTGCCGTCGGCGACGCGCTGGGAGTTCCTTACGAGTTTAGGCCCCGCGGCACGTTCAAATGCACGGACATGACCGGCTACGGCACGCATGGGCAGCCCGACGGCACCTGGAGCGACGACACGTCCATGACGCTTGCTACCTGTGACTCGATTAGGGAGCTCGGGCACATCGACACCGCGGACATGCGCGACAAGTTCGTAAGCTGGATTGCCCGTGGCGAGTATACGATCGACGGCGTTTTCGATTATGGCGGCACGACCGCCCGCGCCCTGCACACCGGCAAAGGCGGCTCCGGCGAACGCGACAACGGCAACGGTTCACTCATGCGCATCGCGCCCCTGGCGTTTGTCGACGCGACTGACGACGAGATCTGCGAGGTCTCCGCGATAACGCACGCCCACAGAACGTCGACCGATGCATGCGTCATATTTGTCGAGCTGATGAGGGGCGTGATGAACGGCACGCTTCCCTCGTGGGCGCTTCATCTGAAAGGTGTGCCTGAGCAGGAAATCAGGTCCGGCGGCTTCGTGCGCGACACGCTTAAGGCAGCCACCTGGTGCTTCGTCAACACTAACAGCTACGAAGATTGCGTCCTTGCCGCCGTCAATCTGGGCGACGACACCGACACCACCGCAGCCGTCGCAGGCGCCCTTGCCGGCACAGCATACGGCATGGACGCAATTCCGCAGGAGTGGGTCAACGCCTTGCGAGGCAAAGAGTTGATTGAGGGCTGCTTGTTTTAGGGCGCGCTGACAGCAGAAACAGGCCGGGAGGCATCGTGGAGAGGTCGACGCTGCGCGCGGCTGCGAGGGTCTTTTCGCGATTCCTTCAGCGCGCTCTCGTAGAGCGCCTTGTAGTCGGGGTCCTGGCCGGTGTCTCCGCCCTGTGCAGGTTCGGTCGGCTCGGTCTCGGCGGGCGTGGTCTCCTGGGCCATGCTCCCTCCATTTCTGCCCCGTGTGAGGCATCGTCTTGTCCCGTGCGGGGCGCTTTTCGGCATGAACCAGGCCACCCGTGCGGATGGCCTGGTTCAACGTTTGGTCAGGCCGGCTGGACTCGAACCCGCACGGGCGAAGCCCACGTGCTCCTGAGGCACGCGCGTCTATCAATTCCGCCACGCCCCGATGGCACCTGGCCGAGGAATCGAACCCCGGTAAGCAGTTTTGGAGACCGCCGCACTGACATTGCGCTACCCAGGTGTGTATAATCTGATTTGAAAAGCCCTGGGCGTGCTGGATAGCTAACCTGGGGCTCATTTCTTTATGTCGTCTATGGCCCCGCCCTGGTCAACAAGATAACGCGGTCGATGTCATGCCTCGACATCTCAAGCCGCACGCGCTTCAGCGCGTCCTCTCTTGTCACAGGGACTTCCTCGCAGTTAAGCACGACAATAGAGGGGCTTACCGGCCCACCTTCCACCTTTTCGAACTGCCGCACTGCCTTTCTTATATTGCGCTCGATGTTTGATTACCAGTTAGATCGGCACTGATCCAAAACTTGATAAGGTTGCCAGCGTAAGGGAAAATAGAAATCGCGGAAAGTAGCACAGTACGAGGAGTGCCCTTGATTGAGGAGACGTAGGTGCAAATCCTACCGCCGCGCAAGCCGTCCTTCGGGGCGGCTTTTTATGCCAATAGGAGGCGGCGGATGCCCCTCGAGAAACCCGCCGCCGTAGCCGCCGACCCCGTGAAGAGCGCTAAGTGGGACGAGCTCACCGCCGGCCACGCGAGATCATCCCCGCATGCGCGAGGAACAGCGACGACCTCGTTTGCAAGAGGGTCAACGGCGAGATCGCGGCACTTGGTGTAAGGGCCGGCGCCGACGTATCGGACATCTTCTCCGGCGTCACCGACAGCCACTGCAAGGACGGAGTGTGGCATCCTGATTACGATTGGAACGAGGACCTCATCGCGAGGGAGGCATTCGCCGATTTTTTCAGCGCCCACTTCACAAGCCCGGAATCAGCCGAGCGGTTGAGACGCTATTTCCCGGAATCGGGTAAGATATTCGATGAGATGCTCGACGAGTTGGGAAGGGGCTGACATGTACATCTACCTAAGCAAGGAGGACAGCGAGAAGCTGGACCGCCTCATGCGTGAGTACAAGCAGACCTTCCATGAGAGATGCCACGCCTACTGCATGCGCGACCCTATCGCCGAAATAGAGAAGTGCCTGAAGACCGGCAAGCCATCCAAGCTCAAGCCTGAACCCGAAGCGGTCTACTAGACACCAACGGTGAGTCGCTTGCAAAGTTTGACGAGCTTGTAGAGAGGCTGGCACGA
>DBFZVF010000158.1:0-5260 GCA_048519165.1 Collinsella sp.
GCTTTGACAAGTGCTATATCGAGGTCAACGAGTACCCGCGTGCCGATCATGCGACCATCGTGTGGACTGCGGACGGCCACCGCGAGGAGGTCCACGCCGGCACCGAGGCTTACGCTCTGTGCTACGAGATGGCCGACCTCGAGAAGGCCGTTGCCGGCGACGACTCCAAGCGCGAACTGCTGGATTATGCTTCTGATGTTATGGAACTTATGACCAAGCTTCGCGCCGACTGGGGAGTCGTGTACCCCGAGGAGGAGTAAACGATGCTAGTGGAAGATAGGCTCAATGCGATTGTGTCGATGGTGCAGCAGGCTGGCTCGGTTACTGTGCCAGAGCTTGCTGAGGCCTTGGGCGTGACGGCGTCCACCATTCGGCGCGACCTGCAGACGCTCGATCGAGCACACCGCATCGCCAAGGTCCACGGCGGAGCGACGAGTCTTGAGCGCGCGCACGTGACGCGTGACCTAACGCTCAACGAGCGCAGCGACCTCCATAACGACGACAAGGAGCGTATCTGCGCCCGTGCGGCGGCGCTTGTGGAGCCCGAGAGCTTTGTATACATCGACTCGGGCTCGACGACGCTCAAGCTCATCGAGCATCTTCCACACCTTGAAGATGTCACCTATGTGACTGACTCCGTGCTCCATGCTCAGCATCTCGCCCTGCGCGGCATGCGTACCGTGGTGCTGGGCGGCGAGCTCAAACCCGAGACCGAGGCACTCGTTGGCCCCGATGCTTTGGCAACCTTAGACCGCTACAACTTCAATTGTGGCTTTTGGGGTTCTAACGGCATTGCCGCCGAGCAGGGCTTCACGGCGCCCGATATCGAGGAAGCGCAAGTAAAGCGTATCTCGATGCGCCATACGGCCAAACGCTTCGTAATCTCGGACGCCAGTAAATTTGGCATGGTGGCACCCGTCAAGTTCGCGGACTTCCGCGACGCAACGATTATTACCGCAGGCGAGGTCCCCGCCAAGTACCGGGCAATGGACAACGTCATCACGGTTTAACAGCAGGGGCAGACTAAGACCAAAACCACCACGAAGGTGCCTGTCCCCATTGTGGTGGTTTAAGGCTCCCAGGGGCAGGGGGCTTCGATGTGGACGTGCTCGCCGGTTACGGGATGCGTGAAGGACACGCTGTGGGCGTGGAGCATCAGGCCACAGGGGCGCGGCGTTCCGTATAGGTCGTCGCCAACCAGGGGATGATGCTCGTTTGCCAGGTGCACACGGATTTGGTGCTTGCGGCCGGTGAGCAGCTCGACATCGATATACGAACGCGTGGGCAGGCCTCGTCGGCTCTTAAGGCGCTTGAGCACCTTGACGCGCGTCTGAGACGGCTTGCCGCTGGCGCCAACGCGCATCTTGCGGCTATCGTGGCGGTCGCGGGCGATGGGCTTGTCGATGAGCTTCTCGTTCCAGTCGATCTTGCCCTCGGCCAGCGCCAGATAGTGCTTTTCGAATGCGTGGTCGATCACCATCTGGTCAAAAGCGGGTTGTGTCTGCTTGTCGAGCGAGAACAGCACCACGCCGGTGGTGTTGCGGTCCAGGCGGTTGAGCGGCTGCATGTCGGTCGCGGCAAAGCCGTCGCCCATGGCCAGCAGCAGATCGCTGGCGTAGTCGGTAAGTGTGCGCTCGCCGGTGCCGTCACCGTGGACGATCATGCCGGCGGGCTTATCGATGGCCATGAGCCAGGCGTCGCAGTAGAGGACTTGGGGTTCTTCGTTCACGTGTAAGCCTTTCGGTTAGCTAATTCCCACAAACATACAGCCCGAGGTGGCGCCGCGCAGGCGGGCGGCGGGCTTGCGACCTGCCTGCGCGGCCTCGATGGCGCGACGGACGCGTGCGACGGCGCGGCCAATCTCATCGGGCTCGAGCAGGGTTCCGTCAACCATAAGACGGCGCACGCCGGCGTCGAGCAGCTGCGGAACCTGCGGAGTGAGGTCGATGGGGTAGGCATCGTACAGGCGCGAGCGGCCGTGGACGTCGGTGCGCACTGGCATGACCTTGCCATCGATATTCTTGAGCGACAGCTTGCGGGCGCGCAGGCGGCAATTGGCGCAATCGTGGATACAACCGTTGGCAACCTGCAGGATGCAGTGCTCGCTCGTCATAACGCGCGGGCGGCCGAAAACGGTGATGCCCAGGGCTGCGGGCGCGGAGGTGCCAAGCGAGATAATCTCGTCGAGCGTGATCTCGGGCGAGAGCCAAAAAGCGCCGGTTCCGCGCTCGGCAAGTGCCTCCATGCAAGGCGTATTGTGCACCGGCAGGCAAGAGCGGACCTCCGCCGTGGCGCCAACCTGGGCGGCCAGCGCGAGCTCAGAGATGTTGCCTATAGCGACCGTGGCTCCGGCATTGATCCAGGGGTCGACGCGGACGTGGTCAACGGCACGGCAGACCTCGTCGAGTACGGGTACGATGCCCTGTTCAAACGCATCGGCGGGGGAGACACCGGCGGCCTCGAGCGCGTCGGTGGTCATGTAGATGCGCGTTGCACCTTCCGCGCGGGCTGCCTCGGCGGCCTCGAGCGAGGTGACGGTGGCGCAGATCTGCGGCTCGTCGCGGTAATGCTCGGGCGCGGGGCGGGAATCACTGGTTACAATCGCCGGCAACTCGAGCGTTTTCGCGCGCTCCTCATACGGCGCCAGAATGGCCTCCTCCAGCGCCTTGCAAGCGGCGGCACGTACCTTGTGCACGGCGGAGAAGCCCATGCCGCAGCCCTCATCGAGGGCCACGTCAAAGCTCGCGGCCTCAAAGGGCGAGGAGCCCATGCGGCCCACATGCTCCACCAGATCGGACGCCTCGACAGCACGGGTCTTGGCGGCCTCGACGGTAAAGCCGGTGGCGGCGGCGGTAAGCGAAGGGTCGTCGCAGCAGGTGAGCGTCACGGTAAACGGCTCGCCCAGACGCGCCACGACAGTTACATCAACGGCGCGGCGGCGCAGTACATCGCGCTTGAGCGCGGCGCCGGCAGCGTCGATGGCGCGCTGGCTGCGAATCACGCGGACGCGGCAGCCCTCGGGCATGCTGCGGGGCACGCGGCACTCGATGATGTCGCCCGCAGCGGCATCCTCGGCGGCAATGGTGGTCAGGAATTGGTCGAACTCGTCGTCGTGGCGAAGCTCCAGCAGGTCGCCCTTGCCCACGGGCTCAAACAGCTCAATGCGGGCGATGGCAGCGCGGCGACGGCGGTCGTCGGGCTTGAGCCCGCGCACATCGCGGTTGGCCAGGCGGCTGCCCAGCACCGCGCCCACGATCTGGCCGCGGTTGTTGGAACGCTCGTAGCTCATCATCTCGTCACCCGAGGTGCCGTCTTGGTAGGCGTGCGTAAAGTCACGGTTAAAGCAACGCTTGAGCTGGCGCTGGCGGGAGGCCTCTTCATCCTTAGAGGTCGAAACATCGGCCAGCATGTCATCGATCTGATGACGATACACGTCGACGATGGAGTACACGTAATCGGGCGCCTTCATGCGGCCCTCGAGCTTGAGCGACGCGGCGCCGGCGTCATACAGACGGCGAACGAGCTGCGAAGTATTGGTATCGCGCGGGCATAGCGCGCGCTCGCGACCGGCAGGGGAGAGCGCGCGGCCGTTCTCGTCGATCAGCTCGTAAGGTAGGCGACAGGGCTGAGCGCACATGCCGCGGTTGGCCGAGCGGCCCGCCATGGCAAAGCTCGAGAGCAGGCACAGGCCCGAGTAGCAAAAGCAGATGGCGCCGTGGCTAAAGACCTCCAGGTCAACGTCGGGCGCGGCATTGTGAATGGCGGCGATCTCGTCGATGGAAAGCTCGCGCGACAAGGTCACGCGGTCGGCGCCTTGCTCGCGGCACCAGATAGTCCCACGGTCATCGTGGATGTTCGCCTGGGTCGAGATATGCGTCTCGATACCGGGCATGGTGCGCTTGACCTCAAAGAACAGGCCCCAGTCCTGGATAATGAAGGCATCGGCGCCCAGCGTGGAGCAGCGGTGGATGAGTTGCAGCGCATCGCCCATCTCGGACTGCTTGATGACGATGTTGACCGTGACGTAGACGCGCGAGCCGGCCAGGTGCGCGGCGCGGCAGGCCTGCTCAAAGGCCTCGTCGGTAAAGTTCGTTGCCTTGCGGCGGGCGTTGAAGCTGCCCATGCCACAGTAGATGGCGTCTGCCCCGGCAGCGAGTGCGGCGGCAAAGGGCTCCGGGCCTCCGGCGGGTGCCAAAAGCTCGGGCCTGCGGTTGGTGGTTCGACTGGCGGTTGCGGTCATATCCTGCCTTTCAAAATGCTCAGATACTCAAAAGTATAGTGGCGTCGTCGCGATGGGCGATGCCCGCAGCCTAAGCAGGACAAAGTCTTCAGCAGCCTCTCGGGCAAAAATGATCCGTTTTCCTCCGTCCCCAAGGGATCAGTGGGTTAGCCCTCCTTGCGGACCTTTTGCAGATAGCGGTAGACGCTGGGCTCAGAGATGCCAAGCGCGGTGGCGGCGCAGGCAACAGCGCCCTTGAGCATAAACACGCCGTTGCCGTTAAGGTGGCGAATGACGTCCACGCGGTCGCTCTGACCAAGCGACGCTACATCCAGCCCGCGCTCCCTCAGCAGCTCGGAAATACTGCGGTCGATGAGCTCCTGTGTGGACTCCGAAAGGCTCTCGACCTCGATGGGGGAGGGCTCCGTGCGGACTGGCGCGGCGTCGAAGCAGGCCATAAGCTGCTGGGCCATGGCATTGATGCTGCGCACGGCCGAAAGATCGGTGTTGACGCAGAGCATGCCGACGATCTCACCGTTCTCGCGGATAAAGTACGTTGCTGATTCCAGCGTCTTGCCACCGGCGCCGCGGCCTTCGTAGCCCGTAATGAACGGCAGGTCGCGATACTTGGCGTCGTGCATGATCTTGAGTGCCAGATCGGTAGCGGGCCCGCCAATCTTACGGCCGCTCACGATACCGTTGCGAATATCGACAATGGCGTGGTCGGGATCCGAGAAATCGTGCAGGACGATTTCGCTGTTTTTGCCGAGTATCTGCTCCAGGAAATCGACCATCGGCAAAAAGCGGCGTACGGTCTCGTTCATGGGCAACTCCTTTGGGTGAAATCGGAAATGTTCATAACAATTTTTTATCATGGTAACACGCTGCCCATAATCTCGCATATTCGCAGGTACATCGCGTAATACAGACGAGCGGTAGGAGATTGGCGGTAAACGCTCGACCAAAAGAAAAGTTAGATGTTATTTTGACCAAGCACTTTCCTTACCTGCGGAAATGCATTATTTCAGCTGAAGAATAGTC
>DBFZVF010000159.1:0-7489 GCA_048519165.1 Collinsella sp.
TGCCGTAGCGCGCATGCTGGCCTACGGAATCAGCATCGGAACCAAGACGGAGCTGCATAGCATTCGCGAACGGCTCGATCGCCTCCATATCGACGCGTCTACAAAGGTCAAGATCCTGCGCACCGTCCAAAACCCACCCGCCGAACCGCGCATGACCAAGCTGGGACCCATAATGAGCACACTGTTTCCCAACGTTGCCAAAGCGGTCGAGGACGAACGCGAGTGCAGCGATGAAGCCGAACAATGGACAATGGCGGCGGGCGCGGCACTCAGGTCCTCCATCGACCGCGATATCGACAGCCGCACCAGGCAGGTCATCATCCAGGGCATCATGACCGATGTCTTGTGTCTGCAAATGCAAGATACCCAGGCATATTCCGATTGGCACAGCTGGAACGAGAATAGCGAGGTGAGCTAATGGAGTTCAAGCAAATGAAAGACGGCGTGGCCAAGCTAGGCGATAAACTTGGGTTCAATCCCGATAAGCTCATTTGTCCCGAATCAAAGGAAACCAAGGCAGAGGTTAAAAATGCCGGCCGTAACGAATCCATCGATCCCGACAAATTGATTAGACCCTCGGTGGAATCGTGCGATTATCCTTCGAGCTATAAGGAGAGGCTGGACCGTACACCGAGCATGGATAATCCCCATGGCAAATGGTCGGGCGATCGAGGGGAATCGATGTTTATTCCCACAGCCGATAGGATCCGCGAGATTCTTCGAAACAAAGGTCTTAGGGGCATCGAATACAAAAATGGCATTCCTGACTTCAGCCTTGTTGAGGAAGCAAGGGTAATCATACAGGGCATGAGCCAGCACAGGCTTTCGCAGATGGGCGAGAACGGCGAGCGCATTATCGGCAACTATGAAAAGGCAGACATTGAATGCGCAAAAGCTTGGAACCTTGAGCAACGCGATGGCAAAGATGATTGGACGCACCAGGATGTCAAGAAATGGCGCGAGGCAAATGAATACACCTGGCACGAGCACAATGATATGAAGACGTGCTCTCTTGTTCCGGCCGAAGTTCACAAGGTGTGCAGCCATCTCGGCGGCGTAAGCGAAATCAAAAACATACTGAATCAGATTGGCGGCTTCGATGACTAACGGCATGAATCTGTGGGGCAGGGATTTCTCGCTCCCCGTCTATTACGAGTGCGACTCGGACCAAGGCGTCCTCGACATTCAAAAGGAAGCAAAGGACGCCCTGCTTGCAAGCTGGGATACCGTTGAGGACAGCAAGGAAGCGATCGAAGATTATTGTCTCGAAAGAGACGGCGATCAGATCGAGGGCCCCATTACAAACATTTTTAGATACGTTATTCCGACCAGCATTGTGGCACTTCGAAGCGACGATGCTCGCAAAGCGGCGCTCATGTGCAACTATCGCTTTGACCCCGAACATGGGCTTGCTGCGGTATTTGAGAACGAAAAACTTACAGCCGTCGTCCCCCAAGACGAGCTCTAGGTCGATCATACACAGACAGAAAAACGAAAACCGAGGCCGCTCCAGCACACACCGGAGCGGCCTCAGCCTCTTTTACGTATGCTCAGCGAGGTAGCTATAATAGCCCCGTCCCAAATTAGCTACCCCAGCCCCTTTCTAAGTTGCGGTGTAATACGGACTGTTTGCCGGGTTTATTGGACCCAGCAGTCCGTATTTCACCGCAACTGATGAGGGGACGTGATTAGGCGACGGACTTGGCGCGGCGTATGGCCGGGAACAGCACCGTAATGGCGAGGATGACGCCCACGACGGCGATCGCCCCGCCCGCAAAGCCGATCCAAGCGATACCGGGACCCGAAACCACGGCGCCGCCGATCGCGGTGCCCGTGCCAATACCGAGATTGAACAGGCCCGAGAAGATCGACATGGCGACAGCCGACGAATCCGCGGGCGTGTACTTGATGAGCTCGGCTTGAAACGCCACGTTAAAGGCCGTGGCGCAGCAGCCCCACAGTGCGCAGACGGCAAGCACTGCCGCGAGCGACGATGCGGCCGGACCCATGAGCAGCAGGGCCGCCGGCACGCCGGAGAGCGTAATAGCCAAGAACGGGAAGCGATGCCCATCGAACAGGCGGCCAAACAGCCAGCTTCCGAGCAGACCAGAGCAGCCAAACGCCGTCAGCGTCATGGTGATGGCGCCCGCGTCGACGTGCGCGACCTGTGCCAGGAAGGGCTCGATATAGCTGTAACCCGCGTAGTAGCCGGTCGCCATAAAAACCGTGACCGCGTAGAGCGCGATCAGGAACGGGTTCTTGAGCAGCTCGGGCAGCTGCTTGAGCGTAAAACGCTCGCCCGCTGGCATGGCAGGAAACACCGTGGCCTGGTAGACGACCGCGACAGCAGACAGCGCTCCGACCACAGCAAACGTCATACGCCAGCCCACGGCCAGGCCAATGGCGCGGCCGAGCGGCAGGCCGAAGATCTGTGCGATGGAAGAGCCCGTGGCGATCATGCTGATGGCGAGCGCCCCATGGCGGGTGTCGACCAGGCGCGACGCCATGATCGAGGCGACCGACCAGAACACGGCGTGCGCGCAGGCAACCACCAGGCGCGCGCAGACTAAGATGGGATAGGTCGGCGCCAAGGCGGACAGGAACTGGCCCAGCGAGAACACGGCAAGCACGCCCAGCAGCATCCGCTTGAACTCGAAACGCGAAGCGAACACCATGAGCGGCAACGACAGCAGCATGACGCCCCAGGCATAGACCGAGATCATGATCCCCGCCTGGGCCTCGGTGAGCGAGAACGACGCAGCAATATCAGTCAGAAGGCCGATGGGCATGAACTCCGACGTGTTGAACACGAACGCACAGCAGGTGAGCCCGACGAGCGGGAGCCATTGCCTGAGCGTGATGCCGTCTTGCCTTGCCTGACTCATATATAACGTCTCCAATCATTTTGAGCGGAGGCGATTATATAGCAACGGCCCCGCATCCGTCAGCAACAGATGCGGGGCCGAAAACAATTCGATACATAGAGGTTGCGCCGTCAATGCAAAACTAAGCCAACCCCAGCAATAAGCCCGCCGAATGCACGACAAACGCCACGATCCAGGCGACCGTCACCTGAAACGCGAACACGGCCACGGCATAGCGCGCGCCCAACTCGCTCTTGACGGCGCCGATGGACGCCACGCACGGCGGGTACAGCAGCGTAAAGACCAGGAACACGTAGGCGGTAAACGGCGAAAACATGGTCGACAGCACCGCGGGCGACGTTGCGCCTAAAAGCACCGTGAGTGTCGAGATGACACTCTCCTTGGCGATAAGTCCGGTGACGAGCGCCGTGGATGCACGCCAATCGCCAAAGCCGAGCGGTGCCAGCAGCGGCGCGATAATGCTACCCAGACCGGCAAGCAGACTCTGCGACTGGTCGGCGACCACGTTAAAGCGAATGTCGAACGTCTGAAGGAACCAGATGACCACGGTAGCGGCAAAGATAATGGTAAAAGCCTTGGTAATAAAGTCCTTGGCCTTATCCCACGCCAGCATCACCGTCGTCTTGACGCTCGGCAGGCGGTAACTGGGAAGCTCCATAATAAACGGCACCGGGTCGCCCTTAAATGCCGTGCGGTTGAGCACCAAAGCCGCGATGCAACCGACCGCAATGCCAATCAAATAGAGCGAGACCATGGCGGGAACCGTCGCCTGCGGGAAAAACGCCCCGCACAGCAGGCCGTAGACCGGCAACTTGGCCGAACAGCTCATGAACGGCGTGAGCATGACCGTCATCTTGCGGTCATGCTCGGATGGGAGCGTACGGGTCGACATAATAGCCGGCACGGTACAGCCAAAACCGACGAGCATAGGCACAAAGCTGCGGCCCGACAGGCCAAAGCGACGCAGCACCTTATCCATGACAAAGGCCACGCGCGCCATGTATCCGGAGTCTTCCAAAATGGAGAGGAACAAGAAGAGCACGACGATAATCGGTAGGAAGGTCAGCACGCTGCCCACGCCCGTAAGCACGCCGTCGACAGCCAGCGAACGCACCACGTCGTTGGTTCCGAACGCCTTGAGGCCTGCATCGGCCGAGGCGATGATGGCAGCGATGCCGTCCTCCATGAGTCCCTGCAACGCCGCGCCGATCACGCCAAACGTCAGCCAAAAGACGAGGCCCATGATCACCAAAAACGCCGGAATGGCTGTGTAACGACCTGTCAGGATGCGGTCAATCTTGACGGAGCGCACGTGCTCGCGGCTCTCGTGCGGCTTGACGACGCAACGCCCGCACACGTCGCCGATAAAGCCGAAGCGCATGTCAGCCAGCGCAGATAGACGGTCGGTGCCGGCCTCGCCCTCCATTTGGCTAATGATGTGCTCGATGGCGTCGAGCTCGTTGCGGTCCAGGTGAAGCGCCTCGGTCACCAGCTCGTCGCCCTCAACCAGCTTGGTCGCCGCAAAACGCACGGGAATGTGCGCCGTCGCGGCATGGTCCTCGATAAGGTTGGCGATGCCGTGAATGCAGCGATGCAGCGCGCCGCCGTCCGGACCATCGGGCGCGCAGAAGTCCAGGCGACCGGGACGCTCGCGGAACCGCGCCACGTGCAAGGCATGATCCACCAACTCGCCAATACCCTCGTTGCGGGCAGCACTAATGGGAACAACAGGCACGCCCAGCAGGCTCTCGAGCAGATTGACGTCCACGGCGCCGCCGTTGGCCGTCACCTCGTCCATCATGTTGAGCGCGATGACCATGGGTCGATCGAGCTCCATAAGCTGCAGCGTCAGGTAAAGGTTACGCTCGATGTTGGTGGCGTCGATGATATCGATGATGGCGTCGGGGTGCTCATCCAGGATAAACTGGCGGCTTACGATCTCCTCGCCCGTGTACGGCGACAGAGAATAAATGCCGGGCAGGTCGGTAACGCTTGCCTCGGGGTGGTTGCGGATGGTGCCATCTTTGCGGTCGACCGTCACGCCAGGAAAGTTACCGACATGCTGGTTGGAGCCCGTCAGCTGGTTGAACAGCGTGGTCTTGCCGCAGTTTTGGTTGCCGGCGAGGGCAAAATGCAGCGGTGCGCCCTCGGGCACGGCCGTCTTTGCCGCGCGGGGCGAATACGTCCCCTCGCCCAGGGCCGGATGCTCCGTCGTGCCGATTGCGGCGTTAGCGCGCGGACCCGTATCGGTGTCGTGAATGCCCACGAGCTCGATGCGAGCGGCATCGTCCTTGCGCAGCGTCAACTCATAGCCACGCAGGCGAATCTCGAGCGGGTCGCCCATAGGGGCGTACTTCAACATGGTGACTTCGGTGCCCGGCGTTAGGCCCATGTCCAAAATATGCTGTCGGAGTGCCTGATCGTCCGATGCCACCGATGCGACAACGGCATCCTTTCCAATCTCGAGTGTATCGAGTCTCACGTCCGCGTTCCTCCCCCAGCGCCCACAGGGCGTTGCATTTTGTTTATCTTGGCTAACCGTTTGCCATGGCTAACCATTTAACCACGCATGATAGCGCGAACACACACCGATGTTCAATCGATAGATTGGTGCAAGGGGGATTCCGGGCCGTGGTTTCCCCGAGGACCGAAAGCCGCCCGCCCCCTCGACAAAATGATCCATTCCCTTCGCCGCATGCAAAACAACCAAGGAGTGTCCCAAGGCGCCGGCACAACAGGAACGTCCCCAGCTGCCGGCAGCATTTCGCCGCAACAGCAAAGGCCCGCGCTGGCAACAAATGTCACCTGCGCGGGCTTGGTGGGCGCTCACATAGGCACGTTATAGAGACCCACATCAGCTATGGAATGCCAAGTAGCACCGATACGCAATGCCCGCCGGCTTACCAAGCAATGAAACTCGCCATAGCCTTAGACAATCGGCGCAATGCCGGCAAAGTGCAGATACAGCGAAATGATTGCCACGACAATGACCACCGCTGCGATCAGCTTGTCGTGCAGATGCGGAAACACCGGCTTACCGCGGCCTCGCTCGCCCAGCATATAGACGGGAATGGCCGGAGCAAAAAGAATCGTCGTGATCATAACGCCCTGAAGACCCGTCGACCACACCAGGAACAATGTGTAGATGAAGCCGAGCGTACCGAAGAAGCGAGCTTTGCCGACGCTTGGCGCATGCGGCCCGTCCAGATGCTCGTTCTTCCAGCCAATCACCATGTAATAGGCAGCCGAGCAAACATACGGAACCAGAATCGTATTGACTGCGCAGCTATAGAAGAACTGATAGGTGCTCGCCGCCACATACGACACGATCAAGAAGAGTTGCGTAATGCCGGAGCTCACGAGAACCGTTACCACCGGGGCATCGTGTTTGTTCGTCTTGGCAAACGCCAGAGGGAAGGACCCCTGGCGCGCTGCCTCGAACGGCGTCTCGGATGCAATGATGACGTAGCCCAGCATCGCGCCGACCAGCGAGAGAATAACGCCAAGGTTTACGATGGCAGCGCCAACAGGACCGATTGCGCACTCGAGAATTCCCGCCATGGAGGGCGTTGCGAGCTGTGCCATCTCCTCGCGCGGCATAATGCCGAGTGACAGCATCGAGATGATCAGATACAGCGTGAACACAGCCGCGAATCCAAGTGCCGTCGAGCGGCCGACGTCACGCACGTACTTTGCACGGCCCGAGATAACGACAGCGCCCTCGATGCCCGTGAAGACCCAGACAAGGGCGATCATGGTCGAGACAACCTGCTCGCCAAAGCCAGGACCAGCCGGCTCTCCCCAGAAGTTGTCCATAAAGATATCGACGTTGAACTTGCCCAGGAGCACGATGCTCAGCACAAAGAGTCCCAGCGGCACCAGCTTCGCCAACGTAACGATCGTGTTAATGCCCGCAGCCTCCTTAACGCCACGAAGCACAAGGGCGGTAAGGAACCACAAAAACACACTGGCGCAGACGATGGAAAGCAAGTTGTTGCCCGCGCCAAACGCAGGGAAGAAATAGCCCAGCGCGCTAAACAGCAAGAGCGCAAAGCTCACGTTGGAAAGACATGCGCTGATCCAGTAGCCCCAGGCGGAGTTGAATCCAATGTAATCGCCAAAACCGGCCGCAGCGTATGCATAGATGCCGCCGGTCAGGTCGGGACGGGCCTGAGACAAACCGTTGAACACCATCATCAGCGCAAAGACGCCAATAAAGCAAATTCCCCACGAGACGATAACTGCACCGGTATTTGCCCCGCCCGCTGCCATATCACCGGCAAGCGAGAAGATGCCGCCACAAATACTGGCGGTAATGACCATCATGGTCAGACGAAAGAGATCGAGGCCATTAGGGTCGATAATCTCGTCGTTTTGAGCTTTAGAGGCCATTGTATGTGCACCCCCTTCATCATGTGATCGAACGAAAGATGGCCCGGACGTCCCGAATCGGGTGCCGGGCCATCGGTCAAGCGATCATCAGACTGTTACAGCTATCGCGTTAGAAGCGCAGCGACAGGCAAGAAAGGCCGCCGTCGACCTTGCGATACTCGGAGGTATCGACGACGAGCGTCTTGTAGCCCAGATCCTGCACGGCCTTGAGC
>DBFZVF010000160.1:0-2973 GCA_048519165.1 Collinsella sp.
CTCTTTGTCCCGCCCGTCTTGTACGTCGGCTAGCTATTAAACCCGTTGAACTTTAGGTAGCTCATTAGATACGCCTTCGATACAAAAGACGATACCGCGCTGCGTACGAGCAGCGACTCGCGTGTGACCTGATGAGCCGTATCGGGTACAGGAACCTGCTCAATGGAAAAAGCCGCGCGAATCGATGCCTCGAGCTGATCAATCACATAATCAAAGGCGGTCGGTGCATCATAGCTCAGGCGCTGAATGTTAAAGAGTGCCTGAACCGCTGCGATGGGCAGCACCTGCTTAAAGATACAAATGGAGATGAGACGCGCAATCTGCTCGCGACCATATTGCTTTTTAACCGGAGCGGGAACGAGGCCGACCTTTACGTAGTTATTGATCATCGATGGCGTAATGACGGGCTGCTCCACACAAATCGAAAGCGGCTCCATCCACTGCGCAACATATTCGATAACCTGATCACGATAGAGCGATACGTTAGGCAGCTGGTCATAGCGCGGCAGGCTCAACGCGTTGAGTTTACGCACCGTATCGGACTGAATAAATGCATCCGGCAGCACCGTCGGCTGAATATCCTCCGGCTTAATGCCGACCGATGTATCGGACATCGGGATAACATGTTTGACGTGGTTCATCAGAGGCCTCCGTTCGTTTACTATATTGTATTCTAGATAATCTAGTTTTGCATACCACATTACCGCTAAGTAAAAGTGGTTGGACAGCACATTGACGCACCGTCCAACCACTTTGTTTAAAGATAGCAACCTTACATAAGATATATTATCGTACTTATCCGTGTAGGAAAGCGTATACGCTGGTAGCCGCTATGGCTCCGTCTGATACGGCGGTCACAACTTGGCGTAAACGCTTGGAACGGATATCGCCGGCTGCGAATAAGCCGGGCGTACGGGTGGCCATTGAATCGTCGGTGACAATGCCGCCGTCGGGAGCCAGATCGACGAGATGCTCAACAAGCTCGGTATGTGGCTGCGTGCCAGCAAAGACAAAGATGCCAAACGAACCGGGATCAAAGGACTCAGAATAGGTGCCACCGGTAGCGTTGTCCTTAAAGGTGATAGTCGTGGGCATGGTCTCGCCCGATAGTTCCACAATACTAGTTTGGTACCTAACTGAAATATTATCTTTTGCGAGCACCTTTTGAACCACACCATCGGGAGCCCGGAACTGATCGCGGCGCAAGACGATGGTCACGCTGCTGGCGATTTCTGACAAGAACAGGGCTTCCTCGCAGGCAGCATTGCCGCCGCCAATGACAAAAACCTGCTTGCCACGAAAGAACATGCCGTCGCACGTTGCGCAATACGAAACGCCGCGACCGCGATATGTATCCTCGCCGACAAAGCCGGCGGATCGCGGCGTGGCACCCATACAAGCGATAACACTCGAGGCCAACGTATCACCCGTATCGTGATGTACCGTAAACAGCGCTGAATCCGCATCGTAATCGATGCCCGTTACCATGCTCCATACGACCTGTGCTCCCAGGCCCTCTGCATGTTGCTGAAAACGCTCGCCGAGTTCGGCACCACTCAAGAGCGGAATGCCCGGATAGTTCTCGACCTCATTGGTTGTGGCGATCTGTCCTCCCGACATGCCCTGTTCAATCACAGTCGTCGTTAGGTTGGAGCGCGCCGCATAAATGGCTGCAGCATAGCCCGCAGGGCCGCCACCGATAATCGCAACATCGATCGGCTGATGGGTAGCCATGAAGAGACCTCCTGTCGAAAGATTGGCGTTCTTTGCGCTCATACCCAAATTTATGCGAATGTGACACTCATGCACTACAATGATTTCTTGCGAAACTAAGATGAAGGGGAGTTATCGATGGATCAAACGCAGATGGGCAATGACGCTCCCCTGCCCACGCAAAGCACTCCCCAATCGGAACAATTGCTGCTGTCATTCGAACAGAAACCTTTAGTGACCATTGTCCATGCATCGGTCGGTTCGGGACACAAGGCAGCAGCCAACGCAATCGCACAAGCATTCGACCTTATACGCGGTACCAAGGGCATACCGCAGGATGTCGAGATTGAGGTCCTGGATATCCTCGATTTTGGACGCATAAAATTCGACGGCAACAAAACGGCCGCCTCGTTTACCGGCGCCACGCGCCCAATTTATGACTTGACCTGGCGTTATACCCTTACCGGACACCTGCTTTGGGGCGGCGGCACGGCATGGTCACGCATCATGTTTCCCGCATTTAACGAATACGTTCGGAATCGTAAGCCCATTGCCGTGGTCGCCACGCATATCACGGCAGCCAACGTTGCCGTTGGTGCGCGCGTCATTACGGGCATCGACTATCCCGTCATTTGCGTACCGACCGATTACGAGGTCGAGGGCTGGTGGCCCCATAAGGACACCGACCTATTCTGTGTGGCAAACGAGTTTATGGCCGAGACACTCCGTCCCCGTAAGGTTCCCGAGACCAAGATCCGCATTACGGGCATCCCCATTCGCGCCGGGTTTGATACGGACTACAACCGCGAGGAAGAACTCGAGAAGTTCAATCTCCCCACAGACAAGCTCGTTGTGCTGGTGATGGCCGGCGCCAGTTTGCCTCAACCGTACGTTCGCTTTCGCGCGGAAATGGACCGCACCCTCCCCTTCCTGCGCAGCTTCGAGGACATGCACTTTGTCTTTTTGCCGGGCAAGGATGCCGAATATGCCACCCGTCTCAAAACGCTTTTCGATGCCATGAAACTCGAGAACGTCACGGTTCTTGACTACGTCGATGACATGGCAGCGCTTATGCACGGCTGTGACCTGGCAATCCTCAAATCTGGCGGACTCACTGTTACCGAATGCCTGTGCGCACACCTGCCTATGATTCTGCTGGGCAAGTCATATGGCCAGGAAAAGGCCAACACCACCATGCTCACCGGCATGGGCGCCAGCATGCATGTCACCACGGCGCGAGAGCTCATCGTAACCCTGCGC
>DBFZVF010000161.1:0-4846 GCA_048519165.1 Collinsella sp.
CCCTTTTCGATGGCTCCAGCGATCTTAGTAATATCGCTGGAGCCCAGTTCGTCCACGATCTTGTTAAAAGCCGATCCGGCAACCGCCGCAAAAATGGCGTCCTGTTCCTCTACCGGGTAATTCCAATAAATATCGTGCAGCAGCACCTTTGCAGCGTTGCTTCCGTCGACGACGGTGCCGTCGGGAAGCTGCGTGCCACCTACAATGCCGAGCATATACTGCAAAAATACCGGATCGACTGCAAATACGCCGTCGATGTCATCTCCGACAATGGCCTTCTGCATATCGCTGGCAAGCTGAGCCGCACGCGGATAATCGGGCGTCATCGTAACATCGCCCATCGTGTATCCGAGCGTGTTGAATCCGGTCAGGCCCCATCCGGTCGTGAACAAGTTTGCCTCTTCATCGGTGATGGGAAGCGGGCTCAAGGGCTCTTTCATCATGTCGACTTTGACAAAATCGCCCAGTTCGAGCTTACCGTCAGTCACTGACATCACGCCGCGAGAACCCGGGAAACCGCCGCAGGCGCGGATCTCGACATTGCTCATCGCGAGCACAAGATAATGGCGCGTCTGGCCGTTGGCGCCGAGCATCTGGGGCAGAACGGGGGCGATCTTCTCTGCCGCATCGACTACACCGTCCAGGGTGGCAAAGCCGTCCTTTGCCTTATCGACCAGCTCGGTCACCTGGGCGATATGCGTATCGCCAATACCCTGCACCTTTTTGTTGGCGCCCTTGAACGTCTTCGAGCTATCGGAGAGCGAATCGGCGACCGCCTGCAGCGCGGACACGTTGATTGTCCCGTCCTGGAACAGCTTGCCGGGCGTTGCCTGAGCGAGATTATCGGCCATGGGGACCAGCGCGCCGCTCGAAACATCGGACAGAGCGTCGACCATGGTGCGGGCGGCGTTAATATCGCCGCCGTACACCGGAATGAACGAAGCCATCGTCCACACCGGACTCGAGGTCTCCTTCTTCATGCTGCTGCAGAGCTCGTCAATTTTTTTCGCATCGTCGGGCAGGGTCGAAAAATCGCCCGACGTGACCTTGTCCTTAAGGCCGCCGACGATCTCGACTGTTTCCTTTGCCTGGCTCTTCACGGTTTTTGCCGAGTTAAACAGCATGAAGCCACTCACGCCAAAAGCGACAAGAACCACCGCGACGATGACAGCAACAACGGCTGCAACGCGGCGCTTCTTGCGCTCGCCCTTGCAATGGCGATGGCGAACCAGGCCGTTCGAGGTCGGGCTCGTCGAGGAATCACCGCCGTAGTTCAAGCCAAAATCGTAATAATCTTCTTTAGAGCCCGAGCCCTTAAACTCGGCACCGTCGTCATTGAGACGGGCAAACGTGCCGGTTTCGGAAGCGCCCGTATAGATAGTGCCTAGGTTACCCGTAAGCCCTGCGTCTCCAGCAGAAGAAGCACTATTGGCGGGATTGGCAGAGTTGACGGGGCCGGCGTTGTGGGCGCGATGAGCGTTGTTAGCGGGGCCAGTGGAGCCGGCGACATTTGCACCGCCCGTTGGCGCCGGACGGACCCCGGCCGACGAAGCCGCAGAGCCCGCCCCGCCCGGAAATGCCTGCCTGCCTACGCGACCAGCCTGTTTTGCCTTTTGAGACTGTTCGTACAGAGCGGCAAACATCGCCGTTTCGCCCGGAGACGTACGGTTGCCAGCACCGTTTTGGCTGGATCCACTCGGTACGCCAGCGTTTCCAGTCCCATTTGAACGCGGCGGAACTGCAGGGCGCTCGCCGTCGCCGTTCTTAAAGTGGTTACCAGCCATAGAGGAGTCCTCGCAATACTAAAAGTCAATAACGCTATTAGATTATGACATATTTGACATCGTCAGTTAAACTCCAGATGCAGGCACCAATTCACGAAATTGTGGTGCAACACCGTGTCCGTCTGGGCAGCGGCGTGAGCTATACCGTCAGAAACATCATCACGATGATCATGACAAAGCCAATCAAGTCGGTCGGCAAAAATACCGTGCCCAGCATAACGGCGCTGGTGATGGTCGCCGAGACCGGCTCCACGGTTCCGATGAGGCTCGCACGCACCGAGCCGATGTCCTTAACGCCCTGCATATACAGCATGTAGGCAAAAAACGAGCCAATGACCACAAACACCGCGAGCGCCTCGATACCGGCAGCATCGAGCACCGGCATATGAGCCCACGGCTGCACGAAGACGCACGAGACCACGCCCGCTGCGAGCATGGCAGAGCCTGTAACGATGGGGCTGCCGTATTCGGGCAGAATCTTGGCGGGAATCACCGCCATACAGGCTGCGCTAACCGCACACATAAGGCCTGCGACCAGACCAAGCGGCGATATGCTCAAACTGGTCGGGTCGCCGCCGGTAGCGATTAAAAAGGTGCCACCGAGGGCCAGACCAATGCCGATCGTCTCGCGAGCGCGCGGCATGCGGCGATCGACCACGCAGGCGTAACCCATGATGATGACCAGCTGCAGGCACTGGAGCACCGTCGCGGTTCCGGCATTGGTCAGACGCACGGCCGAAAGATAGCAGAACTGGTTGAACAGCAGGCCAAAAGCGGTAAAAAGCAGCAGTTGCCTACGGTCGGCGGGCGTCGTCCAAAGCTTGACCAGGCGTGCGCGGTCGTGCGTGACAACCACAGCCATAAAGAGCAGGCCGGCGAGAATCTGCCGTATGCTCATAAGCCACAGCGTATCGACATGGTAGGTATCGAACAAAAAACTCGCGCTGGTACCCGAGAAACCCCAAAACGAACCGCCCACCAGCGTGGCTAAAACACCCGTGATCATCTTGCGCGTCTGGGCATCGTTGAGGCGGTCGCGCCAGGCGCGACGGGTGTTGCGGCTGAGCTCGTCAGTTCCCTCGGGCACGACAAAATCGGACGCCGCCGTCATCGGTACCGAAGCCTTTTTGCGTGCACGCTGCGCTGAGCGCTCCTGCTCCATTCCACTCCTCCGAAATCAATTGGCAACAAAGCGCTCAAACTGTAGCACGAATATTGGTATGAAAAAGCAGACGATTCGGAACATCTACGGGCGTCCAATTTGCAGGGACGAAAGGCACAGACGCGCTATGCCGAGTAGTTGGAATCGTCTAGGGCGCCGGGATCGGTTTCCACACTTCCCCCAGTATGCTCGCCGTCGCTCTGCTCCTTAGCGTCGTCCTGGCCTTCCTGCTCGCTACGACGCTTTTCGCGAATCTGCTCCACAGCAGCGCGCAGGGCGGCCTCGTCCTCGGCGCGCGCCACCTCTTGCGTGGTTTTGACCATATGGCGAATCTCGAGCACCAGCAGCACGATCAGCGGCACCACGATAAGCGGGAAGAACAGCAGCGGATTGGTGAGCAGCGACACCACCACGCCCAGGCCTGCCGAGACAAAGACCACGCGGCCCACCACTTCGGCGGCGGGCACGGGCGCGGCGTCCTCGACCGGGTTGGCATCGCCCTTGGTGTGGTAAACCGGTGTGCCGTCGGCCGCGGCCTCCACGGATACGATGCGGTGCGTGTTGAGCGAACCCTCCAGCGCGTCATCGGACGAATGGAAGGTGATGATGTCGCCCACCTGGTAGACCTGGCTGTTGTCGGTATCGACGACGATAAACGAATGCACGGGAATCGCCGGTTCCATCGAGCCGGTCAGCGTGCGCATAAAGCCATAGCCCATGATGGTGGGGATCTCGCCGGCGGGCGTGAACACCGTGCGCAGCAGCACCACAAAGGCGACGAGGATCACCACGGTCGCCAGCACGTTGATCACGCGGAGCACGTGCTTCATCACTTGTCGTCGTCCTTTGCGGAAAGTGCAGCGTCGGCGGCGCCGGCGGCGTCAGCGACCTCGGCGGCGTCCTCTGCAGAAGCCGCACCCTCGCCCTCGGCACCCGCGTCGCCCTCGGCACCCGCAGCCAGCTCGCCAGCCTCGCCGCGCAGGCGGGCCAACAGATAACGCGACAGGCTGTTGCCCTCGGCACGGCGCTCGGCACGGGCGCGATCGCGCTCGGCCTGCTCCAGCTCGTGCGCCAACGAGGCCAAGCGCTGCTGCATCTCCGCGCGGACGGCCTCGAGCTCGTGCTCGTGCGTGGCCGTGGCGGCGGCGAGTTCCTGCTCAATGCGCTCCCCCGCCTCGAGCTCGGCCGCGGCGATACGCGCGTCGGCGTCGGCACGGGCTTCCTCGGCGGCACGCGTGGCGGCATCGCGCTCGGTAGCGGCTGCGGCGACCTTCTCGCTGGCGTCCACCGCAGCTTGCTCGACGGCAGAATCGGCGGCCGCACGGGCGGCATCGATCGCAGCATCGGCTGCCTGCTGAGCAGCGGAAACCTTCTCCTCGGCCGCGGCGACGGTATCGGCGAGCTTCTGCTCCGCCACAGCAGCGGCGGCGTCGGCCGCCTCGGCCGCGGCACGGGCATCGCGCTCGGCCGTCAGCTGCACTTCCTCAATCTGCAGCTGGGCGGCGTCCAGCTTGGCGTGCAGCTCGGCCACCTCCTTGGCAGAGGCCTCACGCACACCGGCAAGCTCGGCCGCAGCAGCGTCCTTGGTGGCCTGCAGCTCGGCGGCCGCCTGCTCGGCGGCCGCAATCTTGGCGTCGGCATCGGCGCGAGCGGCCGCGACCTCGGCATCGGCCTCGGCACGCACCTGCTCAAGCTGCACCGCCGCGGTCTCACGCGCCTCGACAGCGTCGGCCTCGGCAGCTTTCTTGCCGGCCTCGACATCCTCCAGCGAGGCGCGCAGTTCCTCGACATCGGCCTCGGCAATCTGTGCGCGCTGCGTCAGCGCCAGCTCGCGCGTCTTTGCCTCGTCCAGCTCGTCGGCCAAGTCGTCGCGCTCATCGGTCAGCGCGTGCGCCTGCAC
>DBFZVF010000162.1:0-3553 GCA_048519165.1 Collinsella sp.
CTCCAGGGCAACCGGCTGCCAGACGAGGTCTTCGAGTGTACAGTTTAGGGCATTTGCGAGCGCTAATGCCGAGGAGACAGAGGCGCGGCGTAAGTCGAGCTGGTTCTGCTCGTAGAGTTGTATGGCGCGAAGCTTAACGCCCGATTGGGCGGCGAGCTGTTTTTGGGTTAGTCCGGCCGCCTTTCGTGTCGCCTTGAGGCCCTTTTTGTCTGCCTGGGCGTTATTCCATTTATCAATGACAATCTGGGCGAATTTGTCTTCGGAGGCCTCGTGAAGCGGATGGTACGAGCCGATGATCCAATCGAGCGGAGCGACTTCGAGTAGCTCATTAAAGCCCAAGCTGCTCATCCATTGCGCATAGGCCAAAACCCAGCCCGCCCAATACTGAGGCGAACGGTCGAACGGATAGGTCTCCCTGCATTCGACGGGGGTCAGTCCCGCATGGGCGATAATATCGCGCGCGAGCTCGTCGCCCGCCATGCCGCAGACGACGCGAGGCATACCGCGCTCAAACTGTTTCATCTCAAGAGCGTTCGACAGGATCGCCGTCAGCTCGGCAGGATTCAATCCTTGGTCACAGAGGGCAAAATCGACCGCCTCGCCCAGAGTTCTCATGGCATCTTCGAGATACATCTCACTGTAGGCGTGGGTCATCGCCCGTCATCCCCTCTCGAATGATATCGACGATACGAATTCCCTCAAACGGATTCTCGGCAAGTGGCTGCCGATATTCAATACTGGCTTCTAAGACTCTCCGAGTTCGGAAGTGCGGGGAAAGACCGAGTTCCGCCAACCAGACCCCGGTTATACCCTTTCGTGACCTGCGGTTTTGACGCCAAAATTTGGTTTGTGCTCGGCTGGTTGCGATTTTTCCCCGCACTTCCGGAAATGGGCGTTATGGCTGTGTTGTGCACGGCAAGAAAAGCGCCGAGAAAAGGGCAATCAAGCGGCAGCCGGTAGTCTTGGAAAGCGTTATGGGTATTGCGGTGGCTGTAAGCCTTTACCGGATGAGGTCTGCCAGGCACAACTCGCCCTTGGGGATCTTCGAAAGTCGCTTGTATTCCCTGGCGGCTGCCGTAAGCGAATCGGCATCCCAATAACTTTTGAGGAAGCCTTCCCTCTTTACCTCGTGCATGCCGAGCTCCTGTTTGCAGAAGTCGCTCGGTTTCATGCGTCCGCCGTGCCAGCGTCTCCACGAGCCCTCTCGAATAATGGCCAGCACCTCTATCTCGGGATGGGTCACGTAGCTAACCACCGGGAAGCGGCCGGCGTACAGGTTGCCGAGTTTGAAGCGTTCTTTCCTCGAGTCCAGCACCCTGACGATGCAGACTGGCCAGTCATAGTCTAAGTTGAGGTAGCTATCTTGGATATCGGAGGCTTTGCGCAGGCGGGTGACGTCCACGACGTCGGCCTCTGAAAAGACGAGCGCGTCCGCCTCGAGGAGAATGTCCACGGCCACCTGTTCCGCTGTTCCCTCGCAGGAGATGATCGGATGATATCCCGCAAAGTGAAAACCGTTATCACCGCTCATCGGACACCTCCTCTGCGACGAGCTCTTTAAGCGCGCGCACGTCGGCGTAGCGCGGAGCGGTCCCCTTCACAAAGTTCGAGGCGAATACCTCCGATTTCTTGTTCTCGATGCGTTTCACGCGGTCGGCGTACTTCACCACGCGCGCACCGCTGTTGCGTCGGGCGAGAAAGAACACGTTGTCCTTGCGGTGCACGTGATCGAGGAGCTGCGGGTAGTGAGTCGTGAAAACCAGCGTCGCGCCGTTGGGGTTGGTCCCGCGGGCGGCAAACAGATCAAGCACGACGTTAACCAGTTGGCGGTTAAGGTGGTTCTCCACCTCGTCGACTAAAAGGTAGCCGCCGGAGCGCAGGACCCTCATTGCGCGCTGCACCAGCCCTAGGCCACGTACAGTGCCGGAGGAGAGTACCTCGGTGAGCCCCCGCTCGGAGATCGTGATGGGCTCGCGACCTGTAAACGTCAGTACGAAGGCGCGACCGGAGTCCCGGACCTCGAGGTGCTCGATGCCAGAGTCGAAAACACGAAGCACGTCGTCGAGACCGTTGAATTGCTCAGTGAGGCGGAAGCCACCGTCGCGCAATGCTATCGCTCGGATGCGATGGCCGAAGTCCTTGGCGAGCACAGCGGCTGCGACGGAAACGTCAGGCGGCGTAAGCGCCGCCCAAGAGTCCGGCATCTGAGCACGGTCGCACAGCGGGGACGCGAATTTCTCGATTTCGGCCCAGGATGCCAGGGTCGAGCGCTTGAGGGCCTTGGCTGGCAGCGAAGAAATCACCTCATCGGAGAACGTCAGCTCGGGACCGTCGTCGCCTCCTTCGACAGTCTGCAGCACCGACTCGAGCAAGTAAAGACGATCTGCGTGCCATATGACGCACTTGAGCTTGGACGGGCCGTCGAACGCGGCGGGGAACGTTGATGGGAGCCCGCCGCCGCGCGCCGGAGAGCCGTCAACAATGCGGCAGGCGAGCTCCAGCAGGTTCAGTGCTGTTGTCTTGCCCGTAGCGTTAATGCCCGCCAGCGCAACGACGCTATTCACGTAGAGATGGTCCGCCAGTTCGAAAGCCGACTCATCGGAGGCCGTCACGCGGTCGGAGGCGAACAGGTCGATTTCGAATAACCCGTCTTCGAACATCGAGAGATGGTCGAAGCAAACCTTTAACAACTTCATCTCAAGCCTTTCGAATACTTGAAACAGAATTTATGGCTCAAGTATAACACATGAAGGATATCGCGAATTAAGCCTGCCACTAGGCAGAAAAGGCTTATCCGCATTGCCGACCTCGTCGATATGCAGGTTCAAATGCTTAGACATTTGATCAAATCGTACAAAATGGCGAGGTACGTACCTCGCCGATCTGGCACCTCCAAGACGACAGTCTCTTCGGAGGTTAAATTCTCTCACGCTTCAGGAGCTTTTAGAGCTGCATCGATTAGATCGGCGCCGTTGTCGAAGCGACCGGACTCCCCCGTCACTAAGAACGCATCACCTTCGCGAATGGCCTGGAGGGTCACCGGGCTGGGTTCTCTGGAAGGGAAAGGCCGCGGGCTGGCATTCGCAAGCTCCTCGTCCTGCTTGCAGTGCTTCATAGACACGCACCTCATCCTGCTCGATGCTTTTGCGGAAGGCAGGGCGCATGTGCTCTGGTGGGTTGGTGACGATATCAACCTTTCGCCCAAGTTCTATCTCGAGCTCATAGGAGAGTTCGTAAAGCATGCCGAACGTCATGGTGTTGCCGCAGACTAGGCGCAAGTCAATATCGCTATCGGGCGTTTGCTCGCCTCGGGCAAACGAGCCAAATAAATATGCTTCGCTGACGTCGTATTGAGCTAGCGCGCGGGTGGCGGCAGTGGATATGTCGGTAGTCGAAATCATGGGTTATTTACCGTTCAACAGTAGAACATCAGAGGGCCAGCGCCGAAACATAGTCCTTGTTGCGGAAACGCATATGGCTGCACGTTAGACATTGCATGCATGAAAAAAGCAACGCTCTCTTGACGAAAGCGTTGCCCTTGAAGCTCCTACAG
>DBFZVF010000163.1:0-5362 GCA_048519165.1 Collinsella sp.
GCCCTACACCGGCGCCCTGCCCCTGATCGTCACCTCGTTTGCGGTCATGGCGCTCTCCACGCTTATCGCGCTGCCCATCGCTATCGGCTCTGCCATCTTTGCGGTTGAGATCCAGCCTAAGTTTGGTTCCAAGGTCTTTCAGCCGCTTATTGAGCTTTTGACTGGTATTCCTTCGGTCGTCTTTGGTCTGATCGGTTTTCACGTGGTCGTCGGCCTTATGAAGAGCGTTTTCCACGTAAGCACGGGCTTGGGCATCTTGCCCGGCGCCATCGTGCTGGCCGTCATGATCCTGCCGACGATGACCACGCTTTCGGTCGATGGCCTGCGCGCCGTGCCCGACAGCTACCGCCAGGGCTCGCTCGCGCTGGGCTACACCCGCTGGCAGACCATCTGGCACGTGGTGCTCAAGTCCGCCATGCCGTCGCTCATGACTGCGGTCATTCTGGGTATGACCCGCGCCTTTGGCGAGACGCTCGCCGTGCGCATGGTCATCGGCGGTATCGAGGCCATGCCGACGTCGCTGCTGTCGCCGGCCTCGACCATCACCACCACGCTCACCACGTCCATGGCGGTCTATGCCGAGGGCTCGGCCCAGGACGATGTTCTGTGGGCGCTCGGTCTGCTGCTGATGGGCATGAGCCTCATCTTCATCCTGATCATCCATCTCATCGGCCGCAAGGGGGCGAAGGCTCGTGGCTAGCACGCGCATCCACATTGACGAGGCGAGACTCGGGCGCGTCCAAAAGCAGGACCGCATCGCCACGGGCGTGCTGACGGCGATCGTCGCCATCGTCATGCTCATCGTCGTCTCCATGGTGGCCTATATCCTGTTTGAGGGCGTCTCGACGCTGTTCCAGCCGGGCTTTCTCACGGAGCCGTCGCGCGCCAACGGAACGCAGGGCGGCGTGCTCTACCAGCTGTTCGACTCGTTCTACCTGCTGCTGATCACCCTGATCATCTCGGTGCCCATCAGTCTGGGCGGAGCGGTCTTTTTGGTTGAGTACGCGCCGGACGGACCCATCCGCGACATCGCCTCCACCGCCATCGAGACGTTGTCCTCGCTGCCTTCCATCGTCGTCGGCATGTTCGGTTTTCTGGTGTTCTCGGTGCAGCTGGGCTGGAAGTACTCCATCATCTCCGGCGCCGTCGCGCTCACCATGTTCAACATCCCCATCTTGGTGCGCGTGATCCAGCAGGCGCTCGAGGACGTGCCGCAGGCCCAGCGCGATGCGTGCCTGGCCATGGGCCTCACTCGCTGGGAGGCCACGCTGCACATCCTGATCCCCGAGGCCATGCCTGCCATCGTGACGGGCATCGTGCTTTCGGCCGGTCGCGTGTTTGGCGAGGCCGCAGCACTGCTTTTTACCTCGGGTATGAGCTCGCCGGTTCGCCTGAACTTCTTGAGCTTTAACCTGTCGAGCCCCACCTGCGCCTGGAACGTGTTCCGCCCCGGCGAGTCGCTCGCCGTGCACATCTACAAGATCTATGGCGAAGGCAGCCCCGAGGCCCAGCAGATCGTCTGGGGCACCGCGGCGCTGCTGATGATTTGCGTGCTGCTGTTTAACGTAATCGCCCGCATTGTGGGCAAGCAACTGGCAAGGAAGATGACGGCCGAATGAGCGAGATAAATGCAACGCCCGCAACCGAAGCGGCCGCGTCCGACACCCAGGACTTTCTATCGAGTGTGGGGGAGAGCGAGAAGCGCGTGCGCGTGAGCGGCAAGGCCGTGAGCGACGAGGTCGTGCTCTCCACCAAGGACGTCAACGTGTACTATGGCGACCACCATGCCCTGCACGACACGTCGCTCGACTTTCACAAGGGCGAGATCACGGCGCTCATCGGGCCTTCGGGCTGCGGTAAGTCGACCTTCTTGCGTAGCCTCAACCTTATGAATCGCGAGATTCGCGGCTGCCGCGTGGAGGGCGAGATCAACTATCGCGGGCGCAACGTGAACACCAAGACCGAGAACACCTACGAGTTGCGTCGCTCCATTGGCATGGTGTTCCAGCAGCCCAACCCGTTTCGCAAGTCCATTCGCGACAACATCACGTTTGCGCCTAGGCGCCACGGCATCACCGACCGCGACGAACTCGACCGCATGGTCGAGGAGAGCCTGCGCGGCGCGGCGCTGTGGGACGAGGTCAAGGACAAGCTCGACAAGAGCGCCTATGCGCTTTCGGGCGGTCAGCAGCAGCGCCTGTGCATCGCGCGCACGCTGGCGCTCAACCCCGACGTGATCTTGTTCGACGAGCCCTGCTCGGCGCTCGACCCCATCTCGACGCTGGCGATCGAGGACCTGATGTCATCGATCGTTGCCGACCGCGCCATCGTCATCGTGACGCACAACATGGAGCAGGCGTCGCGTGTGTCCAACCGCACGGCGTTCTTCTACATGGGCGATATGGTCGAGTACGACGAGACCGACGAGATTTTCCAACGGCCCAAGGATAAGCGGCTGAATGATTACCTCACCGGCATGTTCTCCTAGTCCGGGACATGCTTGAGGCCCGCGGCGGCCACGGTTGCCACGGGACTGATTGGAGAGGCGGGTCATCTCTTTTGCGAGATGGCCCGCCTTTTTGCTCTGCGACCGAAACGACCGCCACAAAGGGGACAGGCGCCTTCGTGGTGGTTTGGGGTGGGGCTCGCTGCTATCATGGACAACGTTGAATTTCTACGAAGGAGCAGGGCATATGGCGATTCTTTTGGGATGCGATTCCGTCAGCCTAGAGTTTCCCACCAAGCATATTTTCGATAGCGTGACGCTCGGCGTGGGCGAGGGCGACCGCATTGGTATTGTCGGCAAAAACGGCGACGGCAAGTCGACGCTGCTGAGCGTGCTCGCCGGCACGCTGGAGCCCGACGACGGCCGCGTTACGCATCGCCGCGACACCACGATCGGATTGCTCGGTCAAAAGGACAACCTGGTCGATACTGATACCGTGCATCATGCCGTCGTCGGCGACACGCCCGAGTACGAGTGGGCGTCGAGCCCCCGTACGCGCCAGATCCTCGCCGGCCTCATTAGCGATGTGCCCTGGGAAGGCACGGTGGGCGAGCTTTCGGGCGGCCAGCGCCGTCGCGTGGACCTCGCGCGCCTGCTGATCGGCGACTACGACGTGCTCATGCTCGACGAGCCCACCAACCACCTGGACATGCGTACCATCAACTGGCTCGCGCGCCACTTAAAGGCCCGCTGGCAGCGCGGTCAGGGCGCGATGCTCGTGGTCACGCACGACCGCTGGTTCTTGGACGAGGTCTGCACCAGTATGTGGGAGGTCCACGACGGCCAGGTCGACCCCTTCGAGGGCGGCTATTCGGCATATATCCTGCAGCGCGTGGAGCGCGACCGCATGGCCGCGGTTACCGAGGAGCGCCGTCGCAACATGGCGCGCAAGGAGCTCGCGTGGCTGAGCCGCGGTGCCCAGGCTCGTTCCACCAAGCCCAAGTTTCGCGTGGATGCCGCTCGTGAGCTGATCGCCGACGTGCCGCCCGTGCGTGACGAGCTGGAGCTCAAGCGCTTGGCCGTGAGCCGCTTGGGCAAGCAGGTTATCGATGTGGTCGACGTGGATGCCGGCTATGCCGATACCGACGGCGCGCCCAAGCAGGTGCTCACCGATGTGACCTGGCTCATTGGTGCGGGCGACCGCTATGGCCTTTTGGGCGAGAACGGCGCCGGTAAGTCGACGCTGCTCGACGTGATCCAGGGCAAGATTGAACCCACGCGCGGCCGCGTGAAGATTGGCCAGACAGTGCGCTTTGGCGTGCTGTCGCAGCAGCTCGAGGAGCTCAAGCCCTACATGGGCGACACGATCCGCGAGGTGCTCGGCAACTATAAGAAGTACTACGTCATCGACGGCAAGGAGACTTCGCCCGAGAAGCTTTGCGAGCGTCTGGGCTTTACGACGCAGCAGCTCTGGAGCCGCATCGGCGATCTTTCGGGCGGCCAGCGCCGTCGCCTGTCGCTGTTGCTGACGATTCTGGACGAGCCCAACGTGCTCATCCTGGACGAGCCCGGCAACGACCTGGATACCGACATGCTCGCGATTGTCGAGGATCTGCTGGACGGTTGGCCCGGCACGCTGATCCTGGTGACGCACGACCGCTTCTTGATGGAGCGCGTGACCGACCAGCAGTGGGCGCTGCTCGACGGTCACCTGACGCATATGCCCGGCGGCGTGGACCAGTACCTGCGCCTGTGCAACGCCACCGCCGAGGGCGAGCCCGTGGGTGCGCCGAGCGCCAAGACCGGCACGTTCGACACCGGTGCCGCGGCAGCTGCGGCCGAAAAGCCCAAGTCGAGCGGTCAGCCCAACGGCCTGTCCAACGCCGAGCGCCAGAAGCTTCGCCGTGAGGTGAGCTCGCTCGAGCGCAAGATGGAGACGCAGCGCGCCCGCGTTGAGGAAGCCGAGGCAGCAATGGCCCAGGTCGACCCCACCAACTACACGGCGCTGGGCGAGCAGCAGGCAAAGATCGACGAGGCTCACGCCGCCATGGACGAGCTGGAGATGGCGTGGCTCGAGGCGAGCGAAAAGCTCGAGGGCGAGGAGTAGTTGAGGATGATCAAGGCCGCATTTTTCGATATCGACGGCACGTTGCTGAGCTTTAAGACCCATCGGATTCCGGCGTCGGCGCAACAGGTGCTCGACAGCTTTCGCGAGCAGGGGATTGCGTGCATAATCGCCACGGGTCGCCCGACCTATCAGATGCCGGATTGGCTGTTCGACTTGGGTTGGGATGCGTACATTACGCTTTCGGGCCAGCACTGTTTTGATGCCAAGGGCGTCTACCGCAGCTGTCCGATCGACCCGGAAGACGTTGCGGTGATTGTGGACCAGGTGGCGCAGGGGCGCTACGACTCACTGTGCATGCAGGGCGAGAATTCGTTTGTGAACCGTCTGTCCAAGCGCGTGGTGGCGGCTGCCGACAATGCCGGAATCTCGTATCACGAGGAGCCTTTTGAGCATGCTTTCGATGCGCCGGTTTACCAGTTCTGCGCCTTTGTGGACCCGGCCGACCAGGGCATAGTTACCGATGTCCTGTCGCATTCTACAACCACGCGCTGGTGCGACCTGTTCTGCGACATTATTCCGGCCGACGGCGGCAAGGACCTGGGTGTGGCGGCGACGCTGGAGCGCCTGGGCATCGACGCGAGCGAGGCGATTGCTTTTGGCGATGGCGAGAACGACCTGTCGATGTTCTCGGCCGTGGGCACAAGTGTGGCCATGGGCAACGCGCAGGATACCGTGAAGGCCGCGGTGACCTACGTAACGACCGCCGTGGACGATGACGGCATCTACAACGCCGCGAAGCACTTTGGCCTGTTATAGCTGCGGCTCGGCACTTGGGGACGCTCCTTTTC
>DBFZVF010000164.1:0-3685 GCA_048519165.1 Collinsella sp.
CACGGGTACTGGGCTGGAATCCTACGTTGCAAAGCTCATGGGCAACGGCTCAAACAGGACTTCGGTAACCGAGGACGAGATTCAGGTCGCCCTGAAGGATATCGATGTGTCTGACGAGCAGCTCAACGCGGTGTATTCCGCGCTGCGCAACAGCGGCATCCAGATTATCTCCGCGAGCGGAAACGACGACGCCCCCATGGACGTCGACGATGACGATAACGATAGCGATACCGACGATTTCGATGACGACGAGCACGATTCCGGCTCGCTCGACGATCACGAGCTTAAGATGGCCCGTCAGGCCGACGCCGAGATGGGTTCTTCCAAGAGCAAGAAGAAGCGCACCGTGCGCACGTCCCGTTCGCGTTCGCGCGTGCGTGGCATCGATGCCTCCACGGTGATGCTGACCGGCGACCCGGTTCGTATGTACCTTAAGGAGATCGGCAAGGTCGACCTGCTGACCGCCTCCGAAGAGGTCGATCTGGCCATGAAGATCGAGGCCGGTCTCGATGCCACCGAGAAGCTCGAGGCCGCCGAGGCGGGCGAGATCGAGCTTACGCGTTCCGAGATGCGTCGCCTGACCCGCATCGAGAACGTGGGTCTCGAGGCCAAGCAGGCGCTCATCAGCGCCAACCTGCGTCTGGTCGTCTCCATCGCCAAGCGCTATGTCGGTCGCGGCATGCTGTTCCTGGACCTGATCCAGGAGGGCAACCTCGGTCTGATCCGCGCCGTCGAGAAGTTCGACTACCAGAAGGGCTTTAAGTTCTCCACGTACGCCACGTGGTGGATCCGCCAGGCCATCACGCGTGCTATCGCCGACCAGGCCCGTACCATCCGTATTCCCGTGCACATGGTCGAGACCATCAACAAGCTCGTCCGCGTGCAGCGCCAGCTTCTCCAGGACTTGGGTCGCGACCCGACCCCCGAGGAGATTGGTGCCGAGATGGACATGAGTGCCGACCGCGTCCGCGAGATCCAGAAGATTTCGCAGGAGCCCGTGTCGCTCGAGACCCCCATCGGCGAGGAAGAGGATTCCCAGCTGGGCGACTTCATCGAGGACTCCCAGGCTATCGTTCCGCCCGATGCTGCCAGCTTCTCCATGCTGCAGGAGCAGCTCACCCAGGTGCTCGACTCGCTTGCCGATCGTGAGCGCAAGGTTATCGAGCTGCGCTTTGGCCTTGTTGACGGACATCCCCGCACGCTCGAGGAAGTCGGCCGCGAGTTTGGCGTCACGCGCGAGCGTATCCGCCAGATCGAGTCCAAGACTCTGGCCAAGCTCCGCCATCCCAGCCGCAGCAGCAAGCTGAAGGACTACATCGAAAGCTAGTCAAGCCAGAAGCGCCCTCAAGCACATCAGCTTGAGGGCGCTTTCATGTAGTCGTTGGGGACGTTCTTAAACGACTAGTCATTGGGGACGTTCTTGAATGACTAGGTCGGAAAAAATCTCAAAAAAGTTCTTGCCCTGAGCTGATTCGTCCGTATAATAAACTTCGTTGCTTGAGAGCACGCACCTATTCCTCGGTAGCTCAATGGTAGAGCACGCGGCTGTTAACCGCGCTGTTGTAGGTTCGAGTCCTACCCGGGGAGCCAGGTTGTAAAACCCGTCGCTTTTGCGGCGGGTTTTTTCATGCCGCGATCGCCTGGCGCGAACGTTGCCATATCAACATTTCGTGTCGAGGATGTAATCCCGAGGCCCGCCACCTCAACATGGCGCGGTCGTTGTAGAATATTCCAATGATTGCTCCCACGAGATGGTGCCGCGAGCACCAGATAAGGAGATTCTTGTGTCTGAGACCATTAACGGCAGCCTGAGCGTCTCGAACGACGTTATTGCCGATATTGCCGGTTATGCCGCGATGACGTGCTATGGCGTCGTCGGTATGGCCGAGCAGCTCCAGGGCGCCGAGAGCGTGCGCCTGCTTGCCGGCCAGCGCCTCCGCAAGGGCGTGCTTGTCTCCGCCGACGAGAACGGCCTTACGGTCGATCTTCACGTCGTGCTCGAGAACGGCGTCAACATGAAGTCCGTCTGCCATAATCTTTCGAGCTCCGTTGCCTTTACCCTGCAGGAGATCGCCCAGATCGATCCCGCCAGCCTTAAGATCGGCATCCACATCGACGCGCTCAAGAGCCGTCTGAACTAGCGTCCGAAAACGGAGATTCAAATACCCATGATTGCAAAGACCATTCGCACCTGTTTTCCGATCGCTGCGGCTGCCGTTTCCGACAAGGCCGAGGAGATCAACAAGCTCAATGTCTTCCCCGTACCCGACGGCGACACCGGCACCAACATGTCGCTTACGCTCGCTTCGGTGACTAAGGAGCTTTCCGCCCTTCCCGCCGATGCCGACATGGAGGCCATCGCCGGCGCCATCACCCACGGCTCCCTGATGGGTGCCCGCGGCAACTCCGGCGTCATCACCTCGCAGATCCTGCGCGGTGTTGCCGAGGGTCTCGTCTCTGTCGATGAGCCCATCACGTCCGCCAACATCGCCTATGCGTTCCGTCGCGCCGTCAAGGTTGCTTTCCAGGCCGTCCGCAAGCCCATCGAGGGCACGATCCTCACGGTGCTGCGCGATGTCTCGACCAAGGCCGACGAGTGCGAAAAGAAGAAGTTCTCGGCCGAGGACGCGCTCGATGCCATCGTCGTCGAGGCCTACCAGTCCGTCGCCCGTACGCCTGACCTGCTTCCCGTTCTGAAGGAGAACGGCGTGGTCGACTCCGGCGCCTTTGGCTTTGCCATCTTCCTTGAGAACTTTGTCGCCGCCGCGCTTGGCCGCAGCACCGTTGTCGAGGATTTTTCCGCCACGTTTGATTCCGCTGGCTCTGCCCGTGACGCGGCCCTCGGTCGCGTTGAGATCGAGGCTAACGACGACTGGGAGGGCTCGGAGTTCCGCTACTGCAACGAGTTCCTCTTTAAGGCCGACGCTCCCTTTGATGAGGATGAGTGCCTTAAGTTCCTGGGTTCCATGGGCGACTGCGAGCTGCTCGTGGGTGCCTACCCCGACTACAAGATTCACGTGCACTCCAACACCCCCAATCTGGTGCTCGAGCACATGCTGCAGCTCGGTCAGATCTACGAGGTCTTTATCCACAACATGGAGATGGAGGCCCATGACCGTACTGCCAAGATTCACGAGGACCAGGAGAAGGCTGCCGAGCCCGCCAAGGCGTTGGGCTTTGTCGCCGTTGCCGCCGGTTCGGGTGAGGCCGACATCCTTAAGTCCCTTGGCGTTGACGTGATCGTCTCGGGTGGCCAGACCATGAACCCCTCGACCGCCGACCTGCTGGGCGCCGTCGACCAGGTCAACGCGACCTCGGTCATCATCCTGCCCAATAACGGCAACATCCGCATGGCTGCCGAGGCCGCAGCTTCTGCCTGCACCGACAAGAAGGTCGCCGTCGTTCCCACCAAGACCGTCCCGCAGGCCTTCTCCGCGCTGTTTGCGGTCCTGCCCGAATCCGAGCTCGAGGACGCCGTTGCCGCCATGGTCGACGCCATCAGCGAGGTTCGCGATGGCGAGGTCACCCGTGCCGTGCGCGATTCCAGCGCCTCTGACGGCTCTCCGATTCACTCTGGTGACGTCATGGGTATCATTGCCGGTTCCATCGACGTGGTCGGCTCCGATGTGAAGCAGGTCACGCTCGACTGCATCAACCGCATGCAGGAGGAAGAGGAGGGCGACGC
>DBFZVF010000165.1:0-10184 GCA_048519165.1 Collinsella sp.
ATTTTAAGGAGCGCCGCATTAAGGTGCAGTTTATCGACCTTAAGGAAAAGGAGATGAGCAAGGGCGAGCTCACGAGCGTGATGCAGGCGGTCGGCGGCATCGACAAGCTGCTCAACCCCAAGGCCAAGGACGAGGAGACGCTCGCACTCATCCAGCACCTTACCCCCAGTCAGCGCTTTGATAAACTGCTCGAGAATCAGCAGGTCTTGGCCGAGCCCATCGTTCGCAACGGCAAAAAGGCCACCGTCGGTTATTGCCCCGATGTATGGGGAGCCTGGGAGTAGCCTGTGTTATTTGCCGGCGCGTGGGTATAAGAGCAGGCGTTTGGCATAAGATTCAACTGTAAGCCATGTCTAACAAAGGAGGGCACATGCCCAACAAACCCGTGAAGATCATCATGCTTACCGGATACCTCGGTGCCGGCAAGACCACGCTGCTCAACCACATCCTCGCTAACGACGGCGGCATCCGCGCCGCCGTGATCGTCAACGACATCGGCGAGATCAATGTCGACGCCAGCCTTATCGCCGACGGCGGTCTTTCCGAAACCGACGACCTCATCCCGCTCACCAACGGCTGCATCTGCTGCACGCTTTCGGACGACCTTGCCAACCAGCTGCAGGGCATCGCCGATTCGGGCAACTTCGACTACATCATCATCGAGGCCTCGGGCATTTGCGAGCCCATCCCCATCGCCTACACCATCTCGAGCTTCTGCGACGAGGCCAAGGTGGGCGGCGAGCCCAAGCTCGCGCTCGACAACATCCTGGCCGTGGTCGACTGCGCCCGCATGTACGACGAGTTCAACGGCGGTCGCGACCTGCTGGCCGAGGATATCGACGAGGACGACATCGAGAGCCTGCTCATCCAGCAGATCGAGTTCTGCTCCACGCTGATCCTCAACAAGACCGATACCGTGAGCCCTGAGCAGATCGCCGAGCTTAAGGCCATCGTGCGCAGCCTGCAGAAAGACGCCGTGATCGTCGAGGCCCAAAACGGCGAGGTCCCCATGGAGGAGCTGCTCGATACCGACCGCTTCGACTTTATGCGCGCCTACAACTCCGCTGCCTGGATCGAGGCCATGGAGCATCCCGAGGAGCACGACGACCCCGAGGTGCTCGAGTACGACATCGAGACCTTTGTTTACTCGCGCCGCAAGCCGTTTGACCTGCAGAAGTTCACCGATTTTGTTGAGCAGGAGTGGCCCGACGAGGTCATCCGCGTCAAGGGTCCGCTGTGGCAGACCGGCGATCCGGACATGTGCTACATGTTTGAGCAGGCTGGCCACCAGATGCGCCTGATGGAGAACGGTCTGTTCGTTGACTCGGCACCCGAGGGCGAGAAGCAGAAGATCATCGACGAGAACCCCGAGATCATGCAAATTTGGGACGACGAGACGGGCGACCGCATGACGAGCCTGTGCATCATCGGCCGTCACATGGACAAGGATGCGCTCATCGCCTCCCTCGATGCCTGCCTGACCGACTGGCACCGCGCCTAGGTTTATCCAAGCGGGCATTTTTCCGCCTACGTAGCCGCCAAACCACCACGAAGGTGCCCTTCGTGGTGGTTTTTCGTTCTAAGCCAAGGAGATTCATGTTCAATATCGTGCTGTATGCGCCCGAAATTCCAGCCAATACGGGCAATATCGGCCGCACCTGCGTGGTTACCGGCGCCCGCCTGCATCTGGTGGAGCCGCTGGGGTTTTCGCTCGACGACAAGACGGTGCGTCGCGCCGGACTGGGCTACTGGCAAAACTTAGACGTGACGACCTATGCCGACTGGGAGGACTTCCTTGCCCGCAACGGCCTCTCCCCCGCCGATGAGCGCCTGCACCTGCTGACTAAAAAGGCTCGTCGCACCTATGCGCAAAGCACCTATCGCGACGGCGACTTCTTGGTCTTTGGCAGCGAGAGCTCGGGCATTCCCGAGCCACTGCTTGCCGCGGCGCCCGAGCGCTGCGAGCGCATCCCGATGCTGCGCGATTGCGACTCGCTTGATAACGCCGAGACTTGGGAAGCCCACGAGGTGTCGCTGGGGCATATCGAGGACGGCCATGAGGTCATCCTTCAGCAGGATATCTGCGGCAACTTCGTCAATCCGGACGACTATCGTATCAGCGCACTCAACCTCTCCAACAGCGCCGCCATCGTCCTCTACGAGGCGCTGCGCCAAACAGGCTTTCCGGGCATGTGACAAAGGGACTGTCCCTTTGTCACATTCGGTTATAGGTAGCGACCGGTAATGCTCTTGGAGCAGGCCGCGATGTCGCCTGGCGTACCGGCGCAGACGATTTGCCCGCCGGCGCCACCACCGCCCGGGCCCATGTCGATCACGTAATCGGCGTTACGGATAAGGTCGAGATCGTGCTCGATCACGATAACCGTGGCGCCCTTGGCAACGAGACCGTCAAACACGTTCAGCAGCACCTGAACATCGAGCGGATGTAGTCCAATCGTGGGCTCGTCGAACACGAATACGGCATCATCCTGCACGCGGCCCATCTCGCTCGCAAGCTTAAGACGCTGTGCCTCGCCGCCCGAAAGCGCCGGCGTGGGCTCACCAAGCGTGAGATAGCCCAATCCCAGGTCGTGCAAGGTCTGCAAGCGCGTCTGAACTTTCTTGAGTCCCAGCGTGGCGTCGATAGCCTCGTCCACACTCATGTCCATGAGCTGCGGCAACGTAAGCAGGCTCCCGTCCTTGCCCTCGCGATGGATATGCGAAGCCGCGTCTGCATAACGTGATCCACGACATGCCGGGCAGACGATCTCGACGTCGGGCAAAAACTGCACGTCGAGCGATATCGAGCCCGTGCCATCGCACGTAGGGCAGCGCAAGGCGCCAGTGTTGTAGCTAAAGGCACCCGCCTTGTAGCCGGCTGCTTTGGCCTCGGACGTACGGGCGAAGGCGCGACGCAGCTCGTCATGAATGTCGGCATAAGTCGCCACTGTCGAGCGCACGTTGGCGCCGATAGGCGTAGCGTCAATCAGGTTTGCGCGGGCAATGCCTTCGGCATCGACCCAGCGCACATGTTTTGGCAGGCGCTCGCCGGCTGCCTGCGCCTTAAGCGCCGGGATGAGCGTCTCGAGCACCAACGTCGTCTTGCCCGAGCCCGAAACGCCCGTCACCGCGACAAGGCGGCCGCGCGGGATATCGGCTTCGAGCGGCTTGACGGTATGGATGGCATCGGTTGCCATGCGGATGTGGCCCTGGTCGAACATTTCGTCGTCAGTCACCTGCGGACGCAAGCGCTTGGGGTCCGAGCGCAAAAACGGGGCGATGCGGCTGCCCTGCGATTGTTCGAGCTCGTCCACCGTACCGGCGGCGATCACGTTGCCGCCACCTGCTCCGGCAACGGGGCCCATCTCGACCAGATAGTCGGCTTCCGCCAGTACGCGCGTATCGTGGTCGACAACAACCACGGTGTTGCCGTCATCCACCAGATCGCGCATCACACCCACCAAGCCGTCGACATTGGCAGGATGCAAGCCGATCGAGGGCTCGTCCAGCACATAGAGCACGCCCGTCGATCGATTGCGCACCACGCGAGCAAGCTGCACGCGCTGGCGCTCACCCGTGGAAAGCGTGGCACCGGCGCGATCGAGTGAAAGGTAATCAAGACCCAGGTCGACCAGACGACGGGCCGTGCTCAAAAACGAATCGCAGATATCCGTCGCCATGGGCCGCATCTCGGGCGGCAAGGATGCGGGCACCCCGCGCACCCACTCAATCGCCTCGCCCAGCGTCATGGCCGCCGCCTGCGCCAGATTGATACCGCGCACCTGGGGCTGGCGTGCCGCCTCGGAGAGACGCGTGCCGCTGCAGTCGCGGCATGGGCCCTCGCGCAAAAAGCGCGCAACGCGTTTTAAGCCCTTATCGTCCTTAACCTTGGCGAGCGCATTCTCGACGGTATAGACGGCGTTGTAATAGGT
Source organism: Collinsella sp. (assembly GCA_048519165.1). Taxonomy (GTDB): domain Bacteria; phylum Actinomycetota; class Coriobacteriia; order Coriobacteriales; family Coriobacteriaceae; genus Collinsella. Next base: position 3,933 of record DBFZVF010000165.1, read on the forward strand.
GAAGTCGAGCGGCGTGGCGCCCTCGCCGTTTTTGGGAACGTAGAGAATGTGCTTCTTGACCGCCGGGCCGTGGAACACGATATCGCGCTCTTGAGGCGTGAGCTGGTTAAACGGTACGTCGGTGCGTACGCCCATCTCGCCTGCCACCTGCTTCATCAGATCCCACATGAGCGTACCCCAGGGAAGCACTGCACCCTCGTTGATGGTCTTTGACTCGTCGGGCACCAGGCTCGCTTCGTCCACCTCGCGCATGACACCGGTGCCGCCGCAGGTAGGGCACGCACCACCGCTATTGAAAGCCAAATCCTCGGCACTCGGCGCGTAGAACTCGCGGCCGCATATCGGACACGTGAGCGACAGGCCCGCAGCCACGTTAAGGCTCGGCTCCACGCGCGCCCCGCAGTGCGGGCACACGTGATGGGCGCAGCGGCTAAAGAGCAGACGCAGGCTGTTGTTGAGCTCGGTCATGGTGCCAAAAGTGGAACGCACGCCCGGCACGCTGGGGCGCTGATGCAATGCGAGCGCCGCCGGCACGTGCAAGACCTCATCCACCTGGGCGTGTTCGGCCTGTGTCAGGCGACGTCGAGTATAGGTGCTGAGTGCTTCCAAGTAGCGACGCGAACCCTCGGCATAAAGAACCCCCAGCGCCAGCGAACTCTTGCCCGAACCCGACACGCCGGCAATACCCACGAGCTTTCCCAGCGGGATATCGATATCGACGTCCTTAAGGTTATGGACGCGCGCGCCACGCACCTCGATAGCCTGCGGGCTCATCTTCTGTTCCGTCACCTTTATCACCCTACTCATGCCATAAAATGCGGTCGCGGATATACTCGCCCAGCATGGGCACGGTAAACCGGACGAGGCCGTATCCGGCAGCCTCGATGACGCGCTCGCGAATCAGGCTTGCGCGATATTTGCTCGCCCAGCTTTGGGTGCGATCGCAACGCTCAATGATATCCGCCATGCGCGTCGGTTTGCCCTCGTCAGCCGCCATGGCCTCGATAAAGAGGCGCTGCGGACTGCGCAACCCGTAATACAAGGGAGCGTCGACCGCTTCATAGAACTCGGAGACGGCATCGGCGTAGCCAGCCTCGACATCGCGCCTTTCAATGACTCGCGTGTTGCGCCGGACAGCAGACCGCCACATGTAATAGCCCACCAGCTGAACCATATAGGGATGCCCCATGCTTTTGCGCGCCGCAAGGTCCGCCGTCTCCGCGTCAACGTAAAGACCAGCGTCTTTGACCGTCTGGATATACGAATCGCGCACCTTGGGCAAAGATATCGCCCCCAGCGTACGCTGCTGGGCACGCCGCAAAAACGTCACGCTCGGCTCTTCGAGCAGATCGTCAACCATACTGGGTAAGCCGGCAAAAACAAGCGCAAGGCCGCGCTGGTCGCTATCGGACAAGCCCGTGGCATCCTGGTCTCCGAGCACCTGTTGATAGAGAACGGCAAGAGCCGCCAGCTCCTCGATAGACGCAGATTGAGCCTCGTCAATCGCAAACAGTATGCCCTTGCCTGGACCGAGCTTCTTGAGGCGCTCGTTGACCAGCCCTCGCAACGTCTCGCCCTTTGCCCGCGCCGCCTCGACCGACATCCGCCCAAACGACGGACCGAACTCCATTGACGTCACAACGGGTTTATTCGAGCGAAGCGCGTCGGCCAAGCGGTCGCATAAGCCAAGCGAAGCGGAATCGGAGACAACCGCCCATCCGCGCTCACTGGCCAGACGTTGCAGCTCCCGCAGGAGAACTGTCTTGCCGCAGCCGCGGTTTCCCGTAATGAGCATGAGCCTGCCCGGCGCTCCGGCGCCGTTATCGAGCCCTTCCTCGAAATCTTCGATGACCGACTCGCGACCGATGAGTATCGGAGGCCGCTTGCCTGCCGTTGGCTTAAAGGGATTTGGATTCATGTCGGCCTCCTCGGATTGGCAAACCCTGATAATAGTTATACCAACTTATACCGAGTTATACCAATAGCATGGAACAAAAGGAACTGCCCCTTTGTCACATGTGGCCGAAAAACTCCGCGTCTGCTGCACGCCAGGGGCGGAAGGTGGCGGGATCGACCTTTACGTGTGCCGCGGCGGGTACGTCGTACCATTTGACCGTGTAACCGGCGCCGTGAGAGCAAAAGACCGAGTCGGGCGTGTTGGGCAGATCGGCCTCGGGCTCATAGGCGGCCGCCTCTATAACGCGCTCGGCATCATGGCAAGCCGCATAGCCGGCGAACTCCAGGTACAGATGCCCGCGACCGCTCGTGTAGGCGGCCACCTCCAGCGCGTAATCCTGCACCTCGGATGCTGGCACGCGACCCACAAGCTTTGTCCGGTCTCCCGCCATCGTCGGCGGCTCGTACTCGGCACCCATGCGTGTGGCATCCGAGAGCGTCCGGCCCACGCACTCCCCCGGTACCTCGAGCTCAAAGCGATACCACGGCTCCAGCAGTACCGCCGCGCCGGCCTCACGCGCCTGCATGAGTCCCTGGCGAATCGCACGGTACGTGGCCTGGCGAAAATCGCCGCCCTCGGTGTGTTTGGCATGCGCGCGACCGCCCGTGAGCGTAATGCGCACATCGGTGATGGGCGAGCCAGTCAGCACGCCCAGGTGGTCGCGCTCCATGGCGTTGGTGAGTGCCAAACGCTGCCAGTTAAGATCGAGCTCGTCGGTCGAGGTCACGGTGCCAAACTGCACGCCCGAACCCGCTGGCAACGGCTCCAGGCGCAAATGCACCTCGGCATAGTGGCGCAGCGGCTCAAAGTGGCCCACGCCCTCGACCGGCTGCGAAATAGCCTCCTTATAGAGAATGCCGCCAGACTCAAACTCAACCGAAAGGTCAAAGCGATCGGCCAACACCCGCTGCACGACCTCGAGTTGCACAGCGCCCATCAACTGCAAATGAATCTGCTCTAGATGCGTATTCCAGCTTACGCCGAGCATGGGATCTTCATCCGCCAGCTCAGTCAACGCTTTGAACACCGCATGAACATCGTGTTCGCCCGGAAGCACCGTATAGGTAAGGACCGGCGCAATGACGGGTGCATCGCCCGCGGGCTCCGCGCCCAGGGCGTCCCCCGGGCGAACGTGCGCAAGACCCGTCACGGCACAAATACCGCCAGCAGCAACTTCTTGGGCAAGCTCATACTTCTCGCCGTTATAGATGCGTACCTGATCGACCTTCTGCTCCCATGCCTCGGCACCGGAACGTCCGTCAATCATCTGCTTGGCATGCAGCGTGCCGCCGGTCACTTTAAGCCATGCCAAGCGCTCGCCGCGATCCCCGCGGCTGACACGATAGACGCGCGCGGCAAACTCCGGGTGCCATGCCTGTTCACGCATCAGCGCGCATATGCCGTCCAGCAGCTCGTCCACGCCTTGGTCCTTGAGCGCCGAGCCGGCAAAACATGGAAAGAGCTTGCGCTCGGCAACCATGCGCGACAGCGTTGCGACAGAAAGCTCACCCGCCTCAAGAAACTCCTCGAGCGCCGCCTCGTCCAACGCAGCAGCGTCCTCCTGAACGGCGCCGCCCGCCAGCAGTTCGTTGGCATCCAGGCAGCCCTCGGAAAGACGTTGCCCAAGTTGTGCCAACAAGACATCGCGGCCGGGATTCTCCAAATCGATTTTGTTGATATAGATAAACGTCGGGATGTCATAACGTGTAAGCAGACGCCACAGGGTTTCGGTATGACCCTGTACGCCATCGTTGGCACCCACAACCAAAATCGCGTAGTCGAGCGCGCGCAGCGTGCGCTCCGCCTCGGCAGAAAAATCGACATGCCCCGGCGCATCCACGAGCATGACGTGGGTATCGCCATGGTCGAGCACGGCCTGCGACGAGAAGATCGTAATGCCACGCTCACGCTCGATCGCGTTCGTGTCCAGATGCGAATCGCCATCGTCCACGCGGCCGCGCTTGCGAATGCGACCCGCGTTGAACAACATGGCCTCGGCCAGCGTGGTCTTGCCGGCATCGACATGCGCCAAGATTCCAACGACCGTTTGCTTCGACATGGCTCTCCTCTTATTGCAAGCCCATCGCACGCGGCAACGGGCATCCTTGTTCCACACTGGATGATACAATGTACGGGCCGGCGGGCGAAGCGAGCCCTATCCCCCGACCGAGCTCATCGCCCCGCGTTGCCGCGCAGCGATTTTCGTAGGTTCGCGCCTTGCGAAAGCCGGCACCTCCCCTTTTTGTCTGCCTGGGCTCATCTGGGGCGATAACAACGCGAGCCCCACAACAACGCGTTTTACCAAAAATGGCCCCACTCGGGGCCATTTTTGGTAAAACGCTGGTATGTGGCTCGGCCTTTATGCCTCGCGCAGCCAATCAAACGCGACGCGCGGCGTACCGTCCGACACATATACGATACCGGCGCGCTTAAACCCGGCCTTGGCGATGGCTCCCTGCATGGGCAGGTTGTCCTGATGCGTGTCGATGCGCAGGTGATCGGCGCGTTCCTTGGCAAAGGCAAACATCGCAGCCGCGATACCGTGCGCGGTGCCATCGGACGCCACACGGTGCAGCACAGCATACGGGGCGTCGCTGCGCCACTGGCCGCCCTCGATCACATCGTAGGAACTGTCCGGCCCCGGCAGAAAGGCAAACGTCGCCACCACGCGTCCGTCTTCCTCGCACACATAGCTGCCACCGGCGGCGATATCGGCAGCCAGCTGCTCGCCCGAAGGCGTGCCCTCGGGCCACTGCGTCGTGTTGCCATGTGCGCGCATAAAGGCGCGGGCCGCGTCATAGATGGCCATGACGGTGGGAATGTCGGTATCGAGGGTTTTTCTGATCATCACGCGGCGACCTCACGTTTATTGGTATCACTTTGATTGAGCAATGATACCAACGTTTGGAGAAGGGCGCGAAGCAGATGGGAAGCAAAAAGCGAGCCGCCTGGTCAAAGGCCAAAAGCGAGTTTTTGAGCGCTGCTACCGGCGGCGATATGAGCGACCTGTTTGCACGCGAGGACGAGCGCCGCGACGCCCTGGACGCCGAGCGCGATGAAGCCTGGCGCTACAAATCGTGCGAGCGCAAAAACCGTTACGACACGCGCGCCGAGGCCGAGGCAGTTATGGCCGACTGCGAAAACCGCGGACGCCGCGGGCTGGCCTGCTACAAATGCGAATACTGCGGCGGCTGGCACTTGACGTCGCACCCTTGGAAATAGGCGCCGCATCGGCACGGCATTGACGGAGCGCCAGCCATCGCACGCAAGCTACGGGCGCGGCGGCACCAACACATCGTAGCGAACGGCCTTGCCCGCAAGTTGATAGCTCGGCTTAACGCCGGCAAGCAGCGGCCCCTTCACCGGCCGCTTGATAACCACCTTGCGCGGATGCACCGCAAGCGCAGCTTCGACCAGCGTCTCCTCATCGGCGCACGGCTGTTCCAGATGGTGCAAGAGTTGGAACTTCTTTTTAACCGCCGCGCTCTTGGTGCGCCCGGGAAACATGGGGTCCAGATACACCACGTCGGGAGCGGCAAGCTCGCCCTGCCCGATCAGCTCAGCTGTATGGCGAAGGCCGGCAATGCTGTCCTCGCCCGCATGTAAGCGCATACGCGACACGGCAACCGCAAGCGCCGGATCATCTGCCGCGCGATCCAAGGCATCCTTGAGGAGTGCCGCGATCACGCAATCCTGCTCATACAGATCGACGGTAAAGCCCGCGGCCGCCAGCAGCAGCGAATCCTCGCCAAAGCCTGCCGTAGCGTCAATCGCCCATGGTCGCTCGATGCCCTTTGTGCGCGCAGCCTTCACCAACAGCTCTTGCTGCAGACGGCCCTGCTTGAGTCGCGGCAGCATGCGGCCAAAATCGGCACGCAGCTCCATCGTGCCGTCGGTGAGCGTGAGGCCCTCGGACTTCCCGGTCAGCTCAAGCCCCGCGGCCCGAGCAACAGAAAAGGGATCGACGACACCCATGGGTACTCCTTAACAAGCAAAACGAATACGTGAGCGCCGTTCATGCCAGCACCCAACCGTCCGCTATTGTCCCACATGCGACATGGCCCACAGCATCCCAATGCAAAGCACCGCCATCAATCCCGTGCACACGGCAGCGATCACAGAATCACCCATGCGCCTTCCCAACGACCGCGGCTCACGCACTTGCCCTGCTCCGTACATCATGACTCCTCCTTGAGACCAGCTCCTTGTTACGGCCTCATCATCGCAGCGCCGCACATGGGCTGCCATCGATTTGGCTTACGTCCAGCTTTCCTTTTTGAAAGGTTGGGGTAGGC
>DBFZVF010000166.1:0-9233 GCA_048519165.1 Collinsella sp.
GGGAACGTGTTGGGTATGCCATTTTAAGCCCGAGCTAGCCCGAGAGCGGTTCAACCTACCCGAGGGCGTCTATCCCTATCACATGCTCGTCTGCGGCTATCCTGCCGACCACATCGCCGATCCCGAGCATCGCGATGCCCGCACCATTCCCCTCTCCGACTTCCTCCTCAAGTAGTTTTTGGCACATGCCCTAAAATCTCCTTTTTACCACGCGCCCTTCGCCGAGTTCTGCCCTATCACACGCAGAGCTCGGCGTTTTCGCGCCCAGGGCGCACGCGCTTCCCTATTGGAATACAGATGGAACAGCTTTCACGAATACATGGCCGAGCTGTAGGCGACTAACACGGCAACCATCATTCCTCAATAAAAGCCGGCACGCGGTTAGTCCTGCGCATCTTGAAATCACCAATCTTGTGAGAGACATAGAGAATGCCGTCCATCCCATCTCGCGATGCATATGACAGGTGAACAGAACCGCAATCCGCTCCGTCATCGTCGAGAAGATCAAACGAATTCGGATCGCTTGTTGCAGCCAAACGACCACTCATACAAGAGCCATCGGCATTACAGATTTGCCATTCCATATCTTCGCCCGCAAGAATCGCCATAGACGGCCTGATTGCATCACCGCTGGCATACATCCCGTCTATGCCAAACCCATTTTCAGCGCCATCAATAAACGACTGCTCGGACCTATACGTCGCAAACGATGCACATAGCGCCATTGCAAGACCAACTGCAAGAACAACAATTACAATCTTTACGTAGCTCTTGGCCATCATGCCATCCCTCTTTTCGCTTGCCTAAGGAAATGCGGAAGAAGCTGTTCGTCGCGGTTTGTTTGCGCACCTTTCTGCCCCGGTTCGGTTACTTTGACTACTTGCGAGCCTCCATATACCGTTATTACCCATGTACGTGATATGGATTTCGAACATATCGAACTTAGTCAATGATTGCGGGGGCTTTCACCCACAATGTGAAATGACGCATCGGATTGTCTCTCAAGCATATCGAGCTTGTGACAGGCTCTCTGCGGAGCACCGTATATAAAATTGATAAAAGGTAGAAATTAAGGCATATCCCAAAAATCTACTAAAAAAGGAGCCCGCAGGTGCGAGCTCCTCTTAAGGACACGAGATTGTAGCTCTGGCGCTAGTCCAGGTCGTCGGCGGCAAAGTTGTCGATCGGGGCGAAGGGGTCAGCCACGGGGACAACCGGATCAGCGACAGGCAGCGGCTCGGCGGCGGGAACGGTCACTGCAGGAGAAGCCGCAGAACCGACCGGCGTGGAGGCCATAAGGTCGGACGGGAAGGAATTCTGCGCATCGTCCATGAAGTGCTGGATGAGCTTGAGGTACTCGGCTTTGAACTCCTCACGGGAAGCCTTCAGACGGTCGATCTCCTCGAGCTCGGCCTGCTTCTCGGTCAGGGCCTGACGGATGACCTCGCGGGCCTTGGCGTCGGCTTCGTTGCGGATGCGCTCAGCGTTCTCGTTGGCATCGTTGACGATGCCCTCGGCGGTCTGCTGGGCAGCAATCAGCGCAGCGGAGATCTGGCGCTCCTGAGCGGAGAAGTCGGGTGCGGGAGCGGCCACAGGAGCGGCGGGAACGGCCTGAGCGGCAGCGTCCTGAGCCTGGGCAAGCTGGGCCTGCGTGTCGGCAAGCTGCTGCTCGGTGGCAGTCAGACGACCCTTAAGATCGACAATCTTGGCAAGCATAGCGTCAACCTCGGAGGACAGCGTCTCCAAAAAGACGTCGACCTCGGCGGGATCATAGCCGCGCTTGGCCTCAGAGAAAGTCTGAGCCTGGATGTCAGCAGGGGTAATAGCCATAACAAGTTCTCCTTTATCATCGCCTTGGCGCCGGGCGCCCGACGTAAGTTACTGAGCCAGTACTATACGAGTATACCTATAAGAAGCTGCAGAATCAGCCTCTGCACCAACTGCAACGCAATAATCGCAACGACCGGCGAAAAATCAACGCCGCCCATCGGCGGAATAAACCGACGAAACAGGTTGAGCCACGGACCGCAGACGCTATCGAGCACCGCGGCGATATCCTGCAGCAGGCCGCCCTGCTTCATGGGAATCCACGTCATAAAGCAATAGACCACAATAAGTGTGGAGTAGAAGTTGAACAGCGTGTTGACCAGCTGGACAATGGTGTAGATGTTGATGAGAATCTCCTCGTCTTGGGTTTACTTAAGGTAGCCGTCGGCGCGCAGCTTCTTGAGGTCCGAATCCTTGACCTCGCAGCCGGCGGGCAGCACCATAAACACGCGATCGCCCACCTCTTTGACCGTAGCGCCCAGGCCGCAGGCAAAACCATAGCTAAAGTCCAGGACACGCTTGGCGACCTCGGTGCGAACGCCAACAAAAATCAGCGCAACGGGCTGCTTGGTGCGCACGCGGCGGACAACGGTCTCGACATCGTCATAGCTCTCAGGGCGCAGGACATAGGCAGGCAGCTGCGGCGTGGCGTTAATGATGTTGTTTGCATAGGCCGAGGCGTCGCTCGGCGCAGAAGCGGGCGCAGGTACCGCGGCACGAGCGCGGGCGCTCTCGGCATAACTCGACGGCGTGTCGTAAGCGCCGGGGCGATAGCCGCCTGCGGCACTATCCTGAGAACGCGACGGCGGATTGTACGTCGTTGCATGACGCGAGTCATCGCCGACCAGCTGGCCGGAGCGCGTATACACGGCGACCGACTCGGCCTCACCGCGGCGCGTTTGGCCCAGCAGGCCGTTACTCGGCTCGTCCTGGGTATAGAAGCCCTCGCCCGAGGTACCGCTGTAGCCGTTGTTCTGATAGCCATCATCGTAGCCGTCATCGTAGCCGTAGTCGTCATCCTGGTCATAGCTCTGGTCGTAACCCTGCTGGCCGCCCAGGTGCATCTTATTTTTAATCTCGTCAAGGAAGCCCATGGTTGTGTCCTCTCACGGTTTAGTGCAGGCGCTCTGTAAACCAGTGCGCACTTCAGAGCCCTATTTTACTGCAAACTCCGGGCTAAATACTACCCTGCCCAGGCGAACGAGCGTAGAGCCCTCCTCAAGGGCAGGCTCAAAGTCCTCGCTCATGCCACAAGAAAGCTCGGGCAGCCTCAGATCGGGATGCGCCGCCTCCAACTCATCCCTCAGCTCTCGCAGCCCGGCAAAGGTGCGACGCGCCACATCCTTGTTCCCCCGAGGGGCCATAGTCATAAGGCCCTGCACACAAATTCCCTCAAGTTCCGCAAGCTCGCCGGCAGCGCCACGAATCTCATCGGGCGAAAAACCGCCCTTGGACTCCTCGCCGCTTACGTTAACCTCGATCAGCACCTGCTGGGGGGCGGCGAGCTCGCCAGCTTCGATCTTGCGAATGGCACGGCTCGAGATCGCCTGCGCCAAATGAAGCGACCCCACCGAATGAATCAGCTCGGCCGAGCCCAACACCGCGTTGATCTTGTTGGTCTGAAGGTTGCCAATCATGTCGAAGCGCACCTCGGGCAGCTCCGGATGATCCGCCAGACCTGCAAGTTTGCGGACGAGCTCTTGCGGGCGGTTCTCGGCAAAATGGCGATATCCCACCTGGATGGCCGCGATGGTCTCATCGACGCCGACGGTCTTGGACACGGCAATCAAACGCGCGGCATCACGGGGCCTCCCGGCGCGATCGAGCGCGGCATAGAAACGCTCGAGTATCTGCTCGCGGCGAGCGCGCATTACATTCAAATAGTTATCCATTGCCAATCGCCTCCGCTAACAGCACAACAAGTAGTCCCATGCTAACGCAAGAGCGCAGCCCCGCATCCGCAAGGCCGCGCTCCCTTAGGTATTTACAATCTCTCAACGAACGGGGTACCCTACTCCTCGTCGTCCTCGGCATCATCCTCGTCCTCAAGATGATCCAACAGGTAGCGAAGACCCTCGCTCACCTCGTTAGCGGGCACCTTGGCAACAAAGCGTGCATCCACGGCGGGCCTCATAATGACGCCCTCGCCCGAAGGCACGCGCATGCTCTCGAGCTCGTCCTCATCCGTACAGGCGATATCGCCGGCAGTCATACGCTGTCCGGTCAAAAGGAAGGTCAGACGGCAGGCGGCATCGATGGAAATCGAGGCAATGCGATCGAGGTAGCGCGAAACCATGATGGCACGGCGCAGGTCGTCATAGTTGCTGTCGTCGTCCATAAAATCGCCGGTGTCCATGCGGTTAAAGGTACGGAAGAACTTCTCGTACGCCGCATGCACCGGCTCATCCTCAACGGCCAGGTTGCAGATGATGGACATGTCGTTGGTGACGAGCGCGGACAGCGACGAGCCCAGCACCTGGTACACGGCCTCGGCCTCGGCCTCAACCGTGCCGACGAGCTCCTGAGGCAGCGAGATGTCGGCCTTGACCATGTGACGCGTGGCGCGGCAGATCTGGCGAACCTTATCGGTCATGCGCTGCAGGTTAAAGTCGACGTAGATAATCGTCTGCAGCAAACGGAAGTCGGAGGCGACCGGCGACTGCGTAGCGATCAGGTTGTAGCACACGGCCTCCAAGTTGGCGCAGCGAGCATCAATCGAAAGCGTGCGCTTCTTGGTCTTAGTGGCGAGCTTGCGGTCGTCGGTCACATAGGCCTTCACGGCGTCGTGAAGGGCAAGATCGACGGCCTCGTAGATGCTCAACATCTCGTGACGGGCCTCGATGAGCTGACGGGAAAACAGTTTGCGCATGGTTCACTCCAATCAGTTGGGTGCGGTCATGCCGCCCGCACAGTGAATACGCACCGGACCAGGTCCGATCGGCTTGGGACTAGTCGCACCGATCAGCCAAAGCGGCCGGTGATATAGTCTTCCGTCCGCGAATCCACCGGGCTGGTGAAGATCGCGTCGGTTTGACCATACTCGATGAGCGTGGCGGGCTCACCGGCAACTTCCTGCAAGAAAAATGCGGTGTAGTCGCTAATGCGAGCGGCCTGCTGCATAGAATGCGTGACGATGATGATCGTCATCTCGGGCGCCAGCTCGGCCATCAGATCCTCGACCTTAGATACGGACGTGGGGTCGATGGCGGAGCAGGGCTCGTCCATCAGAAGGACATCGGGCTGCACCGCAAGCACACGCGCGATGCACAGACGCTGCTGTTGACCGCCCGAGAGCGCCAAACCATCCTTGTTGAGCTGATTGGATACCTCTTTCCAGAGGTTGGCGCGCTTGAGCGATTCTTCCACGATGTCGTCGAGGTCGCTTTTGCTAGTCACGCCCTGCAGACGAGGGCCAAAAGCGACATTCTCGTAGATGGATTTGGGAAACGGGTTGGGCTGCTGAAAAATCATGCCCACGCGGCGACGAAGGTCGACCGGGTCGACGCCCTCGGCATAGATATCGTTGCCGTCGAGTGTCATGGTGCCCTCGACGCGAGTACCCTCGATAAGGTCGTTCATACGGTTGATGCAGCGCAAAAACGTCGATTTACCACAGCCCGAAGGACCGATAAACGAGGTGATGGCGTTTTTGGCGATGTTGAGGTCGAGCCCCGTCAGCGCATGAAAGTCACCGTACCAAAAGTTGAAATCCTTGGCTGTGATGGCCGCTTGCTCCGGCGTGGGAGCGGACTGATAGACGGACATGGGACTCCTTAACTAGCGGCGCTTGCGCGACAGATAACGCGCAAACAGGTTGAAGGCCAGAATAATCGCCATCAGCAAAAGCGCAGTGCCGTAGGCTGCGTTCATGTTGATGCCGTCGTTGGCAAGCAAATAGAGGTGAACGGTCATGGGACGACCGGAATCGAGCGGCGAGATCGGCAGATTGATGGCCTGACCCATGGTGTAGAGCACCACCGCGGTCTCGCCGATGGCGCGACCGATGGCAAGGACGATACCGGTGGCAATGCGGCCAAAGGCAGAAGGAAGCACGATCTTGGAGACGACCTGCCACTTGGTGGCGCCCAGGCCATATGCGCCCCAACGGATATAGCGCGGAACGGCGCGAATTGCCTCCTCGGTGGTGCGCATGACGATGGGCAGCATCAGAAGCGCCAGCGCCAGAGCGGCCGAAACCATCGAAAGGCCCAGGCCCATGGCCTCAACAAACAAGGCGTAACCAAAGAGGCCCATAACGATGGAAGGCACCGAGGCCAGGGCATCGGCAGCATAGCGAATGATGTCGACGACCTTGCCCTGCTTGGCGTATTCGGCCAGATAGACCGCAGCCAAGACGGCAACCGGCGTGCAGATGAGCATGGCGAGCGCCGTCACGTAGATGGTCGAGACGATCGTGGGCCAGATGCCACCCTCGGCGTTTACGCCCTGCGGCCAGCCGAAGATAAAGTCGAGCGAGATATGCGGAAGACCGTTGATGACCACATAGGCGATGATGGCAAGCAACACCAGGGTGGTGATATAGGCCGCGGCGCGAAACACGCCGAGCATAATCTTGTTGGACAGGTCCTTGTTGATGCGGCCCTTCTTGCCATGGGAAAGGGCACGCTTGATGAGCTCGCGCGACGATGTCGTATCGACCGTCGTGTCAACGGAATCGGACATAGCCTACCCCCTCTTCTTTGAAATCAGGCGAACGATACCCACCAGTGCAGCTGAGATGATAAACAGGACCACGCCCATGCCAAACAGAGCCGAGCGATGCAGGCCCGAGGAATAGCTCATGTCGAGTGCGATCTGGCTCGTGAGCGTCGAGATGGGGCTCGAGATGCTATCTGGAATGACCGGGGCGTTGCCCACGACCATCAGCACGGCCATGGTCTCACCGATGGCACGCCCCATACCCAAGACAATTGCATCGACAATGCCCAGCTTGGCTGCAGGCAGCACGACCTTGTAGATGGTCTGCCACTTGGTGGCACCCATGGCATAGGACGCCTCGCGAATGCCCATGGGGATGGAATTGAGGGCATCGATCGTGAGCGTGGTAATGGTGGGAACGATCATGATGGCAAGCACAAACCACGCCGTCAGCGCGCCAAAGCCAAGACCGCCGGTCAGCTGCGCGATAAACGGGCGGATGATGACCATGCCAAAGAAGCCGTAGATGATGGAGGGGATGCCCGCCAGCAGGTCGACGGCGGGGCTGATGAGCCTGCGCACGCGCTTGCTGGCGATCTCGACCAGATATACAGCCGTGCCCACACCCAGGGGCACGCCCATGGCGAGCGCACCGACCGTCACCAGACCAGAGCCCGCCAGCAGCGACATGATGCCGTAGTGGCCCTCGGATGGCGCCCACGTAAAGCTAAAGAAGTCCGCCAGGCCGATGTCGGTAAAGACGGGCAGCGCCGAGTACGTGGTAAAGACAAAGATCAGGATAACGGTGACGACCGCCAAGAACGCGCAGGCAAAGAAGATCCACTGCAGCGCCTTCTCCTTGAGATAGGTGCTACGCGACACCAACGCCAACTCACGCTTTTTGGGCGTCTGAGCCTCCTGCTCAATCTGGGGGGTTTCCTGTGCTTCCACGCTACTCACTCCCCTTTCCGTCGTTGGTGACGGGAATAAAGCCCGCCTCGCGAATCTGCTTGTCCATCTTCTCGGACGTCACATAGTCAATGTAGTCCTGCGCCTGATGCGAAGGCGTACCCTTCACAAAGAAGTAAAGGTCGCGCGAGATGGGATAGCCGCCACTTGCGACCGTCTTCTCGGATGCCTCGACATGGTTGACCGAAACGGCCTTAACCGAGGTCGTGGCGTTGAGGCTCTCGACAAAACCCAGCGAGATGTAGCCAATGGCGCCATGCGAGCGGGACACGACGTCGCGCACTTGGCCCGTACCCGAAAGAACGGCCGAGCGGCGATCGAACGGCGTGCCGTCCATCACGATGGTACGGAAGGCCTCGCGCGTACCGGACGCCTCGTCGCGGTTGATAACCTGAATCTTCAGGTCCTCTCCGCCGACTTCCTTCCAGTTGGTGATCTTGCCGGCGTAAATATCGCGGAGCTGCTCGGTCGAGAGATTGTCGACCGGGTTGTCGTCGTTCACGATGACTGCGATGCCGTCGTGCGCGATTACGATCGGGGTCAGGCCAAGGTCTTGTTCGTCGGCATTGAGGCCACGAGACGAGCTGGCGATGTCGGCCGTGCCGTTGCTGACGGCCTCGATACCCGCAGAGGAGCCAAGGCCGGAGACGAGCACATCGGTGCCGGCCTCTTCCTTAAAGCCCTCGGCTGCGATCTCGGCAATGGGAAGGCACGTGGTCGAGCCGGCCACGGTAATAGAAGATGTGGAAGATCCCGAGGAGCAAGCACACAGCGTGAGCGTAAGCACTGCAGCACTCAGGACCGATGCGATCTTTCTCATAGCATCACGCCGATCGCAGCATGGCGCCCACAGGTGCCGCCCTCGTTGCGGTAGGAATAAAAGCGGTCGTTCTGACGAACGGTGGAAAGCTTGGTGTCCACAATGCTGCTCGCCTCGACGCCGGCGTCCATCAGCGCCTCGCGAATGGCGGCGGAAAGATCGAGCATACGAGAAGCAGAGGCATCGATGCACGCGAACTCGGCGGCAAAGCGATCCATAAGTACTTGGGACACCTCGTACTCGTCGCCCAGGATATGGGGCCCAATGTAGGCAGAGATGTCGTCCGGCTTGCAGCCAGCCGCCTCGCAGAGCGCTTGGCACGCCTTGGCGGAAATGCGCGCAATCGTGCCCTTCCAGCCAGAGTGCACCACGGCAAAGCCGCCGGGAGCCACCAGCACCACGGGAACGCAATCGGCAAAGCAGAGCATCACGGGTACCTCACGGGCCATGCAGACGATGGCATCGCAGCCCTCGGCAATCTGCTCGCGAATGTTCTCGAGATCATCAGCACCGTTCGAGGTCACCGTCACGACATGGTCACCGTGTACTTGATTGGGAACAAGCAGGTTGTGCTCGCACTCGGCGGCACCCAAGGCCTCGAGTGCGCGGCGACGATTTTCTTGAACGGCAAAGGGGTCATCGCCAACATGCGAGCCCAGATTGAGTGAGGAGTACGCATCTTCGGAAACACCGCCGGCGCGTTCGGTAAAAGCAAAGCGAACATCGTGCGTCGCGCCCTCTACCAACGTAACTCCATCATGGTCGACACGCGAAACGCTGTCCGCACGTGCTGCCATACTAAAGCCTCCTAATAACACAAGTATCGCGGCGACGCCGCAGCAGTCCGTGCCACACGGCTGCCATACTTCATCAAAAGGATACCCGCAGCGGTAGGGGCTAAACGTAAGGGGAACGTAAGGAGATTGGAGGCTTTCGTTTACAAAGGCAAAACACAACA
>DBFZVF010000167.1:0-11850 GCA_048519165.1 Collinsella sp.
GCCCTAATGGGAGGCTCGTCATCAACCACCAGGATGTTCCAGCCTTCGGACATATGCGCTTCCCCTCTTTTTCTCTCAATCCAACCGCGTGCTACACCGTTAGCGGCGCCGGCTCATGCGGCTCGCCGTTCAACTCAACGATGACCTGCGTTCCCACGCCCTCCTGGGACTTCACGCGCATGCCAGAATCTTCTCCGTAAAAGAAATGGATGCGCTGAAGCACGTTGAAGAGCGCCAGGCCGCAACCTCGCTTGACGGAGCCGTCGGCGGTAATGCTCTCGGGCTCCTCTCGGCGATGCTGCTCAAACAGATGCGCGCAGACTTCTTCGCTCATCCCGATGCCGTCATCTTCGACGATGATCTCCAAGCCGTCATCGGTCTCAAAAGCCCTAACACGAATAGAAAGCGGCTCGATCTCGCGCTGCGCATGCTTGATGCAATTTTCGAGCAGCGGCTGCAAGATAAACGGCGGTACCAGGCTGTCGCGCACCTCAAAGTCGATGTCGACCGAAACGCGCAGACGGCCGTCGCCATACCGGGCCTGCATAAGATTGATATAACGAGTGCCCTGTTCCACCTCGTGCTCGAGCGTGGTGAGCGTATCGGAGTCAGAAAGCGTCTGACGATAGTAGTTGGAAAAGTCGATCAGCAGCGATCGCGCCTTGTCGGGCTCGGTTCGAACGAGCGACACGATCGTGCTAATGGTATTGAATAGAAAATGCGGGTCGACCTGCGACTGCAGGGCGCGAAGCTCAACGCGGGCTGTGAGCTCGTCCTGGCGCTCGAGCTCAAAGCTAGCGAGCTGCGTGGAAATTAGATCGGCAAAACCCGAGGCAAGGGCCGTCTGGCGCATATCAATGCTGCTCAGGCGGGGATAGTACAGCTCGAGTGTGCCCACGCAATGCCCGCGCACGGTAAGCGGCGCGACAATGCCGGCGCGCAGGCGGGGAAAATAGCCGCCCGTCTCATTGGATGTGTCACGCGAAAACACGCTCTGCTCGCCCGTCTCAATCACACTGAGTGTGGTCTTGAGCACAACTGGGGTGCCGGCAGGGCACTTTGCCGAGTCCTCGCCCCAGCTTGCCAACACCTGTTTGCCATCGGTAAAGCAGATGGCAGAGGCGATGGTCTCGGACAGGATAATTTTGGAGGCGCCCAGGGCCGCTTCGGGCGTAAGGCCGCGCGACGTGTAGGCGAATATTTTTGATGCGATGGCGAGCGTACGGTCGGTTGCGCTCGATGTGAGGTCGTCGGGGACCACAAAGACATACGAGAAGAAGAAGCACAGCATGACCAGGCCGGCAATAACGACAACGCCCGGCACGGGATTGGGATTATCGGTTAAATCCCAGATAAGCAGCAGGATAAGCGCCGGAACGACAACACCGAGCAGGATGGCCTGGACCACATGCTGGGCCGTGCGAAAGACCTTGGTAGAGTTATAGCTCTTGCCCAGAATCAGCCTGTTTAAATCCACCGTCATCCCCTTTTATCTATCGCACCCATAGCAATAAAGAGGGCCGCAAGCGACCCTCTCCATTGCATTATGCAATCAAATACTGTGTTTTACATCCAGTCGTCGATGAACGGTAGTTTAGGCGCTGTATTTGTTGGCCTCGCCAAAGGTGCCAGCCTCGACGATCCAGCCATCCTTCATGATGACGTCCATGTTGTCGGTGTTGAGCACGTGGATGTCGGCGGCGACGTCACCGTTGACGACCAGCAGGTCGGCGCACTTGCCGGCCTCGATAGAACCGGTCTCGTCCTCGATGTGGCACATCTTGGCACCGTTGAGGGTGGCGCAGGTGATGGTCTCGACCGGGGTGAAGCCGATCTTGTCGACGAACTCGTACATCTCCTCGATGGAGCAGGTGCCGTACGGGGTGACGAAGGAGAAGGAGTCGGAGCCGATCGTCATGACGACGCCGCGCTTCTTGGCCTCGCGCAGGCAGTCGTAGTTGCGCTGCAGCTCCTTCTCGACCAGGGTGCCCTCGTACTTGTCGTGCAGCTCGGGGACGTAGACGGGCGGATAGGTGGCGTACCAGGTGGGCAGGAAGGCGATCGTCGGGGTGAAGAAGGTGCCCTGCTCGGCCATGAGGTCCATGGTGCGCTCATCGATATCAAAACCGTGAATCAGCTGCTCGCAGCCAAAGCGGACGGAATCGTAGGCAGCGGCGTGGTTGTTGTAGCAGTGGCTCCACACGGGGATGCCGACCATCTTTGCCTCTTCGACCACGGCCTGAATCTCCTCGGAGCAATAGTGCTGGTCGCGACCGGAGTCCCAGCGCCAGATGCCGCCACCGGTAGCCCAGATCTTGATGGCATCGGGGTTCTCGCGCAGGCGACGACGGACGGCCTTGCGCAGATCCCAAGGACCGTCGACCTGGTCGCCCCAGGGATGGGATTCCTTGTTGAGCTCCTGGGTGCAGTGGTGGGAGTCACCGTGGCCGGCAACGCGGCAGAAGCCGAGGCCGGTGGCCAGAACGCGCGGGCCCTTAAAGACGCCCTTGTCGATGCAGTCACGGATCTGGATACCAAAGCGGCCGATCTCGCAGACGGTAGTGAGGCCGTGGGTGAGGCAGTCGTAGGCCTGCTTGACGGCGACGGCCTGCTTCTCGAGGAGCGGCTGCATGACCCAATCGGTGTCATCGTCGGTCAGGTTGCCCGAGAAGTGCAGGTGGGTGTCGATCAGGCCGGGAAGGACGGTCTTGCCGGCGGCGTCGATAACCTCAACGCCCTCGGGAAGGTCCTGCATAGTGCCGGCGTACTCGATCTTGCCGTTGTCGTCGACGAGAACGAGGGAGTTCTCGACCGGCTCGGCACCGGTACCGTCGATGAGCTTGCCGCCAACGATTGCATACTTAGTGGACATGGTTCCTCCTTATGGATCCATATATGTGGGCGAGGCCGTGTTGGGTTAAGGCCTCACAAAGCTACCCAAGTGGTGCCGGGTTCGGTGCGCGGGAGAGAGGATTCCGCGCACCCGATCCGCCCCGGCTAGGCGTTACTTTTTGCGAGAATTGGTGAAAGCCATGAGAGCCAGGCCAATAGCCAACCAGCCGATCACGATGCTCCACTCCACCATGTTGAGGGAGGCGGGAGAGAACGGAATCACGAGCAGGCCGATGATGATGGCGCAGGCAGCGATAGCGAGGCCGATGCCAAACTTGCCGCCGGGCACCTCGTAGGGACGAGGCAGGTCGGGCTCGGTGAAGCGCATGCGCAGGCAGGCGAGGGCGACCATGCCGCAGGAGAAGATGAAGGCGAGAGCCGACACGTTGGTCAGAGGAATGAGCATGTTCTTGCCCAGGAACGGACCGATGACGGTGATGACGCCCAGAACGACGCAGGCGAGCTTGGGAGCGCCGGACTTGGGGTCGACCTCGGCGAATTTCTCGGGCAGCTGGCCCTTGCGGCCCATGGCGAGCATGATGCGGCTCGTGGCGCCGTAGAAGGAGTTCATCGGGCCCATGGGTCCAAGCGTGGCGATGACAAGCATGGCCAGGTACAGGAGCATGTTGATACCCTTGAGGCAGGCAAGCGCGGGAACCGGGCTCTTAACGAACTCATGCCAGTCGAGGATGGTGCCGAACGAGTAGATGCAGACCATGTAGAAGCCGCCGGCGGCCAGCAGGGCCAGGGAGATGATCTTGCCGAACTTGTTCCAGTTAAGGCCCTCGGCCGCTTCCTCAGCCTGCTGAGGAATGGTGTCGAAACCGGCGTAGAAGAACGGGGTCAGAACCAGGACCGACACGATGCCGGCGAACAGGCTGGCGCCCTCGGTAGCGGCCTTGCCGCCGCCAGCGCCGGTGACCTGGGAGAACACGGGCATGGCGTTGTCCGGCGAGCCGGTGAACAGCGAGACGCCCATGGCGAGCAGCATGCCGCAGAGCAGAGCCTTGGTCAGGAAGGCCTGGAGCTTGGCGGCCGAGCTGGCGCCGCGGAAGTTGAGGAAGATGACGTAGGCTGCGAAGCCGAGCGCGATCAGCGTCGGGAACAGGTAAACGTCGGCGCCCAGGATGGTGTAGAGCTTGACGGCGCGCAGCCACTCAAGACCGGGCAGGCTGCCGAACATCTCGGACACGAGGGTCGAGATGGCGATGGCCTCCCACGGGCACAGGATGCCGTTGCCCAGGGCCAAAAGCCAACCGGTGATGTAGCTCAGCGTACGGCCAAAGCTACGATCGACATACTCGACGATGCCGCCCGAGATGGGGATAGCAGCCGTGAGCTCACCGAAAACAGCTCCGACGGGCACGAGGAAGATTGCACCCAAGAGGAATGCGATCATAGCGGGAACGGGACCGCCGCCCACGACCATCCAGTCGCCGACCTGCAGAACCCAACCGGTACCGATGATGGCACCGAAACCGATGGTGAAGAAGTTCCAGAGCGAAAGCGTTTTCTTCATGCCGCCGTTATCCTCGACTGCAACTTCTGCGTTCTTGTCCGCCATTGTTCCCCTCCTTTCCTTTTTGACGCCCCTTGACGTCACCCCTTGCGCGGTCTGTTTTGCCGCGCTCTTTTATTTCGTGGCTTTAAGATACGGCCTTGGCGCAGCAGCTCCGCTTGTAGCTCGACCGAAGGCAGAACTGCAAAACGAGCGGCGCCGTTTTTGGGACGAACGGCACGGTTTGCCGCTCATTGTTGCCGCCCGTCCGACGGGCGTACGCTCATCGGACGCATATAGAGATGTTTTTGAGGCCGTGTGTTTTGCGCCTTTCGTACCGTTTACCGAGCTTTTGACGCGCAGACCCATTTGTTGCACATCTTTTTTGTAGGATGGACAGGTTATACATGAGACAAGGCGGTACGAATGGCATACGGATACAACGACGGTGATCAACGGCGACAAAGCGTTCGCCTTGCTGGCCGTACCACGCCTACGCCCAGAAGTGCCACGAGCAGCAATCCGCAACGCCTCCAAGAGCAACCAAGGCCTTCGTCTCGGCAGCAGTCAAGCAGAACACGGCAGAGTGGCCGTCTGAGCACGGGCACAAGCGCGCAGCAAGATAGCCGCTTGGGCGCGCGCACTCGACAGCGTCAGGCCGAGGTTCCGCAACTGCGGCGCAACGGCGCACGTCAGCCCGGCATCCATACCAACCGCTTCTTTTCACATCCCCAAGGCGGACGCGACGGCAAGCCCTACCGCTCGACATCGCACGCGAATGCCCCCGCCCTGCCGGCTCGTCGACTTCGCCTCGCACTGTGCTCTATCCTTACCTGTCTGGTCTTTGTGCTTATGAGCTCCTGTATGTCCCACGGGTCGGCCGGTCTCGAGCCCACCGCCGAGGACAAGCTGCTCAAGGCCCCCGTCGCACCCGGTTATTCTTTCGCCTTTTCGACCCCACGCTCGCAATGGCAAGCCGGCACGATGCCCCATATCTATCAGATCGACCCTGCGTGGTCGGAGCTGCCTTACGCCGGCGGCACCATCCGCCAAAATGCCTGCGGGCCTACGTGTCTCACCATGGTCTACATCTTTAAGACGGGACGCACCGATATGACCCCCGTCGATATGTGCGCGCTTTCCGAGGCGGGCAACTACGCCCCCACCGGTGCCACCGAATGGTCGTTTATGACGAGCGGCGCGTGGCAGTTGGGACTTAACGGAACGGAGCTCCATATCGATCGTGACTCGATGACTCAGGCACTGCGTTCGGGAGCGCCCGTCATCGCCGCCGTTCGGCCGGGCACCTTTACCAGCGTTGGACACTACATTGTGCTTTACGGTATTGACGACGCCGACCAGATTGGAGTCTTCGATCCCAACTCGGCCAGCCGCAGCGCCCGCCGCTAGGGCGTCGTAGAAGTCCTCAACGAAATCGAAGCCATGTGGGCCTACTACTAGTCATTGGGGACAGACTTAAATGAGTGGTCTCTGGCTGCCCGGAACTGCTGGCACGGAAAATGCATCCCGCTTTGAAGTTCGATAGCGGGATGCACTTTCCGCGCACGGCCTGTTTGGGAAACAACGTTCCACTTTCCGGCAACATTCCGGGATGCATTTTCCGGTTGAGGCCCTCAAGGGAAACCATGTCCCATGTTGGACGCTCATTCTGGGATGCGCTTTCCGCAGTTGATTGATGCGGGCTTTAAGGACTGTTCCAAGCTGCCGGCAGAAAAGGAACGTCCCCAAGTGCCGGGTTTCCGCAGTCATTGGGGACAGACTTAAATGACTAGTCGTTTAAGAACGTCCCCAATGACTACCCACAGAATGAGGGTCTCATCGGGGACTAGGTAAATAGCAAAAGCCCCCGCGGCCAAAGCGGACCGCGGGGGCAACAGACCTGCAAGAGTTAACTCAAGTCCTCGCCATTTGATGCAATGACCTTTTGGTACCAGCAGAAGCTGTCCTTTCGGTAGCGATCGAACGTGCCTTTGCCCATATCATCGGCATCAACATAAACAAAGCCATAGCGCTTCTTCATCTGCCCCGTCGAGGCCGACACCAAATCGATACAGCCCCACGGCGTGTATCCCATCAGGTCAACACCGTCCTCGACAATTGCATCGCGCAGCGCAAGAATATGCCTTCGCAGGTAATCAATATGATACGCATCGTGGACTTTGCCGTCTTCCAGCGCATCGAGTCCGCCCACACCGTTCTCGGCGATAAAGAGCGGAAGATGGTAACGATCGTGGTAGCCGGCAAGCGTCACGCGCAAACCCAGCGCATCGATCTGCCACTTCCAGGCAGTCTCTTTATCCTTGAGGTACGGATTGCGCAACGTCGGGAACACGTTGCCCTCCGCCTTCTCGGCGATCACCTGATCATCGGCGCACACCAAGCGCGAGCAATAGTACGAGAACGAGATGAAGTCGACCGTATGCTCTGCCAGATACTCCGTATCGCCCGGCTCAAAGGGCACGTGAACACCCTCTTTCTCGAGTGCACGCAGCTTCCAAGCAGGATAGGCGCCCGCAGCCATCACGTCTGTGTAGAAGTAGCGGCCGCGGTCCTCCTCATACGCAAGCCATACGTCCTCGGGCGCACAACGGTACGGATAGGTCGCACCGGCAGCGACCATGCAACCCACCTTGTTTGCGGGATCGATCTTGTGCAGAATCTCGACAGCGCGAGCGCTCGCCATAAACATATGGTGCGAGAACGCCGCGGTCACGGCTGCACGGTCACGCTCATCCTCGAGCGTGACACCCGCGTTGAGATAGGACAGCGCCACGCTGTTGATCTCGTTGAACGTAAGCCAATAACGCACGAGGCCCTGGTACGCGCGTCCGACGGTCTCGACGTAGTGCGCATACCGCTCGATCATCTCTCGGCTTTGCCAGCCACCATAGCGCTCGACCAGAGCCAACGGATAGTCGTAGTGCGACAGCGTCACAAGCGGCTCGATTCCATGCTCGCGCAGCGCCTCGAATACCTGACGGTAAAACTCCAAGCCCTCGCCGTTGGGCTCGGTCTCCATCCCTGTGGGAAAAATACGGCTCCAGCAAATTGAAAGACGCAGGCACTTAAAGCCCATCTCGGCAAAGAGCTCGACATCCTCGTGCCAATGATGGAAGAAGTCGTTGCCCCAGCGGCATGGATACAGCCTGTCCGGATCGTCCACGGGCTTTTGCCTGCCAAACATTACATCCCAGCGGTCGGAACCCTGTGGGATCAGGTCGGAGTGCGACATGCCGCGGCCGCCCTCGTTCCAGCCCCCTTCGGCCTGGTTGGCGGCGAGGGCACCACCCCACAAAAAGCCCTCGGGCATACCGGCGGCAGACGTTCTGTCAAAGTAACTCATGCTACTCAGCATCCTCGGCAGAAGCTGCCGCGGCGTTCTCCTGCTCCTGAGCCAGGAGCTGGTTATCGTACACCTTAAAGAACGGGTACCAGACCACAGCCATGACCACGATCAAAACGATCGTAAACACCCAGATGCGCGGGTCGAGGCACTGGACAAAGCCCTGAACGAAGATGGGGAACGTGCCGCTCACCAAGATGTAGAAGTTAGAGACAAGACCCAGTGAGACCGCACCCCAATACAGCAGGGCCGAGATCATGCCGCCTAGCACAAACGGAATCATGAGGATCGGGTTGAAGATGATGGGCGCGCCGAAGATCGCGGGCTCGGAGATACGGAAGAAGCTCGGCACGATCGATGCCCTGCCAAATGCCTTGAGCTGCTGCGACTTTGCCCTAAACGCGCAGAGCGCCACAAAAGAGAACGTATTACCCGTGCCGCCGATGAGGTTGATGGCCAACGACATGAGCGCCGGGTGGAACTCAAGCGGCTGCCCGGCAGCATAGAGCGAGGCGTTGGCGGCAAAGGCGGCAAGCGTGACCGGGGCGGTGATGGGCATTACGATCATGTTGCCGTGGACGCCAAAGCACCAAAACAGCAGCGTCATGAAGCAGATAAGCAGTGCGCCGGGCACAGAGTCAACTGCGACGGAAAGCGGGGCAGCGAGCAGCTTCTCGATAACCGAGGGGATGGACAGCGCGGGATCGATCATCTGGATCAGCAGGTTGCCGCCAAAGAAGATGAGGATGTTGGCGAGCATAGGTACGATGGCGCCAAAGGTTTCGGACAAAAACGGCGGCACGCCATCGGGCATCTTGATGGTGATGCCCTTGGTCTGGCAGAAGCGCGTGACCTCGACGGAGACCAAGGCAACGATGATGGCGGTAAACAGGCCCTGCGCACCCAGATAGGTGCAGGGGACCGCCTGGAGCACGGACTCGTCAGCAAGCTG
This sequence comes from Collinsella sp., assembly GCA_048519165.1. GTDB lineage: Bacteria > Actinomycetota > Coriobacteriia > Coriobacteriales > Coriobacteriaceae > Collinsella. The sequence continues at coordinate 8,707 of DBFZVF010000167.1, forward strand.
GTAGTAGGACGACGGCGCCGCGGCGATCAGGAACATCACCAGCGAGGTCATGCCGGCGTTAAGCTTGGGCATCTTGTAGGTGCCCGCCAGGTTATAGGCGATTGCGAACGTCACGATCACCGACAGTATGCCCATCGTCATGTTGAAGGGAATGAGCAGCGTGAGCTTATTGGCCGTGGCAAAATCGAGCCAAGGGCCAAAGACGGACCAGAACCCGCCCTGCGCCACCAGGTCGGCCGTGACCGGCGGGTTGGCGAGGATCATAAAGACGGCAGATACCAAGATGAAGCTGATCGCGCTCATAAAGCCCTTTTGCATGGAGGCAAAGTGGCGCTCGGTGCCGCAGAAATTGGCGTAGGGGTCAGTTTTTCCTGAAGCAGGGTCATGAACTTCTCCATGGTTGCCTCCTAACCCAACAGCGACTGGGCGAGTGCCAGCACGTTGGCGGCGTTGCCCATGCCGTAGTCCTGTGCGGGGATGACCGCGGTCGGCTTACCGCTCCCCTGCTTGACGGTGTTGAGCTGGTAGGACACCTGCGGCCCCAAGAGCAGCACGTCATAATTGGCGCACGTCTCCTGATACTCGCCGATACCCACCGCATCGATATCGAGCTCGATGCCGTTTTGCTCCGCATATTTCTCGAGTTTCTTCATCAGAATGCTTGTAGACAGACCAGCTGCGCAAACAAGAAGGATCTTCATAAGGGATTCCCTTCGCATTGATTGGTTGGATAGTCACCGCACGCCGCTAGGCGCTCTTGGTTGCAGTGCGCTCATACAGGCAGATCAGCTCCTGCACGAGCTCCTGAGCAAGCATGGAGCACATGAGGTGGTCCTGAGCATGGACCAGCAACACATCCACCGACAGATGCTCGCCCGCTGCCTCAGTCGAAAGCAGCTGCGTTTGGATGTGGTGAGCCTTGATTCCCGCATCCTTTGACTGCTTCATGAGTTTGGCGGCGGCGTCAAAATCCCCCGCCTTTGCCTTTTCAAGGGCTTCGAAGGCAAGGCTGCGTGCCTCTCCCGCTGCAGCGACCAGCTGAAACGAAACCATCTCGGTTCCCTGATCGTCCATAACGGTCTCCTCTCCCGTGATGTTTGGTTTGTACTTGAATATTCGAAACGCCTATCTCCCGCCCGCAATCCTCGAGGTTTATTGCAGGTAGACTGACAGGGTCATCGACAAAAGAAGTCTTAAGCCGTATGCGCTTGCACAAGCGCCATCAGCTCATGCCAGGACCGGCGCTCGCGTAGGCGCTCGACCCCCTGGCGGTCCATAAAGATCTCGGCGAGCAGTGAGCTCAAGATCCGCGCCTCATCGCCGCCCGACCGGGCAAACGACACCATAAAGACGATATCGACCTCATGGCCGTATTCGTCCCAAAGAATGGGATGTTCGAGCAGGCCCACGGTAACAAAGGCCTCGGCGCTCAAGGGATGCATCCCATGGGGCATGGCTACCCCATTGCCAAACGAGGTGGCGCTCGCGCTCTCGCGCTCGGCGACCTCTTGGGCAAACTGGGCATCGACACGGCCGCTCTCGACGGCGCGCTCGGAGAGATATCGGAGAACGGCCTGCTTCGACGACGCCTCAACGCGGTTGAAGAACAGGGCACGGCTAAAGAAAGAGCTCACGGAGTCCGATTGCGCAGTGTCGTCGCTCAGCACCTTGCGGATAGCGTTGACATCGCTCGTCTCCAAGAAGAAATCGGCCTCGCGGACGGGCACGGGCAACTTGACGTTGAGCGGCACCGTTGTGAACACGTAGTCGATATGCGAAAAATCGAACGTTCCCACGCGGGCGACATCGCATGTCTCAATCGAATCGATATACATGCCAAACTGCTTGCGGTACTGGTGCTCGAGCATACGGGCGCTTCCCGCTCCCGAGGCGCACACGATCAGGATGCGTTTGCGACGCGGCTGGTCGGCTTGCTGCTCGAGGGCCAGGGCAAATGCCATGGCGATGTAGCCGAGCTCTTCATCAGAGGGCTGGCTGCCAAAATGACGCTCGAGTACCTGCGAGGTGCCAGCTGCCATCGAATAGGCCAACGGAAACCTCGTCTTGATATCGGACAGCATGGGGTTATCCATATGCATGTGATATTCAAGGCGATAGCCCAGAGGGCCGATATGCCGAGCAAGGTTCATGCGAAGTTCAAGATCGCCGCTAAAGTCAAACCTAAACTCATCGTTGACCGCACGTACCATCTCGGAAGCAATCTCCCACATCTCGTCCGAGATAACGGCAGAGCCCTTCTCGGGCACGCCCGTGCCCCTGCCGAGCAAATGGATTGCGATAAAGGCAACCTCTTCTCGGGGCATGCTCACGCCCAGGGCATCCTTGATGTTTGCGGCAATCTGGAAAGCCGCGGCGTATTCGCGCGTTCCCTCCAGTTTTTGAACGTCCGATTCTGCAGCTGGGACATAGCAGCCCTGCTCGATGCGGCCAAGAGCAATGTAAAGATGCATGATGAGATTGCGGGATGCCAGCGAGCTCACCGTGACGGGCGAGGCCGTCAGAGCATCGTCCACACATGCGGCGATGGCCCGCAGGCGCTCGGCGAGCTTTGCATCGTCGGTGTCGGGCAACACGGGCCTCACCAGCGAGGCCAGGCACAGGCGCCGCTGCGACTCCCCGCCCGCAACGCGGATTCCGTAGCGTGGGCGCTTTTCGAGCGTTAAGTCAAATTGGGCGAGTTTCTGCTCTACCAGACGCATGTCATTGGACAGAGTTCGCGCCGAAACGTAGAGTAAATCCGCATACTCCTCAATCGTCACCCACTGGGACCGCATGAGGAGGTCGTTAAGAAGGAAGGACACACGGCCGTCGCGCGTATCAGGAATGCCCGGATGGGCCAGAGCCGCACCGTCTAGCAAGCGAGCAAGCTCATCTGCACGTGCAACATCGATACGATACTGCCCCTTGCTGCCAACGATGCGTGCAACCCCTGCAAGGTTGTCGTTTGCGCGATGGATATAGTTTCTCACGGCGCGCTCGCTTACCTCGAGACGCTTGGCAAGTACCGCGACAGCGACAGGCTGAGCGTCCTCGATCATATTTACAAGCTGCTTGACGCGAGCATCCATGTCCTCCTCCTTTCCCTGCGTCTAGTCTAACGCGGTAAAGAATGACACTCCACGT
>DBFZVF010000168.1:0-5620 GCA_048519165.1 Collinsella sp.
GCACGGTGCCTCAGCACCCGAGTAAATAAGTTTGCTCGAGCACACTTTTGGAAAATAGTTTAGTTTATCTAACTATTAAGTTCAACAAAGGTTAACTTTTTGGAAATCTTGGGTCGCGGAACAGTCGACTTCTGGCGATCCACCCGCCGCGATGTACATCCGCGACGCCAAAGAGGAAGCCCCTCCCCTCTCCAGCAAATTGAAGGTGAATGGTTTTCCGCGAAGTGAACGAGCAAAATCGGACCCCCGAAGCATCCGCATTTTTTCGCAGCAAAACCGCAGGAAACACTCGACAAAACCACAGGAAACCGAGCCAGAAAAGTGTTGATGTTTCAGGGGTCCAAAATAGGTCGTTCACTTCGCGGAAAAGTATTCACCTTCGTTTTCGACATCCATAAAGAATGAGGGCGCCAACGGCGCCCTCATTCACCAAATTCAATTCAGCCCCACCTGACCCGAACGGCCGAGTCGTCTGGCCGGGGAAGCCCCGAGTCGCCGGGGTGTTTGCTCCAAATGAGTTCCGCATGCAAAGAAGGCCACTAAATGTGGCCTTCGTCTTGCATAGGACTGTTTGAAATTTGGAGGAAATACCCCGGCGACTCGGGGCTTCCCCGGCCTCGCAGCTACGAGAGCGACGTTCTCAGCAACTCGTTGAAGAGTTTCGGGTTGCCCTTGCCGCGGCTCGCCTTCATGCACTGGCCCACCAAAAAGCCGATGACCTTCTGGTTGCCGTCACGATACTGCTGCGCCTGATCGGCACAGTTTGCCAGCACCTCGTCCACGATCGGCTGCAGCGCGCCGGCATCGCTTACCTGACGCATACCGCGCTCGTCGACGATCTTGTTGGGGTCGTCGCCGGTCTGGGCCATGGCCTCAAAGACCTCGTGCGCCTGGTTGGAGCTGATGGCATCGGTCGCGAGCAACTTGGCAAGAGCTGCCACCTGAGCCGGCGCGATGCCGGACTCGGCCAGCGAGACGCCCGCGCCCTTAAGGTAGGCGATCATCTCGTTCACCAGCAGGTTTGCGACCGTCTGAGCCTCCTTGCCGGCCATGCCGGCAGCGGCGGCCTCAAAGAACTCGGCAAACTCGGGGTCGCCGGCAATCTGCTCGGCATCGGCCGTCTTAATGCCAAAGTCGACCTCAAAACGGGCGCGCTTGGCATCGGGCAGCTCGGGGATCTCGCCACGGCAGCGGTCGATGAACTCTTCGTCCAGATCGAACGGCGCCAGGTCGGGATCGGGGAACAGGCGATAGTCGTCGGCCGTCTCCTTCACACGCATGACCACGGTGCGCTTGCGACTGGGCTCCCAGTGGCGGGTCTCCTGATAGATGATGCCGCCCTCCTCGAGCACCTCGGCCTGACGGCAGATCTCGTAGGCAAGGCCATCGTGCAGGCTCTTAAACGAGTTGAGGTTCTTAAGCTCGGTCTTGGTGCCCAGCTTGGTCTCGCCACGGCGGCGCAGCGACACGTTGCCGTCGCAGCGCATGGAACCCTTCTCCATGGAGCAGTCCGAAATGCCCAGCGTCACAAAGATGCGACGGAGCTTTTCCATAAACAGGCGCGCTTCCTCGGGCGTACGCAAGTCGGGCTCGGTGACAAGCTCGATAAGCGGCGTGCCGCAGCGGTTGTAGTCGACGAGCGACTCGGCCGCGGCGGTAATGCGGCCCTCGGCGCCACCCACGTGAACCATCTTGGCGGCGTCCTCCTCCATGTGGATACGCAGGATGCGGATGGGCACCGTGTAGGAACCGTCCTCGCGACGCTCGGGCATCTGCAGGTTGGACGCGTCGTAGCTGGCCAGATGGCCGGCACGCTGATTGCCCTCGCGCATGGTAGAGGACATGGACGTGGACAGGCCCTCAGCGTTGGCCGAAGCGCTCGCCAGGCTCTGAGCCTCGGCCTCGCCAAATGCGCAGTCGGGGCGCTCGGCGGCACCGCGACCGGTCACGTCCAGGTCCAGGTGACCGTACATGGCAAAGGCGACCGGACCCTGCGTGGTCTGGAAGTTCTTGGCCATGTCGGGATAGAAGTAGTGCTTGCGGTAGAACATCGAGTGGCGCTGAATCTCGCAGTTGGTGGCGAGACCGGCCTTGACGATACTTTCGATGGCGCGCTTGTTGGGCACCGGCAGGGCGCCGGGCAGGCCCAGGCACACCGGGCACACGTTGGCGTTGGGCTCGTCATCGTGGCTGAGCTTGCAGTTGCAGAACATCTTGGTATCGAGTGCGGTGAGCTCGGTATGGATCTCCAGGCCGATCACGGCCTCCCAATCCTGCAGGACCTCGGAAAGCTCCTTCATTACAGCTCGCCTCCCTTCCCGGCAAAATCGGGCGCGACGGAAAGCGCGGGCGCACCCGTGGCGGCATCGGCAAAGCCGCGCTCCAGGGCGCGGGCAAACGTGAGCAGCTGACGGTCCTTAAACGCCGGACCAACCAGCTGGGCAGAAACGGGCAGCTGAGTATCCTCGCCCAAGCCCAGCGGCACCGAGATGCCACCGTTACCGCAAATGTTGAGCGAGATGGTGTACAGGTCGGAGAGGTACATCTGCGTGGGGTCGCTGATCTCGCCAAACTTAAAGGCCGTGCGCGGCGAGGCGGGCATAAGGATGGTGTCCACCTTGGCATACGCGGCGTCGTAGTCCTGCGTGATGAGCGTGCGGGCCTTTTGCGCAGCGTAGTAGTACTTGTCGTACACGCCCGAGCTCAGCAGGTAGGCGCCGAGCATCTGACGGCGCTTGGCCTCGGCACCAAAGCCGTGGGCACGCGAAAGCGAGCTTTGGTCGGACAGGTTGGCGCAGCCCTCCTCCTGATAACCGTAGCGAATGCCGTCGAAGCGGGCCAGGTTGGAGAACGCCTCGGCCGGGCCGATGACGTAGTAGGCGGCGATGGCGGCGTCCAAGTGCGGCAGGTCGACCTCGACCAGCTCGGCGCCCTGGTTCTGCAGCTCCTGGGCGGCGCGCTGAACAGCGGCCTTGACCTCGGGCGTCAAGCCCTCGGCCTCCATAAACGCAGGGATAATGCCCACGCGCTTGCCCTCGATGCTGTCGTTGAGATGCTCGGTAAAGTCGACGGCGCAATCCTGGCTGGTGCAGTCGTACGGATCGTGGCCCGCGCCGGTAAGCGCGTTCATGGCCAGCGCGACATCCTCGACCGTGCGGCCAAAGGGGCCCACCTGGTCGAGCGACGAGCCAAAGGCAACCACGCCGTAACGGCTCACGGCGCCATACGTGGGCTTAAAGCCCACCACGCCGCACAGCGACGCCGGCTGGCGAATGGAGCCGCCGGTGTCCGAGCCCAGCGAGAGCGCGACCTCGCCCGCAGCGACGGCTGCAGCGGAGCCGCCCGAGGAGCCGCCGGGCACGCGCTCGGTATCCCAGGGGTTGTTGGTGCGGTGGAACGCCGAGCTCTCGGTGGAGCTGCCAAAGGCAAACTCGTCCATGTTGGCCTTGCCCATAGGCAAGCAGCCGGCATCGAGCATGCGCTGGACGCAGGTGGCGGTGTAGACGCTCTGGTAGTCCCCGAGCATGCGGGAAGCGCAGGTGGTGCGTGTGCCCACGAGGTTCATGTTGTCCTTGATGGCCAGCGGCACGCCCGCGAGCGGGGGCAGCGGCTTGCCTGCGGCACGGTCGGCATCCACGCGCGCGGCGGCCTCGAGCGCCAGCTCGGGCGCCACCTGCAGGAATGCCTGGACCCCGCCCTCGCGCGCCTCGATGGCGGCAAGGGAGGCCTGGGCCACCTCGGTAGCGGTAAAGTCGCCGGCGGCAACGCCCGCGGCGATCTGGGCGGCGGTAAGGGAATCGAAGCTTTGCGCCATTACTCGCTCTCCCCCTCTCCCAAAATGGACGGCACACGGAAGTAGCGGTCGCGCGCGCTGCCGGCGTTTTCGAGCGCGACGTCGAGCGGCAGGTCGCGCTCGGGCTCGCGCAGGTCATCGCCCATCACGTTGGACAGGCTTCCGATGGGATGGAACGTGGGCTCCACGTCGGGCAAGTCATATTGCAAGACAGGCTCGAGCATCTGGACGGCGTCGTTCATGTAGGACGTCATCTGGGCGAGCTCGTCATCGGTCAGTGCGATCTTTGCGTACTCGGCGATGCCGCGCACATCTTTCTCGCTGAGTGCCATAGGCGCTCCCTTCCGCATAACAGTTAAACCGCTCTAGTATACAGGGCAGCGCCGGCTTGGAGCAGGCGCTTTACCCAAATACAGCGAAAACGTAACGAGAGCGGCGGTTGGCAGGCGGCGGGCTGGCGGTTCCGCAGCGAAACCGCACCGTCCATAGCGAAAACCGTCGCGCCCACAACGAAGACCGTACTGTCCGCAACAAAAACCATCACAACATTCGACGCTTTTCGCCAAAATCGCAATTTTCATCGAATGTTGTGATGGTTTGAAAGCCCCGACCGCCACAAAGGTGCCTGTCCCCTTTGTGGTGGTTCTGAATGATGCCCTATGCCGAGGCCTTTGCCTTGCGGCGTTTACGGACCGCGTGGATCACGATGTCCAGCAGCAACAGCACAATGGCTACGACCACGATAAGCACGGCAAACTCGCGCTTGCCCCAGTGACGGCCGGCCAGCGACTTTTGCTTGTCGACGTCCTTCTTGTTGTACTTGGTGCGCACGCAATGCACCAGCAGGCGATGGTCGTTCACGCCGTAGGGCGTGCAGGTGACGAGCGTCACCTTGTCGGCGCCGGGCTCGATGGTCAATGACTCCATCTCCTCGGGCAGCACGACCTCGGAGTCCACCATCTTGTAGGCGAGCGTCTTGTTCATGGTGTGCAGCAGCACCAGGTCGCCGGGCTCCAGCGAGTGGATATCGTCGAACATGCTCAGGTTGCGCATGCCCGAGTGCGCGGTGAGCACGCAATGCGTCGAGGTGCCGCCCACCGGCAGGCTCGTGCCCTCCAGGTGGCCGACGCCCGCCATAAGGACTTCCTCGCTCGTACCGCGGTAGATGGGCATGCTCACGTCGATGGAAGGGATCTCGACCCAGCTCATCATGGGGTCGCGGTCAAAGATGAGCTGCTGGGCGTAGGGCTCGATCTGATCGGCGGGAAGCTCGGTGGCCTCGCCCGCCAGTTGTTCGTTATAGGAGCGCGCCTGGAGCAGGATGCGCTCGCGCTCCTCGGCAGATAGCGCGTCCACGGTGCTGGACACCGTGCTGATCTGGTTGAACACGCCCGAGGCCTCGAGCCGGTCCAAGATCCACGGCCAGGTCATAAGGCCCACGCCAATAAGGATGATGACGATGGTGATGAGCCGATCGGCCCAGCGCGGCAGCCGCTTGCGGCGGGGCTTGCCGCCCGCGGGCTTGGAGTGTTTGTTTGCACGTGACATCGGCCACACCACTTTCGTCAGGTTACGCTAGAGAGCTGCACCAAGCAGGATAGCGCAGCGCGGGCTCGCAGATACAAAACGGGGCAGACTCCAGTGTGGAGTCTGCCCCGAAAAGAGAATGGCAAAGCAAGAACGTGGATGGACGAGAAAAGTGTCCGCAAGTCTCATGGCCATCACATCCCACCTGCCAAAGGGATGGGTGAGTGAGCGTTACTCCTGCTCGGACTCCTCAGCCTGCTTACGGCGGCGGATGAGGTGCGCCACGCCGATGCACAGCAC
>DBFZVF010000169.1:0-10654 GCA_048519165.1 Collinsella sp.
GGCCGGTATCATCCCGCTGCACGGCTGGCTGCCCAAGGCACATCCCGAGGCGCCGTCCAACGTGTCTGCCCTCATGTCCGGCGGCATGATCAAGATCGGTATCTTCGGCATCCTCAAGGTTGGTCTCGACCTGCTCTCCGTCTCGGGCGTTCAGGTCTGGTGGGGCCTTATGGTCATGGTCTTCGGTGCGATCTCGTCGGTCCTCGGCGTGGCCTTCGCCCTGCAGGAGCATGACATCAAGCGCCTGCTGGCCTATCACTCTGTCGAGAACATCGGCATCATTCTGCTCGGCGTCGGCGCTTCCATGGCCGCCATGGCGCTCAACTCTGTCGGCATCGCCGTCCTGGCTCTGATGGCCGCCCTCTACCACACGTTTAACCACGCGATGTTTAAGGGCGAGCTGTTCTTGGGCGCCGGTGCGCTGCTGTACTCCACGGGTACGCGCAATATGGAGAAGATGGGCGGCCTGTTCCGTCGTATGCCGGCAACGGCCATCTGCTTCCTTATTGGCGCGCTTGCCATCTCGGCCATCCCGCCCTTCAACGGATTTGTGTCCGAGTGGTTTACCTACCAGTCGCTGTTTAACGCTGCCATGCAGGGCGACAAGGCCGTCATGATCGTGGCCGTGTTCGCTGCCGTCGCGCTCGCAATTACCGGCGCACTGGCCGTCACGTGCTTCGTCAAGGCCTATGGCGTCTCCTTTGCCTCCGCGCCCCGCTCCGAGGCCGCGGCCAATGCCAAGGAGGTTCCTGCCCCCATGGTGTTTGCACAGGGCCTGCTCGCGGCCGTCTGCGTCGTGCTGGGCATTGGCGCTCCCGTGATCGCGCCCGTGCTGGTCGATGTCGCCGCGTCCGTGCTGCATCCGTACGGTGGCGTGTTTGCCGCCGAGGGCATGGAGCTCATGAACCAGTACTCCGGCGCTGCCACCTCCACGCCCGCGATCGCCATTGCGCTCGTGGCGCTCGTCGGCCTTGCCTGCGGTTATCGCAAGCTCAAGACCGTCGGCAAGGTGCAGAAGTCCCAGCCGTGGGCATGCGGTTATGCTCCCAACGAGCATATGCCCGTCGTGGCCACGACCTTTGCCTCCGAGGTGTCCTGGTTTATGCAGCCGCTCTACACGCTGCGCGACCGCTGCACGGCCGTCTGCTGGTCCATCGCGCACTTCTTCCAGAAGCTCACTGGTGTGGCCGAGGCTGTGCAGCCCGTACCCGACAAGGTTCTCGTCGATGCCCCGCATAAGGGTGTCGAGAAGCTCGCCGACCTCGCGACTAAGCTCGAAGGCGGCAACTACAGCATCTATATCTGCTACATCGTCGCGGCACTCGTGGTGTTCCTCGTGCTCGCCGTGCAAATGGGTTAAGGAGGGGAGAGCATGAACAACATCGTACTTGCCGTTCTGCAGGGCGTGGTCGTTATGGCCGTCGCGCCGTTCTTCTCCGGTCTCGGCCGCGTGATCCGCGCCAAGATGCACAACCGTCGCGGCCCCAGCATCATGCAGGACTATCGCGACCTGGCCAAGCTCTTTGCGCGCCCCGAGTCCCAGAGCGAGGACGCGAGCTTTGCGCTGCGCATTATGCCGCCGCTGTTCTTCGCCGTCGCCTTTATGCTCGCGATGGGCCTGCCGCTCTTTACGGCGCAAAGTCCCATCCCGGTCTTTGGTGACGCTATCACCATCATGTACAGCCTGGCGCTCGCCCGCTTCTTCTTCGCCCTCTGCGGTGTGGATTCGTCCAACGCCTACGCCGGTATCGGCGGCGTTCGCGAGCTGCTCATGAGCGTGCTCATCGATCCGTCCATGCTGCTGGCGCTGTTTGCCGCCGCCCTGGTGTGCGGCTCCACCGACATCGCCACCATGGGTCAGCACATCATGACGGGCGCCATCGACGCGCCGGTCGCCGTGATCCTCGCCGGCATCGCCTTTGCGATCGCTTGCTACATGGAACTCGGCAAGCTGCCGTTTGATCAGGCCGAGGCCGAGCAAGAGCTTCAGGAGGGTCCGCTCGCCGAGCTTTCCGGCCCGTCGCTTGCGATGGCCAAGCTCGCCATGTCCATGAAGCAGGTCCTGGTCGTCGCCTGGTTCTGCGCGATCTTCATCCCCTGGGGCGAGCCCGCGACCGTGGGCGCCGCTGCTGTTCTGGGCGCGGTCATCTTCCTGGTGAAGTGCCTGATCGACTTTGTCGTATGCGGCGTGATCGAGAACTCCTGCTCGCGCTCGCGTTTTAAGGTGCTTGGCAATCAGACCTGGGCCGTCGTGGGGATCGCCGTTCTGGCGTTTGTCTTCGTGGTCGTCGGCGTGTAGGAGAAGGGAGAAACAATGTCATTTGCAGTCAGTCTGTCCCTTCTCGGCTTGGTCGCTGTCGCGGCCCCGATGGTGGCTTCGGTGCTCGTCGCCCTGTTCCCCCGTCCGTACGCCAAGTGGTTCAGCGTTTTGGGTGCCGCCGTCTCGACGGTCTGCACCATCGTCCTCGCCGCGAATTTCGCTGGCGCCGGCATGCCCGACACGCAGGTCCCCCTGATCTCGTTTGGGCAGACCCTCGTTATGGGATTCACCTTCGATCGCATGAGCACGCTGCTCGCGCCCGCCTTTGTGGGTATCGGCCTGCTTGTCGTGATCTATTCGATTCCCTATATGAGCGAGAATAACCGTGAGCATCCCGACGCACCGCGTCGTCGCTTCTACGCGTACCTCGCGACCTTTATCGGCGCCATGGCCGGCCTCGTGTACAGCTCGACCCTTTTGGGCCAGCTCGTGTTCTTTGAGATCACGGGTGCGTGCTCTTGGGGCCTCATTAGCTACTACATGACGCCTACGGCCAAGAAGGCCGGCATGAAGGCCCTGATCATCACGCATATCGGTGCGCTCGGCCTGTATCTGGGCGCCGCCATCGTGTTTGCCCACACCGGCACCTTCGCCATCACCGCGATTGCCGGCCTCGACACCAAGCTCAAGGCTATCGTCCTTTTGCTCGTGCTGTTTGCGGCCTGGGCCAAGTCCGCACAGGTCCCCATGTACATGTGGCTGCCTTCGGCCATGGAAGCGCCGACGCCTGTTTCGGCCTACCTGCATGGTGCCTCGATGGTCAAGGTCGGCGTGTGCGTGTTCGCGCGCGCACTCGTCTCTGCCGGCGAGATTCCCGAGATCGTGGGCTGGGTCGCCATTATCGACGCCATGGTCACCATGCTCTTTGGTTTCCTTATGTACCTGCCGCAAAAGGACATGAAGCGTCTGCTGGCCTTCTCCACGATCGCCCAGCTCTCCTATGTGTTCTTTGGTCTGGGCCTTTCGGTCTTTGGCAGCCAGCTGGCCTTTGATGGCGCCGTGTGCCACATCTTTAACCACGCTTTCGCCAAGACGCTGTTCTTCCTGATTGCCGGTTCGTTCTCCTTTACGCTCGGCACGCGTATGCTGCCCAAGCTTCGCGGCATCGTAAAGAAGTACCCGATCTCGGGCGTGGGCTTTGGTGTCGCGGCGCTCGCCATTGCCGGCGTGCCGCCCATGAACACGTTCTTCTCGAAGTTCCAGATCATCGCCGGCGGCTTTTCCGTGGGTGCCGGCAACGTCGCGATCCTGGTGCTCGTGTGCATTATGGTCGCCGAGACCGTCGCCACCTTTGCATGGTTCCTTAAGTGGATGGGCTATTGCCTGCCCGGCGAGCCGAGCGAAGAGGTCGCTGCGGGTGCCCCGCTTCCCCGCGCGATGGCGTTCGTGTTCATCGTGCTCATCATCATGGTCATCGTCAGCGGCCCGCTTTCGGCCAGCTGGATCGGTTAGGAGGTAGAACGACATGGGTTATTCGATCGTCAACATCCTTGGCGGCCTTCTGATCGTCACGTCCACCATGGTGGTCGTCTCCAAGAACATCAAACATGCCATCAACTGGTATGCGGTGCAGTCGCTGGTGCTCGTGGGGCTGCTCGCTACGCTCGGTGCCACTACCGGTGCGCAGGAGCTGCTTATGTGGGCCGGATCTGCCTTTATCACCAAGGTCGTCCTGGTCCCTTATATCCTCAACCGTGCGTACAAGAAGATGGGTGAGCCGAGCGACGCATCGCTCAAGGCTGGCCTTAAGCCCGCGTGGGCCATCTGCATCATCGCCGTCGAGGTCGCGATTTGCTTTGCCGTCGTGACGCAGATCAGCCTGCCCACGGCCGAGGTCGCAACGCCTGCGCTCGCTATTAGCTTCGCTCACTTCTTTGTGGGCCTCACCTGCATCATCTCGCAGCGCAACATCATGAAGCAGATCTTTGGATACTGCCTTATGGAAAACGGCAGCCATGTGACGCTCGCGCTTTTGGCCCCCACCGCTCCCGAGATCATCGAGATCGGTATCGCCACCGACGCCATCTTTGCCGTCATCATCATGTCCATCGTCGTGCGTCGCATTTGGGACGACTCCCACTCGCTCGATGCGCGCGACCTGTCCGAGCTGAGGGGGTAGTCCATGGAAACGTTGATTCTCGCCCTGCTCGCGACTCCTTTGGTGTTCTCGCTCGTCATGGCGTTTTTGCCCAAGAACACGTCCTATAACGTGTTTGCCGGTCTCAACCTGGTCTCCGTCGCAGCCGTCCTGGTGCTGTCGATTATGACGGCCGGTGACGTCCTTATGAGCGGCGACACCGCGAGCGCTTTTGGCCTGTGGTTCCACCTCGATTCGCTGGGCGCCATCTTTGTGCTGCTCATCGGCTTTATCGGTTTTCTTACGGGGCTGTTCTCGCTGCCCTATGTAAAGGCCGATATCGAGGAGGGCTCCATGCCCGCCGAGCGCGCCAAGCAGTATTTTGCGCTGTTTAGCCTGTTTGTGTTCACCATGCTGCTCGCGTGCCTGTCCAACAACATGATCCTCACGTGGGCCGCCGTGGAGGCAACCACGCTTTCCACCGTGTTCCTCGTGGGTATCTACAAGAACAAGACGGCCCTCGAGGCTTCTTGGAAGTATGCGATGGTCTGCACCGCCGGCGTGGCCTTTGGCCTGTTCGGTACGCTGCTGATCTACGCCAACGCCGCCGACGTGATTCCCAACGCCCACGAGGCCGCGTTCCTGTCGTGCGTGCTGCCGTATGCCGACCAGTTCGACCCGACGCTCATGCGCCTCGCCTTTGCGTTTATCGTGATCGGCTTTGGCACCAAGGCCGGCCTGTTCCCCATGCACACTTGGCTGCCCGATGCCCACTCCCAGGCCCCGAGCCCTGTCTCGGCCCTGCTTTCGGGCGTGCTGCTTAAGTGCGCCATGCTTGTGATCATGCGCTTCTACGGCTTTACCATCCAGGCCGTGGGCGCCGAGTATCCGCAACTTTTGCTGTTGATCGTCGGCACGCTGTCCATTTTGGTGGCGGCACTTTCGATGTTTCGCCAGGACGACCTCAAGCGCCGCTTTGCGTACTCGTCTGTGGAGAACGTGGGCGTTATCGCCCTGTGCCTGGGTATCGGTGGCCCGCTGGGTATCGCCGCGGCCCTGCTGCACTGCGTGTTCCACGGCTTTACCAAGACGCTTGCTTTCTGCGTGTCCGGCAACATCCAGCACGCTTTTGGCACGCGTAGCCTGGCTAAGATCCAGGGTGTCGTCGAGGTTGCTCCCGCAACCGCCGCGCTCGCCGTCCTGGCGCTGCTCGGTCTTGGTGCCTTCCCGCCCATTGGCATGTTTATCTCCGAGTTCCTGACTTTTGTCGCCGGTGTTACCGCCGGTCCCATGTGGCTGGTCGTCGTGGTCGCCCTCGGTCTTACCGTGGCCATCTCCGCGCTCACCCGCATCGCACTCAAGTCGGTATTCGGCCATGCACTCCAGGGCATGGGCAAGCATGAGGCCCCGGCGCTCATGCTTATCCCCGAAATCATCCTGGCTGTCATGATCTTGTGGTTTGGCATCGCCACCCCGCTGCCTCTCGTGCACGGTGTGGAGACCGCGACCGGCATCGTGCTCGAGCAGAGCACTGAGGAACTTCACGTGACGCCGATGTACCGCGCTGTGTTCGGTACCGAGACCGCTCAGAGCGAGGTGGAGTAACGAATGATTGAAACTGAGAACAAGGTGTATGCCCGTCGCTGCGAGAGCCATGTCGAGGCCCTGCGCCGCGCCGTTCCGGGCTGCATCGAGAAGGTCGAGTGGCAGTGCGAGGACCAGCTGACGATTACCGTCAAGCAGGACAAGCTGCCCGAGGCCGTCCACTACCTGTACTACGAGCGCTACGGCTGGATTCCCGTGATCGTCGGCAACGATGAGCGCAGTCTGTGCGGTCGCTATGCCGTGTACTACGTCATCTCCATGGAGGGGGAGGACCCCGGCTGGGTGACCGTGCGCACCGAGGTCGATCCCGCCAAGATGACGTTCCCGTCCGTGACGCCGTTTGTCCCCGCCTGCGTGTGGGGCGAGCGCGAGCTGCGCGATATGTTCGGCCTGATCCCCGAGGGTCTGCCCGATCGTCGCCGCCTGGTGCTGCCCGATGACTGGCCCAGCGGCCTGTACCCGCTGCGCAAGGACTCCATGGATTACCGCTTCCGTCCCGCTCCCGCGAGCGACATGGAAAACTACGAGTTCTTGGCCGATACCAAGGGCAAGGAGACCACACTCGTCCCCATGGGCCCGTTGCACATTACCTCCGACGAGCCCGGCCACTTCCGCCTGTTCGTCGAGGGCGAGACGATCGTCGACGCCGACTACCGTCTGTTCTACGTGCACCGCGGCATGGAGAAGGTCGCCGAGACGCGCCTGAACTATGACGCCGTGACGTTCCTCGCCGACCGCATCTGCGGCATCTGCGGTTGCGCCCACTCGGTGGCCTATGCTGAGGCCGTCGAGCGCGCCCAGGGCATCCATGTCCCGCCGCGCGCCCAGTACATCCGCGCCATCATGCTCGAGGTCGAGCGCCTGCACTCGCATCTGCTCAACATTGGCCTGGCGTCGCACTACACGGGCTTCGACTCCGGCTTCCAGCAGTTCTTCCGCGTCCGCGAGAAGTCCATGGATCTGGCCGAGAAGCTCTCCGGTCACCGCAAGACCTACGGCCTCAACGTGATCGGCGGCGTGCGTCGCGACATTTTGGCCGAGCAGAAGCTTTCCACGCTCACGACCATCCACCAGCTGCGCTCCGAGGTTCAGGAACTCGTCGACGTCTTGCTCTCCACGCCCAACTTTATTGAGCGTACGAGTGGCATCGGCATTTTGGACCGCAAGATCGCACGCGACTTCTCGCCGGTCGGCCCGCTCATGCGTGGCTCGGGCTATGCCCGCGACGTGCGCTTTGACCATCCCTTCGACGGCTACGCCGATCCGGACGTCCAAAAGATGCACGCCGCCACGGCCGACACCTGCGATGCCTTCGGCCGTACCGCCGTTCGCATCCAGGAGGTCTATGATTCGATCGACATGATCGAGACCATGCTCGAGAACTGCCCGTCGGGCCCCATCCTCACTACGGATTGGGAGTACACCCCGCACAAGTACGCCATCGGCGCCACCGAGGCGCCGCGCGGCGAGGACGTGCACTGGGCCATGCTCGGCAATAACCAGAAGTGCTACCGCTGGCGCGCCAAGGCCGCCACGTACAGCAACTGGCCGGTCCTGCGCTACATGTTCCGCGGCAACACCGTGGGCGACGCGGCGCTGATCGTCGGCTCTCTCGACCCGTGCTACTCCTGCACCGACCGCGTGACGGTGACCGATGTCGCCGCCAAGCGCGACCATGTGCTCGACAAGGAACAGTTCGAGAACGTCTGGCGCGACAAGTCGCCGCTTGCGGGCGAGGGCACCATGGCCGCTCCGCTCGATGAGGAGGCGCTCTAATATGCTGAAGCTTTGGAAGGTCAACGCCAAGGCCGGCGACGCGACGGTCAAGTATCCGTTTGCGCCGTTCCCCACCAATAAGGACATGCGCGGCAAGCCCGAGCACAACGCCGAGCTCTGCATCGCCTGCGGTGCCTGCGGCGTGGCGTGCCCGGCCGATGCCATTCGCATGGACACCGACCTTGCGGCCGATACCATCACCTGGTCGATCGACTACGGCCGCTGCATCTTTTGCGGCCGCTGCGAGGAGGCCTGCCCCATGGAGGCCATCAAGCTCACCGAGGAGTTTGAGCTGGCCGTCATGAGCAAGGACGACCTCACCAGCAAGAGCGTCTATACGCTCGAGCACTGCTCGCGTTGCGGCAAGCCGTTTGCCCCGCACAAGGAGATCGACTACGCCAAGCGCCTGCTGCAAAAGGCCGGCGGCATGGAGGCCGAGCAGGCCGCCCGTACCGTCGGTATGTGCCAGGAGTGCAAGCGCGAGCTCGATGCCCTGCGCGCCGCTTCGGCCGTAAAGACCGGCAACGCGCGCGGCATGGCTGCCAACGAGACGCTTGCGTCCGGTGAGCCCCAGGGCCCCGGCATGGAGTATCTGGGCGGCCACGGCGTGAACCCGGAGTATGTCGACCGCGAGCTCAACCCCGATGCGCCCGAGATCCCCGCCGGTCCGGCGCCGGTCGAGGGCATCATCATGGATTTTGAAACGAAGGAGGAGTAACCATGGCCGAACCCACGCTTTTGCCCGAGCGGCTTCAGTACCGCCCGACCAAGATCGAGCTCGACGAGAGCATCGAGAAGGCCAAGGCGACTCTTCTTAAGAAGATCAAGCGCTCGGTGTACGTCTACCGTGTCGACTGCGGCGGCTGCAACGGCTGCGAGATCGAGATCTTCGGTTCCATCACGCCCGTCTTCGACGTCGAGCGCTTTGGCATCAAGGTCGTGCCTTCGCCCCGTCACGCCGATGTGCTGCTGTACACCGGCGCCGTGACGCGTGCCATGCGCATGCCGGCCCTGCGCGCCTTTGAGGCCGCACCCGATCCCAAGATCGTGGTGTCCTATGGCGCGTGCGGTTGCACCGGTGGTATTTTCTACGACAACTACTGCGTCTGGGGCGGCACGGACAAGATTCTGCCGGTCGATGTCTACATCCCCGGCTGCCCGCCCAGCCCCGCGCAGACCATCTACGGCTTTGCCATGGCGCTCGGTCTGCTGGACCAAAAGCTCCATGCCGAGACCACGGTGGAGGCCGCCGGCGAGCAGGCCGATATCCTGCACCCCGGCGTGCCGTACAAGCTGCGCGTTGCCATCGAGCGCGAGGCTCGCGCCATGAGCGGCTACCGTTACGGCCGCGACCTGGCCAACGAGTTTATGGATACGCTCGAGGGCGCGCCCAAGGGCGATATCCGCGGTGCCATGGCGCTGCTCATCGATAAGCAGGACGATCCTCGCCGCGTTGAGGTCTACTCGGCGCTGCAGGATCTGGTGCTGGCCGGAGGTCGCTAGATGGAGCTTACGGACCGCTCTGGTTACTTTGCGGGCCCCGGTATGCTCGGCGGCTCCTTTGGCGATGCCTTGCGCGCAAGCGACGAGGCCGCCGAGGGCGTCGCCGACCCCTGCCTGGGCCATGCGCCCGACCAAGTGGTCTTTTACGAGCTCACGCGTAAGTTTGTGGAGACCGAGGAAGACGTTCCCCAGGAGGCCTGCGACGTGCTGTACTACACGCTCGCCGTGGGCCACCACACCGGCGTGCTCGACTGCTTTGAGCCGCGCCTGTCGGTGCCGGTGGATGTCTTCTATTCGCTCGTCGACGCGCTGCCGGAGGGGGAGGCCAAGACCAAGTTCGAGGCCATCCGCTCCTTTGGCGAGTGCCAGCTCGACAAGGCGGCGGTGCCGTCGCTGCTCGAGGCCTGCGATGCGCTGCTCGACGAGCGCGGTTTTCGCGGGTCGGCCAAGGCCGGCATCTCGGTGTTCGACGACGACTTTGGCCTGCATGCCCAGCAGGTCGCGTTTCTGATGAAGTTTCGCGATCTGGTTGAGCGCGTGCGCGATGTGTCGGGCGTGTATCTGACGGGAAGGTTGCAGTAATGGGTCGCGTTGTAGATGGACGTGTGAACGGAGCCCCGTTTGCGGGTATCGTGCTCACGGCGGGAAGCGTGCTGCGTGCCGACGATGCCGCCGGCCCCGTGCTCTCCAAAAAGATGGAGGACGCGCCCATCGCCGGTTGGTACACCATCGACGGCGGGCAAACGCCCGAGGACGACATCATCGAGGTCAAGCGCGAGCGTCCGCCGCGTTTGGTTTTGGTCGATGCCGCCGACATGGCGCTGCCCGTCGGGTCCATCCGCTTGCTCGACAAGCGTGATGTGGCCCGCAAGTCGATGTTCACCACGCATTCGCTTCCTTTGTCGATTCTGATCGAGGAAATCGAACAATCGTGTGATGATATCGTCTTCGTTGGGATTCAGCCGGGCGACACGGAGTTCTACAACCCCATGTCCCCGGAGGTCTTTGAGGCCGTCGACGCCGTGTACGACGCCGTGGCCGCCAACGACTTTTCCCACTTTGTCCGCTTGGGGCAAGAGTAATAGGAGCGCTTGTCCCTGCTGATTAGGAAAGAAGTGATTGACATGGCAGATTCCAAGGCGGAGTACCCCGCTCCCGATTGCCTGGCGCCCGCCGCGATCGAGGCCAAGACCGAGGCCGCCGGCGTGACCAAGGCCAACCTGCCGGTCGCAAAGGCCTTTCTGTTGGCAATGTTCGCCGGCGCGTTCATCGCCTTCGGCGGTCTGTTCTTTACCGTGTTCTTGAGCGACAGCACGCTGGGCTGGGGCGCCCAGCGCGTCGTGGGCGGCCTGTGCTTTTGCCTGGGCCTGGTG
>DBFZVF010000170.1:0-5916 GCA_048519165.1 Collinsella sp.
GTGTTGACCTTGTGCTCAAAGACGTCGTCCTCGGTGGACATGGTGGTGTGACCGGTCCAAGGCTCGAGCGCCACAAACGGAGCGTCGTTGGCGGCAGACCACACGCCGATGTACTTAAAGCCTTCAAAGTCGATCTTGACGCCGTGGCCCGACTTGCGGCCGCGCAGCGTGAGCGTGGAGCCCGGGGTATCGGTGAACATGATGGCGTCGTTATCGAAGCTGCGGTGCGTGATGGGCAGCACGTCCGAGTTATCGGGGGCCTTGTAGCTACCCTCGAACGTCATAAGGCCATCGGGCGTGATGACGGGGGCCTCGTTAGTCCAAGCCTCGGTAAACGCCAGCTCGTAATCCTCGAACGCCTCGTCCTCGGCGCCGGGGGCGGGCACGTTAAATGCGGGGTGGCCGCCCACCGAGAACGGCAGGTCCACGTCGCCGGTGTTGGTGACGGCAAAGGTCTGCGTAAGGGTGGCGTCGCCGGTCAGGGCATAGGTCATGTTGAGCTTAAAGTGGAATGGGAACGCCTTGAGCGACTCGGGCGTGTCGGTGAGCTCGTAGGTAACGGACAAACCGTCCTCCGACACCTCGACGATCTTGTGCTCGACAATGCGTGCGATGCCGTGGCGCGCCATCTCGCAGGTGCCGGCGGCAGACGTCGCCGTGTTGTTGCGCAGCGATCCCACGATGGGGAACAGGATGGGCGCGTGCTTGCCCCAAAAGGCCGGGTCGCCCTGCCACAGATACTCATTGCCGTTGAGGGCAAGGCTCGTGAGCTGGGCGCCCATGGAATCGATGGCCGCGGTGAGGCCGCCGCGCTTGATGGTAGTGACGGTGGACATGCTACTTCCTCCAAAAGTAAACAACAGTGTCGAGGGTTATTGTCCCACTCTTGGCAGCAGGGCTGAGCGGCAGGCGCAGTTATTGAGCAATAGCATAAAGGTCAAACCCACCCTGCGGCGCGCTATCGACCGTATCGGGTGCTTGCGAATTAAAACTCACCGGGACCATGCGCTTTGAGGCGCGGTAACGCGTGCCGTCGGTGGCGACGGGCGGCTCATCGACCGTGAGCTCGTAGTCGCCGGGCTTGAGCTCGATACCGTCACCTTCGGAATTGACGTATTGGTACTCGTCGATTGCTTGTCCCCTGAGCGTGCGGCCCACGATATGGACGAGCATTTGGCTGTCGCCGCGCGCGGTATCCCACGTCGCGCCGTCCTTAACCTCGACCGACACATGCACCGAGCGCGTGCGGCTGAGCGATTGCTCGACGGACATCTCGACCTTGGCGGCGTCTTGGCGCTGCCGCTCGACATGACCCCAGATGCTGCCGATTGCCGAGCAGGCGATAACGCCGGCCATGAAGGCGATGAGGATGGGGCCGAGCGGAGAACGGCGGCCCGCGTCTTCCTCACGAGCCAGGTCGGGGCGATGCGTGGGCGCAGGCGCCTGGGCGCCTTGCGCGGGCACGTCGAGAATGCTGAAAGATGCCGTACTGCCGGGGTCGATGGTGTGGCGCGGTTGCGGGGTCTTTGCCGGCGAAATGGACATGTCGGCTGGCTCACCCAGCGTGGCCGTGGCATCGGCCTTTGCCTCGTCGGCCTCGGCCTGGGCCCAAGCCTGTTCAAAGGTCAGGGGCTCGGCGAGGTCGGAAGTGGCATCCGTCTCGACGGCATCGTTGCCGGTCTCGTCCTCGTCGCTCGACACGTCACGCGACGCGGGCTCGTCCCACTCCTCGTCCGGAGCCTCGCCCTCGCTATACCACCATTCAAAGTTATCGATATCCATACGGGGCGCCCCTTAGGCCTCGCAAATAAACACTTGTTAGCCTTATACCCGCAGATGGCGCTGGAGCTCGCACGGAATGCGATAAAGGGACTGCTCCTTTGTCGCATCGAAGTTGCGGTGGAATAGTTCCTGTTTGCACGCCCACTCGAGCTATTTAGGGACTATTTCACCGCAAGTTATTTGAGGGCGACGGGGATTTGGATACAGCAGAAGTCCTCTTGGTGAGACTCGTCGTAGCTCGTGGTGTCCAGGTAGCAAAAATCGAAAGCATTGCCGATGGGCTGGAGCGCGTGCCTGTCCATGCAGGCCACGATGGCGCGGATACCCTCGGGCTCGTACGGCATGCCCCAGCGACTCATGCACAGGTACGTGCCCTCGGGCAGCACCTCGACGCCAATCTCCGCCAGCTCGGCAGGATCGCTCGGCAGTATTTCCTCGGCACCACGCGGCAACACGGCAAAGGAACCGGCACCGGCGATGGGGTCGTCGGAATGCAGCGCCTCGCGACGCAGCATGGCGCCCCAACCGCGCATGGGGCGTGTGCCCGTGAGCGCACGCATGCGCAGAATCGCCCGCATGAGCGTGGGGTGCAGCATCGAGCGGCCACGCTCGATATCGCTCGGGAACTCCTCAAAGACCACGTAGCGGCGCTCGAATTGCTTGAGCTCCGGTTTGCCCTCGCGCTCGCGCCAATAGACCGCCTCGTCGTAAAAACTCAGCCGCTCCTGCACGCTCGCGCGCTCGGCTTTGAGCCCGGCAATCTGCTCGTCGAGCGCCTGCACCCGCGAGCGCAGGTGATCGGTCATCTCTCCAATGTCGAACGTCGAGGTCAGGCGATCGATCTCATCGAGTTCCAGTCCCAAGTCGCGCAGCATGCAGATCAGACGCATGAGCGGGATCTGCGTGGGCGAATAGAAACGGTAGCCTTTTTCGTTAACCACGGCGGGTTTAAACAGACCGATCTTGTCGTAGTAGATGAGCGTTTGGCGCGAAACGTTAAACAAGCTCGCCATCTCGCTAATCGCATACATACCCGTCTGCATAGGTCCTCCCGACACACCCTTTGACACGAAAAGCCCGCCGCCCACAGGGGCAGCGGGCTCAAACACTACTCGTATCCTACCCTAAAGATGCCTATGACCAGCGCTTATAGTTGGCGCACGACACGCCGACGGCCTCGAGTGCCTTGGCGGCGATGTGATGCACCGCCTCATCGAGCGTGGCGGGGCCGTTGTAAAACGTGAGCATGGGCGGCATGAGCATGACGCCCGGCACGCGCGCCAGGCGTGCCATGTTGTCGACATGGATCGCACTGAAGGGCGTCTCGCGCACCATAAGCACCAGGCGGCGCTGCTCTTTCATCTGCACATCGGCCGCACGCAGCAACAGGTTTTCGCTGTAGCCGCTCGCGATGCCGGCGAGCGTCTTCATGGAGCAGGGAGCCACGATCATGCCGTCGACCGGATAGGTGCCGCTTGCGATGGCAGCGCCAATGTTCTTGTTGTCGTAGACCACATCGGCATAGCACGCAAACTCGTCGAGCGTCATGCCGAGCTCCTGCTCGATGGTGATCTCTCCCCCGCGCGTGACGACAAGCGCCGACTCAGCGCCGGCCTGGCGCAGGCATTTGAGGCATTCAAGGCCCAGTGCCGCACCGCTGGCGCCAGACACGCCAACGACAATGCGACGGGGACGAACAGAAGACTCAGGCATGACAACTCCTTAACTACTTGGTAGGGCTACTTACTAGAAGGCGAGCTCGGCGGCCCACTTCTCTTCATCGATCTCCATGAACTGCGAGCGGATGAAGTTCTTCTTGAGGTTAAACGGAACCGTGCAGTCGAAGATGGCCTTGCAGGCGATACCGTGCTCGCGGATCGAAGGATCGAACGCGGGGTCGTTGGACGGATCGAGCACGTGGCAGTGGCAACCGGGGATGGTGATGAGGTCCACGTCGGCCTGGAAGCGTGTGGTCATGGCCCACATCACGTCGCTCATATCGAAGATGTCGACATCCTCGTCGACAAGGATGACGTGCTTGAGCTCGGAGAACGCCGAGAAGGCGAGCATGGCGGCGTTGCGCTGACGGCCCTCGTCATTTTTGCTCGACTTCTTGAACTGCATGATGGCAACGAACTTGCCGCCACCGCAGGGAGCGGCGTGAACGTTGAGCAGGCGGCCCGGGATAGCGGTCTCGACCATCTTGTAGATGGAGGCCTCGGTGGGGATACCGGCCATGGACACGTGCTCGTGCGAAGGGCCGATGCAGCTCTCCATAATGGGGTTGACGCGCGTGGTGACGGCGGTGATCTTGATCACCGGGCAGACCTTGGCGCCACCGGTGTAGCCGGGGAACTCGGGCATGGCGTAGCCGTGGCCGTTGACATCCTCGTTGATGGTCTCGTCGTGCATGAGGTAGCCCTCGAGCACGTACTCGGCATTGGCAATGCACTTCTGCGGAACGGTGACGCAGTCGGCAAGCTCGACGGCGCGGCCGCGCAGGGCGCCGGCGATCTGCAGCTCGTTGAAGCCGAGCGGCGTGGTGGGAGCCTCGAAGCCGCAGCACATGTACACGGCGGGGTCCAGGCCGATGGAGATGGAGATGGGCATATCCTCGCCGCGCTGGCAGTACTCGTCAAAGAACGCACCCAGGTGACGGCTGCCCGGGGTGATCCACATGGCGAGCTTGTCCTTGTCGACGCAGGAGAAGCGGTGGATGGTTACGTCGGACTGGGTGCCATCGGGGCTCGTGCCATAGGCGAGGCCCATGGTGATGTAGGGGCCGCCGTCAACGGGCGTGTTGGTGGGAGCGGGAACGATCTTGCGCAGGTCAAAGCCCTCGTCGGTCGCCTTGTACACGACCTCCTGGCAGTCGACGTGCTTGCCCTCGGTGATCTGCTCGGGGGCGATCAGGTTCTCGAAGCGCTTGCCGATCTCGAGGCCCAGGTGCTCCTCGTCCAGGTCGAGCAGGGCGGCAACGCGCTTGCGGCTGGCAAGCATACCGATGCAGACCTTGGCGTCGTCAAAGCCCTTGACGTTGTTGAAGACCATCGCCGGACCCTCTTTGGTCGGGCGCATGACGGTGCCGCCAGCACCGACGTGACGGTAGACGCCCGAGACCTCGGCATCGGGATCGACCTGGGTGTCGGTCTCGAGCAGCTGGCCCGGCATCTCACGCAAAAAGTCGAGCGCGGAACGCAGGTCGTGGATCTGGGAAGCATCGGTAGTGGACATGGCGTACTCCTTTCGGGAGAGTGTCCGGCGACGGGGTGCCGCCGGACGGGGTAACGTAATGGGGCCGCGGCGCTCACAAATGGAGCGCTCGACCACTCGAAGTTCAAGCGCTTGGCTGCTTACAGCCGGGGCGCTCGACCGCTTACATCAGGCCAAAGAGGTGGAACCAGGCGGCCTCGACCAGCACGACGACAAAGACGACCGCGGTGAGGGGGATGCCCATGCGCATAGCCTCTTTGGAGGTGTAGCCGCCGGCGTCCTTGCCTTCGCCGATAAGGATCGGCAGGTTATGGAACGGCAGGATGTAGTGGATGTTGATGGACGTGAAGACGATGAGCGCCACGGCGAGTGGGCTCACGCTGGAGCCGGCGGCAAAGCTGATAAATGCCGGCACGCACACGCCGAGCACGGCCATGACCGAGCCCATGAACATGTGGATGATCATGGAAAGCGCGGCGACGAGCAGGGCGAACAGGAAGATATTCTCAGGCACGGAGCTGGGGAGCACGACGTCGGCGATCCAGGCGTTCATGCCGGTGGCACCGCCCACGGAGCCCACGGCCATGGCGGCCGTCAGGAACATGAGGGACTTGATGTCGACAGCGTTCCAGCTGGCGGGAGTGAGGACTTCGCCGATGATGGGCATGGCGAGAGCAACGCCAATGGCCAGGGTGACCCAGCCGATATAGTCGCCCGAGACGGTGAGCCACAGCGCGATGGCGATGACAAGCCACACGATGGTGCGGATCTCCTTGACGGAGAGCTTGCCGAGCGCGGCCTGCTTGGCCACGATCTGCTCGCGATCGTAGACGAGCTCCTTGCTGGGCTTAAAGAGGAAAAGGCCCAGGAACAGGGTGCACAGCAGCGCAACCAGCATAGGCACGCTCATGTACAGGAACC
>DBFZVF010000171.1:0-5933 GCA_048519165.1 Collinsella sp.
AGAGCAGACCCTCGAGATTCTTGGCAAAGACGTTGATGGCCTCGGTCTGGGCGCGAACGGTGAGTTTGGCGCGGGCCTCGCGCTCCAGCGAGGGGGCCATGAGGCGCTTGTAGCCGTCGGCGATGGCGGCATCGAAGATGGGAGCAAACACGCCCTGACGGCGGGGCCAACGGCTGCCGAGGCGTGCCGTGGCGGCAGCGCCGTCGACGTTTACGCGCACGCGGAGCTTGCCCTCGCGTTCACCGCGGTCGATAGCCAGCACGCGGTGGTTGGGTATACGGCGCAGCGGTTCGTCATAGCTGTAGTACGGCTCGTAGGGGGTCTTCTCGGCGGGGTCGGTGGCCTCGACGACGATATCGGCGGTGTTTTGCGTAAAGGCGCGCAGGTCGGTGACGTTCTCAGGGTCTTCGGCCACCGTCTCGGCAACGATGTCGGCGGCGCCGGCGAGCGCCTTCTCGGGCGTGTCGAAGCCGGCTTCCTCGTTGACGTATGCCGCGGCGGCGTCGAGTGCGCTGCCCTTGGCGGAAGCCTGCATGATGATCATGTTGGCAAGCGGCTCCAGGCCTGCCTCGCGGGCCTTCTGCGCGCGGGTCATGCGCTTTTTGCGGTAGGGCTTGTAGAGGTCCTCGATACGCTGGAGCTGCGTGGCCTCGCGAATCTGCTGCTCGAGCTCGGGCGTGAGTTTGCCCTGGGCGTCGATGAGCAGAATGACGTCCTCTTTGCGCTGTTCAAGATTGCGCAGGTAGGACAGGCGCTCGTCGAGTGCGCGCAGGGCGACGTCGTCCATGCCGCCCGTGGCTTCCTTGCGGTAGCGCGAGATAAAGGGGATGGTGTTGCCCTCGTCGATGAGCTTGACGGCCGCCTCGATGTTGTCAGCCTTAAGGTTGAGCTCGTGGGCGAGCTGGGCGATAAGATTCATGGGACTCCTTGCGTTTGAGGTGCGTTTGCAGCACAGAGCTACCAAGGATACCACCCGTCCCAAAAGACTGTTTTGGGGCCGCGCCACGAAAATGACCTATCTACTACGTTTGAACCGTATGGGTCGACCATGCCTGGTTTTACCGAAAATCGGCAAGCCGTCTACCTGCAGTTTTTATTTCGCGAAATTTGGCATGGTTGAGGGCGATCGGTTAAACGTAGTAGATAGGTGCGTTTCGTGGCGAACGAATCAAGCCGAGGTGCAAAATAGCCCCCGTCTCAGAAAAATCGTCAGCGAAGTAGCAAAAAGCCCCGCGGGCATGAGGCTGCTCGCGGGGCAAAGAAGAGGGGCTTATTGGTGGCGGACCGAGGGGCTCGGCATGGGGCTTCTGCCGCGGCCGCTCTTAAGGCATTACAGCTCGACGAGCTGGCCGGTCTCGGCGGCCTCCTTGATGGCGTTAAGCAGCGTGAGCGTCTTAACGTTGTCGGCGGGGGTCACGACGGGCTCGACCTCGCGGCGGACGACCTTCACAAAGTGCTTGAGCTGCATCTTGTGCGGCAGTGCCGGGTCGACGGCCGGAATCTCCATCTGCAGCGGCTTGTGCCAGTTGGAGGCGCCGTCGTAGGAGAACTGGTGCAGGCGGGGCAGCGACAGGGCGCCCAAGGTTCCGCCGATAAAGTAGGCGTCGGCGTCGAAGGGGCGGTACTGCGGATCCTCGCGAGCGGTTGCCTCCCAGTTCCAGGGGCTGGCGGTGGCGTCGGAGATGGTCATGCTTGCGAGCGCGCCATCGGCAAAACGGACGTTGACCACAGCGGAGTCCTCGGTCTCAAAACCGCGGGCGGCGCTGGACTGCATACCCTGGACGGCAACGGGCTCGCCCAGCAGATAGCGGAGCAGGTCGACGTCGTGCACCAGGTTGACCAGGATCGGGCCGGCACCCTTCTTGCGGCGCCACTCGACATCAAAGTACTCGTCATTCTTATAGATCATGTAGTGGAAGCTCGACACGGTGAGCTTGCCCAGTTCGCCGGACTCGATGATCTCCTTGGCCTTGTTGACGAAGGGGTTGTGGCGACGGTGCTGGCCCACGAGCACGGGCACGCCGGCGGTCTCGGCCTCGGCGGCGAAGGCCTGAGCATCCTCGAGGTCGTTGGAGATCGGCTTTTCGACCAGTGGCACGATGCTGCGCTTGATGGCCTCGCGGGCAACGCCCAGATGCAGGTCGTTGGGGGTGGCGATAATGACGGCCTCGGGCTTGACCTCGTCCATCATCTGGGCGGGATCGGTATAAAACGGCACGCCGGCGGCCTCGGCCGTGGCGCGGGCGCCCTCAAAGGCGTCAGCGATGGCGACGAGCTCGGCCTCGGGCTCCTCGGTGACAAAGCGGATGTGGTTGCGGCCCATGGCGCCGGCGCCGATAACGGCAATGCGGACGGGGTTGAGCTCAGACATTTCGACTCCTTAATACTGGTGACCGGTGGAATGCGACAAAGGGGCTGTCCCTTTGTCGCATCGGTAAAACTAGGCGGACTTCTTCTTGCTGTCGGAGACCATCATGTAGACGGTGAGCACGACGGCGATGGCGGCGATCACAATGGCGCCGTAGAAGGACTGCTGGTAGGCGGCGCTGCCGGCCTCGGCGTGATACAGCACAGCGGTGATGGGCTGGCTGATCCAGGTGGAAGCGGCGTAGCCCAAAAACATGATGCCGTAGTTGACGCCGATGTTGCTGGTGCCAAAGGCGCCACCGGTGAGCGGCGGGTAGATGACGAGCAGAGCGCCAAAGCTAAAGCCGAGCAGGGCGAGCGCCACGAAGAACATGCTCTGCGTAAAGCTCATCGACATGATAACGAGGGCGACGATGGTGACGACAAGGCTGATGAGCAGCGACTTATAGGCGCCGAGCTTGTCGATGATCTGGCCAAAGGACAGACGGCCAACCAGGTTGGCGCAGGTGTTGACGGAGACCACCACGCCGCCGAGGGCGACGGCAGCGGCGCTCGTGGGGTCGGCGAAGAGCTGGACGGCGGCGATGGAGGCAACCTTGCCCACGAGCAGGGTGCCCGCGGTGGCGGCAAAGGCGAAGGTGACGATGAGGACCCAGAAGCGCGGGGTCTTGACCATCTCGCCCGGGGTGAGGTCACCGAAGGTGCCGGCGTGCGCGCCGCCCTTGGGGGCCTCGAAGCCCTCGGGCAGCCAACCGGCCTCGGGGGCCTTCAGGAACAGGGCGGAAGCGGCGATCGTCACAA
Source organism: Collinsella sp. (assembly GCA_048519165.1). Lineage (GTDB taxonomy): Bacteria > Actinomycetota > Coriobacteriia > Coriobacteriales > Coriobacteriaceae > Collinsella. Next base: position 3,169 of record DBFZVF010000171.1, read on the forward strand.
AGAAGATGACGCCGAGCGCCTTAAGGGCGCCGAAGATGCCCAGGCTCGGGATGAGCAGCGAGGCGAGCACCGGGGACAGCACGGCGGGGCCGGCGGTCGAAGCGGCGAGCGTAATGCCGGAGGCGAGACCCTTCTTGTCGATGAACCACTTCTGACCCGTGGTGAGCGCCGGGTTGTAGCCCAGGCCGTTGCCAACGGCGGCGACGAGCGAGAACCACAGGTAGAACTGCCACGGCTCGGTGACGGTGCCGGACATGAACCAGCCCACGCCGTAGCACACGGCGGCGGCGATCACGACGTTGCGCGGGCCGATCTTGTCGGAGATGCGGCCGGCGAAGATGCCCGTCACGGCCATGATGGTCTGAAAGACCGGGAAGGCCCAGGTAAGAGCGCTGGACCACTCGGGGTAGACGGCGAGCAGGTTCTTGCTCACGACGGAATACAGCGCAATGGAGCTGATGAAGAACATGGTGACGCACGCGGCGGAAAGCACGACGGCGCGACCCTTGTTGGAGTTGGTGGAAGCCATTGGACTCTTTCTAATCGATACGGGGGAGGAACGGGCGTGTCCGCGGGTCCTCCCTGTCAGGTTGGTTTACTGGTCAGTCGGCTTGGCAACGCCGGACTCATCGGACCAGAGTTCGACACCCTTGTTCTTAAGGTAGTTGTCGGCATAGACGCGACGGCCGCCGGGCTTGGCGGTAAGGTCGCCCATCATGTTGGAGAAGCCGCCGTCGACCTTGATGGCGTCGCCGGTGGTAAAGTCCGAGCGCTTGGATGCCAGGAACATGACGGCGTTGGCGATATCGCTGACCTCGCCGATGCGGCGCGTGGCGATCAGGCGGCTGCGGCTCTTCTCGACCTCGGGGTCGGCGTAGAAGTTGGCCGACATCGGGGTCTTAACGAAGCAGGGCTCGACGCAGTTGGAGCGGACGCCGTAGGGGCCCCACTCGGCGGCGAGCATCTTGGACATCATGTTGACGCCGGCCTTGGTGGAGCTGTACACGCCCGAGAACGTCTCGGGGGAGTGGCTGGCGACGGTCGAGATGTGCACCAGGCGACCCTGGCCGGCCTTGATCATCTCGCGACCAAAGCGCTGCGAGGTGATGAAGTAGCCGGTGAGATTGACGTTGAGCACCTGCTCCCAGTCACTCAGCGGCAGGTCCTCCATAGCGGCGAAGCGCAGGATGCCGGCGGTGTTGACGAGAACGTCGACGCGGCCGAAGTTGGCGATGGTGGCGTCGACGGCAGCCTGAACCTCGGCCTCGTCGGTGGCGTTCATCTTGTAACCCTCGGCGTGGATGCCAAACTCGGCAGCGAGGTCGGCGGCAGCGGTCTTGACCTTCTCCTCGTCCAGGTCGAGCAGGACGACGTTGGCGCCATTGCGGGCGAACTCGCGGCAGATCTCGGCGCCCATACCGCCGAGCGCGCCAGTCACGGCGCAAACATCGCCCTCGAGCTTAAGCCAATTGCTCATAGGAACTTCCCTTCTTGTGCCTCCCGATGGGCCGTTCCCATTAATCGACCCACGTGGTTTTCGCAGGTTATCGTATGCTTTGCATTTGCGCAGGTGAATTGCATATTTGTTAGAATGGCGTTAACCGTAGGTTTACACTGTGCGATGCAGTTTATGCTCAATTGAGCGCGTGACCTGCGAAAACAACCCCCTGTGGCACCATGTGGCCACGGGCGCGAAAACGGGAGATTGACGTGTACGATCGACGACTAGAGGCCATATCGGCCGCCGCGGAGCTGGGAAGCTTTTCGCGTGCGGCGGCAAAATTGCGCGTGTCGACTCCGGCGCTCGTCAAGCAGGTGTCGGGCTTCGAGACCGAGTTCGGCATCACGCTGTTCGAACGCTCGCACTCGGGCGTCAAGGTGACGCCGGCGGGTGCTCTGCTGGTGGACGATGCGCGCTCGATCATGCGGCAGTCCGAGGACGCGTTGCGCCGTGCCCGACGCGCGGCGGGCGATGGCGGCGCCGTGCGCCTGGGCGTGTCGATGATGTGCCCGGGGCGCCAAACGCTGTCGATGTGGTCGGGCATCCACGATTTGGAACCGTCGCTGCGATTTGAGATCGTGCCGGTAAGCGACCTCTACGACGCGCGCGAGACCGTTATGCGCAGCTTGGGCCGCGAGGTCGATGTGGTGCAGTCGAGTTTTTCGACCCCACGCTGGGGCGATGCCTGCCAAAAGCTCCGCATTGTCAACGTGCCGTTTTATATCGACGTGCCGCGCATGAGCCCGCTGGCGCGTAAGACGCGCATCACGGTTGCCGACCTGGAGGGCATGCGCCTGCGCGTGCTCCGCCACGGCAACGACGCCATGGACAGCCTGCGTATCGACCTTTTGGCCGACGGCGGCGTGGACGTGATCGATGTGGATAGCTTTGACTTTGCGCTCTTTAACGAGGCAGAGGAAAAGGGCGACGCGGTGCTCACCTGCGGCGCATGGTCGGGCGTGCACCCGGTCTTTGTGGGCGTGCCGTTCCTCTGCGGGCGAGAGGTGCCGGTCTTTCTGCACTACCCGCTCGAGCCTACCCTCCAAGTACAAAAATTCGTCAACGCCATGGCCCAACTCCTCAACTAGTTCATCCTTACAAAACGAGGCCCTGGCCAAACGGCCAGGGCCTCACCAACTTTTATTCTGTTTTAATGACGGGTTGATTGCGCGCAGGAGGTCTCCCAGGCGGGCCGGGGTGTAACTTCCGCGCGCAGTTTCGCAGCGAAGCGAGAATGTTTGAGCACGGAGGTTACACCCCGGCC
>DBFZVF010000172.1:0-7408 GCA_048519165.1 Collinsella sp.
GTCCGAAAGCCTTTCTAGAAACCTGCCAAAATAAACCTGTCCCTTTTTGGCAGGTTTCTAGAAAGGCTTTCGGACTGTGAAGGATTCCGACCTCTCCACAACGGCTGCGCGCGACGCTGCCCGCATCGTCTGGTTTAAGCGCTACCCCGCCAAGCAGACGCTCATCGCATTTTTGCTCGCGCTGTTGGCGACCACGGCGTTTTCCATCGATCCTGCCCCGGTGTCGAGCAACGCAGTCTTGGCGATTGACCCCAAAGCCTCGGGCATGCTGTACGTGTGCTACGAGGTGCTCCTTTCGTTTGCCGGCCATACCGACGCGGTCATGCTGCTTGCACTTGCCTGCCTGCTCACCTTGCCGTTTCGCTACGTGTTCTTTGGCCGTGGCGACACCTGGCGTCCATCGATCATTTTGCCGTCGCTGTTCTTCGCCATCTGCATGGTGTTCGGCCGCAGCTACGACCTCACCGACTCGGCCGAGATTGTCCTTGGCGACAAAGCTCGCATCATCTGCGCCTGGATTGGCGGCGCGGGCTGGATGCTCCTGGCGATCGTTGCCTTCTACCTTGCCTTTGAGTGTCTAGATTGGCTGAGCTCTCGGCGCATCCCGTTTTCCGAAGCGCACTTTGGCCGCGTATGGCGTGTGACTCACGCCGTGCTCTCGGTCCATCCCTTTGCCGGGCCCTTCCTGGTGCTTATGATCGCCTGGGCGCCCACGCTCGTTGCTTCGCTGCCTGGCCTTTTTATGGGAGATACGGGCGCGCAGATTCGCCAGTGGTTTAACTATCCCAACGGCACGAGCGACTACCTGCGCCTACTCAACCCCAACGTGCTGCTCAACGGGCATCATCCCGTAGTGCACACGGCCATTATCGGCTCGTGCGTTCAGCTGGGGCTTTCGCTGTTCAACAGCGCTAACGCGGGTCTTGCCATCTACACCTGCGCTCAATTTGTCATCACGGCTGCCTGCATGGCCTATTCCATTTCGTCGCTGCGCAAATTGGGCGTGAGCCTGCCGGTTCGCGGTGCGCTCCTGCTGTTCTTTGCGTTTATGCCGATGTTCTCTAACTACGCGGCGTTGCTCACCAAAGACGTGCTCTTTGCCGACGCGTTTTTGGTGCTGCTGGTACAGACCGTCAAGCTCGTGGCATGTGGCTTGCCCCGTCGTGATGCCAATGCCGAGCGAGCGGGCGAGAAAGCCCCCGTGCTCTTTGCGCGCCACGACTGGCTGCTGCTCGCTCTGGGCGCCATGGGTTCCACGTTTCTGCGCAACGGCGGCCTGATGTTTCCCCTGGCGGCATGCGTAATCGCGGCGGCGTTTTGCGTATGGGACGTGCATGTGGCTCGTCGTGCAGCCAAGCAGACTGGTGCTGCGCCTTCGGGCGCCATCCCGCGTTTTCGCTGGGTTGGCGTTCTCGCGGTGCTCGCGCTCTGCCTTGCCTCTAATATGTACTTCACCAAGGTCTTTATGCCGGCGCACGACATTACGCCCGGTTCCAAGCGCGAAATCCTCTCGATTCCGTTCCAGCAGACGGCTCGTTTCGTCCAAAAGCACGACGGCCTCAACTCGGGCGTCAACCCTACGGTTAAGGAGGACGGCACCATCGTGGAGGCGCCCTGCGACGGTTTGGTAACCGATGAGGAGCGCGCTGCGATCGATCGGGTGCTCAAGTACGAGAACCTGGGCCGCCGCTACAACCCCGACAAGTCCGATGCCGTCAAGAACTGCTTTAACGAGTACGCCTCGCAGGAGGACATCGATGCCTATTTTGCGGTATGGGCCCAGATGTTTAAGAAGGATCCCGAGTGCTATATTTCGGCGCTTATCAATAACTACTATGGTTATTTTTATCCGAGCGCGCGCGATGCCTGGGTCTACAGCACGGCGCGTAGTGCCGAGATCATGGCGCGTCCCGACAACCTCAAGTACTTCGACTTCCATCCGGTTGACAGCAACGTGGTGCGCTGGTGCGACCACCTGATCAATCTGTACCGTGTGGCGGTGCAGCGCATCCCGTTTATTTCGCTCACCATGAGCTCGGCCACCTATGTGTGGATCATGATCGCCGTGGTGGTCTACCTGCTGCGTCGTCATTCATGGCGTGCGCTGGCGATCTGGGTGCCGCTGTTGGGCGTGCTTGCCGTGTGCCTGATTGGCCCGTGCAACGGCTCGACTTACATGCGCTACCTGTATCCGGTCATCGCCTGCATGCCCTTCGCCATCGGCGCCACCGTCACCCGCAGCGACTTCCTCTGGTCCTAACTTGGTGCATTGGGGTCAGGTTTCTTTGCACCAAGGGGGCCATCATCACGACGCCTTCATTTTGGGGTTTATCTCGCAGGCCAGTAGGTATATCATAACGACGTTTGTTTATATTGCCCGAGCATCTGCGCTGGGCTTTAGGTCGAAACCGATAGGAGACACGTATGTCCGGACACTCTAAGTGGGCCACAACCAAGCATCGTAAGGGCGCGCAGGACGCCAAGCGTTCCGCCCTCTTCTCCAAGCTCAGCCGCAACATCACCGTTGCTGCCCGTCTCGGCGGTGACCCGCTGCCCGAGAACAACGCCAGCCTCGCCGCTGCCGTTGCCAAGGCCAAGGCTCAGTCCATGCCTAAGGACAAGATCAAGTCCGCTATCGACAAGGCTTTTGGTTCGGGTGCCGATGCCGCCGTCTACGAGAACATCGTGTACGAGGGCTACGGTCCCGCCGGTGTCGCCGTCTACGTCGACTGCCTGACCGACAACCGCAACCGCACCGCCGCCGATGTCCGTTCCGCCTTCTCCCACGCTGGCGGCAACCTGGGCACCTCCGGCTCCGTCGCCTTCCAGTTTGAGCGCAAGGGCCAGATCGTCGTCGCCAAGGAGATCCTGGACGAGAACGCCAAGAAGGAGACCATGATCGCCAACGGTGCTGCCGGTGACGAGGATGAGTTCATGATGGCCATCGCCGAGGCCGGTGGCGAGGACTACGAGGACGCCGGCGAGGAGTGGATCGTCTGGACTACTGCCAACGAGGTCATGGCTGTCTCCAAGGCGCTCGAGGAGCAGGGCGTCCAGGTCAAGGGCTCCGAGACCACCATGGTCCCGACCACCCCGACCGAGGTCTCCGGCGCCGACGCCAAGAAGGTCCAGCGCCTCATCGACCGTCTTGAGGAGCTCGACGACGTCCAGGATGTTTATAGCACCATGGACATGACCGACGAGGTCATCGCTGCCCTCGAGGAGGAGTAGCGCCCGCACGGGTTAAGCCGTGCATATCTGGGCATAATGAAGCGAGCATGCAAGCCTCGTGGAATAGATGAGCCGGATCCGCGTGCGTAGAGCACCGGACCCGGCTCTTTTATAATGATGCGAACCGTTTTGCATTTCGAGAGCCGAGATTTGAAGGGAGCGCCGCGTGCGCGTACTCAAACGAGCCCTAGCGATCGTGTATCTTGCCGCCACCATCGTGGCGCTGGGTACGCTTGTCTGCCAGTTTTGGGGGCCGTATACGTATCGCTTTATGCTGCTGATGCGCGACCCCATGCCGCGCATTGTCGTGACGGCATGCGGCGGAGTTGTGGCGATTGGCGTACTGGTAAGCTTTTTCCGCCTGATGTTTGCTCGTCGCGAGCCGTCCTGCGTGCATCCGGCGGGGGAGCGCAATATCGAGGTCACGCTCGCGGCGCTTTCTTCGTGTGCCAGGGCTGCTGCCGAGCGCGACGACCGCGTGATGGTCGAGCATGTCGAGGCCCGCGTCCAAGGCCCCGACGATTCGCACGTCCGATTTAAGGTCGAGGCTATCGCGCTTGACGATAAGGACGTGGCATCTCTGGCTACCGCGATGCAGCAGCGCATCGAAGAAGCTTGCGACACCATGCTCGGCACGCCGGGTACGACCACGCGCGTCCGTTTTTTGCCGTCCAAGACTACCGTCCAGACCGTGGAGGTTTCCGGTGAGTGATACCAATCAAGATAAGACCGCTCGTACGCCGCGCCTGACGATTGACCAGAGCGCCACGCCGGCGAGCGAACCTGTTGATTCCAAAGCAGAGGCAACCGAGTTGCAAGACGCGGCAGCCGCGGATTTTGACGAGGCTATGGGTCTCATCAAGGGTACGGGCGCTGCCATCTGGAGCTATGCTGTGCGTCATCCCAACACCACGCTCGGCGCCGTCGCTGGCTTTATCCTCGCCGTGTTGGTGCTCACGCTCGGCCTGTGGGACACGCTCGTCATCGCATTCTTTGTGCTGATCGGCGCCGTGATCGGCCAGATTCGCGACGGCGAGAACGGTATCGTCAACTTCTTCGGCCGTCTGTTTAGCGGCCGCTAATACGTATTCGACTGTCGCATCCGCGGCGGGCATAAGGAGGAACCATGGCTTTTAATACGAAGGTCGATGTAGCCGATACCGAGCTCGAGGAGAACGAGGCGGTCGTCGCCGAAGCCGAGGATGTGACGCTCGAGGACGAGGCTCTTGTCGAGGTCGAGTCCGATGAGGATGAGGACGACGAAGAGGCGGACGAGTCCGAGGACTCGCTGACCTATTCCAACGGTGTGATCGAGAAGATCGTTGCCATGGCCACCCGCGAGGTTCCGCACGTTCTGGGCATGAAGGGTAACCTTATGCACTTTGTGCAGGAGCAGTTTGGTGCCGAGAATCTGACCAAGGGCGTGACGGTCGAGGTCACCGATGACAATCGCGTGGTCGTCAACATCTCCGTCATTATCGAGTACGGTGCCTATGCGCCCGCGATCTTCGACGATGTCAAGGCACGTGTCACCGAGCGCCTTGCCGCGATGACCGGCCTTGAGGTGGCGGGCGTCAACCTGCGTATCGAGGACGTCATCACCCCCGAGGAGTACGAGCACCGCACCAGCCAGCACGAATAACCTTCCAAAAAGGGACAGGTTTGTTTTGGCAGGTTTTATCTGCGAAAACGTTAAACGGCCGACCGCGCAAGCAAAAGCGTGGCCGGCCGTTATTTGTATGCCCCCCGATGTAGGCATACCGCTCGTCTAACTAGGGGTTGCAATCGTCGCGTTCCGCGTTACCCTAATGGGCGCATTGTTTCCAAATTGTTAACGAGGGGTTGCCGTAATGGCTGACGAGCACGAAACAGAAAGCAAGGCATGGGCGATTGAGGCCGCCGCGGCAGAGGCGGCATCGCGTGCTGCCGAAGAGGTGCATCGTCCTCCCGTAGTGCCGATGGAGCGCGTGGTTGATCGCACCGATATCGAGCGCGGCGAGCGTGCCGGCCAAAAACGCAGCCAGGAGCCGGGTTTCCCGCGCTTTTTTGCCGAGCTCAATCTGGGCCTGATTCTTACGGCCTTTGCCATCGTTGCGTTTAAAACCCCTAATCACTTTGCTTTTGGCGGCACCTCGGGCGTGTCGGTCATTCTGTCCACGCTGTTCCCGACCCTGCCCGTCGGCGTCTTTATGTGGATTATCAACGCGGTTCTCGTCGTTTTGGGCTTTATCTTTTTGGAGCGCAAGGCGATTCTTTGGAGTGTCTTCGCCTCGTTTGCGCTGTCCGCCTATGTTTCGCTTTTTGAGCTTTTTATTCCGACCGATGTCTCGATGACGGGCGATATGTGGCTCGACCTGTGCTTTGCCGTCATCTTGCCGGCGCTCGGCTGTGCCATCGTCTTTGACATCGGCGCCTCGACGGGTGGCACGGACATTCTCGCTATGATCCTCAAACGCCGCACCACGCTCGAGATTGGCCGCGCCCTGCTACTGGTCGATATCGGCATCGTGACCATCGCGGCCTTTTTGTATGGCCCGCGTGTCGGTCTGTATTGCGTGCTCGGCCTGTTTGCCAAGACGCTTGTGGTCGACAAGGCCATCGAGAGCATTCACCTTCGTAAGGTCTGCACAGTCATTTGTTCCGAGCCCCTTAAGGTCGAGGAGTTTATCGTCAAGCATCTCAACCGCACGGCGACCATCAGCCGCGGTTACGGTGCCTTCTCGGGCAAGTGCGTGACGGTGATTATGAGCGTGCTGAGCCGTCGCGAGGCCGTGCAGCTGCGCCGTTATGCGCGCGAGGTCGATCCTGGTGCCTTTATCACGATCGTCGACAGCTCCGAGATCGTCGGCAAGGGTTTCCGCGGCACGAACTAGCGCGGACACACTCGTCAAACAATCGAAAAGCGCCTCGCGCGTTGCAAATACGTCATCTAAGAGTATTTGTCCTCACATTGGGTGATAATGATGCCAAAGACATCGTTTGCGATCCAGGTGATTCGCTCTAGATACGAAGGGATGATTTCGATGTTCTGTTCGCAGTGTGGCGCCCCCATGGGCGATAACGACAAGTTCTGCGGCGTGTGTGGTGCCCCCAATGCCGGTGCTGCAGCTTCCACCCCTCAGGGTCAGCCTCAGCCTCAGCAGTTTGTTCCTCAACCTGTCGCGAACGCGTCCAAGGGCTGCACGGCTCAGGCGTTTGAGGATATGACCAAGACTCCGGGCGTGCTGCAGCGCGTGTGCCAGATTGCCTTTTTGCCGGCGCTTATCTGTGTCGTGTCGGTACTCGTGCTGTTCATCCCCGTTATCGGCGGTATTGCGGCTGCCATCGGCTTTTTGGCTGCCTACGTGGCGAGCGTGTGCGGTTCGGGCTTTGGCATCGAGTGGGGTCGCGACCTGTCGCTTAAGATCGATGACGGCATGGGTCGTCCGTTGATGCGTTCCACGTCGTTTGGTCTCGGAATCTTTTCGAGCGTTATTTCGGTCGTGCTCGAGGTTATCGCTGCCATTCCCATTATCGGTGTAGTGCTTTCGCTGGTGGAGGGCGTGGTAATTGGCGCCGCGGGCTCGTATTCTTATTACGGCTCTTATGCGCTCGAGGCTGCGCTGTTTGGCTCGCTTGGCCTGCTTGTCCTGGCTATGATTGCCACGGCGGTCCTGGGGGTCTTCTTTAAGATGTTCGCCGACATTGCCGTGATGCACTTTGCGGTGACCGGTCGCGTCGAGAGCGCGTTTTCGCTCGATAAAGTTTGGGCAGCCTTTAAGAACAATAAGACCAAGCTGTTCTGCGCTTCGTGGCTTCCCGAGTTTTTGACGGGCCTGGTCGCCAACGTTGTCACATGGATCTTGACGGTCGTCTTTGGCGCCGTTGCCTCTGTCGGTATGTATAGCTACTACTATCATCCTACGGGTATTGAGGCGATTATTGCCGGGGGTGGCATCACACTCGTACTGTTCCTGGTTCTGGTCGCTTTTGTCACCGTATTTCTTACGGTCTTTGGCAAGATGCTCAAGTACCGTGCCGTTGGCTATTGGGTTGCACGTTATGCAAGCGAGTGGGCCGACGAGGGCAAGGACGACGTCCTGACTTTTGTATTGCCTTTCGAGAAGAAATCCGCTCCTTCGGGTTACAGCGCTCCAGATGTCGCGCCCGCGCCTGCACCCGAGCCGGCGACCGCGCC
>DBFZVF010000173.1:0-10419 GCA_048519165.1 Collinsella sp.
ACGTATCACCGACTCACAGAGCACGGCGGCGTACCAGACAGGAGGACTGCATGGGATCTGATGTGAAGATCGCACGCGCGTTGATCTCGGTTACCGATAAGACGGGCGTCGTCGATTTCGCACGGACGCTGGTTGACGACTTTGGCGTCGAGATCATCTCTACGGGCGGCACGGCTCGTGCCATCGAGGACGCGGGCGTTCCCGTAACCCCCATCGAGGAGTTCACGGGCTATCCCGAGATGATGGACGGCCGCGTTAAGACCCTGCACCCCAAGGTTCATGGCGCGCTGCTGGCCCGCCGCGATTCCGAGCAGCACATGCAGGAGGCGGCTCAGCACGGCATTAAGCTGATCGACCTGGTCGTCGTCAACCTGTACGAGTTCGAGAAGACCGTCGCCAACCCCGAGGTCACCTTCGCGGACGCCATCGAGCACATCGACATCGGTGGCCCCTCCATGCTGCGCTCTGCCGCCAAGAACGCCACGAGCGTTACCGTCATTTCCGATCCGGCCGACTATGATGCCGTCCTGGCCGAGATGCACGAGACCGGTGGCTGCACCACGCTTTCCACCCGTCGTCGCCTGCAGGTGAAGGTCTACCAGACCACCGCCGCCTACGACACGGCCATCTCCCGCTGGCTCGCCGCCCAGGCAAGCGACGTGGCGGACACCTCTGCCAAGCTCGAGATTTCGCTGGAGAAGGTCGACGACCTGCGCTATGGCGAGAACCCGCAGCAGAAAGCCACAGTCTATCGCTTTGCCGAGGGCTGCGAGAACACCGCGAGCTCGCAGTTCCCGCTCGTGGGCTCCAAGCAGATCCAGGGCAAGCCGCTCAGCTACAACAACTATCTGGATGCCGACGCCGCCTGGAACCTGGTCCGCGAGTTCGACGAGCCGGCCTGCGTAATCCTCAAGCACCAGAACCCCTGCGGTTCCGCCGTTGCCGAGGACATCACGGCTGCCTACGACCGCGCTTTTGCCTGCGATCCCAAGAGCGCCTTCGGCGGCATCATCGCCTGCAACCGCGAGGTTCCCTTTGATCTGGTTGAGCACTTTGCCGATCAGAACAAGCAGTTCGTCGAGGTCATCATCGCCCCGAGCTACACCGCCGAGGCGCTCGAGCGCATGGCCAAGCGCCCCAACCTGCGCGTGTTGGCGACCGGCGGCGTGGACCACGGCGCTCAGGTGGAGCTGCGCTCCGTCGACGGCGGCATGCTGGTGCAGGAGGTCGACCACGTGACCGAGGATCCCGCGACCTTTACGTTCCCCACCGACCGCAAGCCCACCGACGCCGAGATGGCCGAGCTCGAGTTTGCCTGGAAGGTCTGCAAGGGCGTTAAGTCCAACGCCATCCTGGTCTCCAAGGGTAAGGCCGGCATTGGCATGGGCCCGGGTCAGCCTAACCGCGTTGACTCTGCGCTACTTGCCTGCGAGCGCGCCGAGGACTTCTGCGAGCGCGAGGGCGTGGAGAAGGGCGGCTTTGCCTGTGCAAGCGACGCGTTCTTCCCGTTCCGCGACAACGTCGACGTGCTTGCTGCACACGGCGTGACCTGCATCATCCAGCCCGGCGGCTCCAAGCGCGACGACGAAAGCATCCAGGCCTGCAACGAGCATGGTATTGCGATGGTCTTCACAGGGGCCAGGCATTTTAGGCACTAGAGGCTTTCCCAAGCACCCGACCTTGCCCCTCAAACCGTCGCTTGCGTACATTTAGTACGCGGCGCTCCTCTTTCGGGGCAATCTCGGGCACTTGGAAAACCCTTAATGGGATGTTGTTCTATCCCATTAAGCCGATCGGTCGCCTGACCGTATCGTCAAAATAATCTCTGCAAAAGACGGCTGCTCCGTTTGGAGGGCCGTCTTTTTGGTATAAGAGGACGGAATGACTAACACGAAAGGTATGACCATGCCCCAGATTGATGATGCCGAGCTGTTTGGCAATGCCGAGGATCAGCGTGCGTACGAGGACTTTTGCGCCAATCAGGAGGCGGTCGAGAAGTTTACGCTCGACAAGCCCGCGCTTATCTGCCGTTGGCGCATGTCCAATAAAAAGGTGCCCATGCTCAACCGCCACATTCGCGCACTGTCCGAGCGCCTGGTGCAGGGCGAGCCGCTTACCCATAACATGCTCAGCTGGGCCAAACAGCACGTTGAGTGGTCGCTTGCCGAGGGCGATTACACTGCGCACGACGGCGTACTCATGCTGGTGATCGACATCAACGGCAACGCCGCCATGACGGTGGGGGAGTACGAGCCGCTCGCCGATACGTCGGCCAAGGCGCTGCGTGCCCGTTCCGCCGAGGCCCGCTCCGAGGCCGACGAGACCGGCGTGGCGCCCGAGTTGCTCGCCGCCGTCAACAACGGCGAGCTTGCCTTTGTGGCGCCGGCGGACGAGTGCCTGTGCGGCACGGCGACGCTCATCGAGCAGCTCGCCCAGACCAAGGGCATCCCGGTCACGCGCGTAGACATTCCCGCGCAACTCAAGGGCGCGCTGTTCCTGGTGAGCGACGAGCACGGCGTGGTTCCCGCAACCGAGACGGACGCTGCCGAGGCCGACGCCGCGACGGTCGCCTTCTTCGCCGACGGCTACGAAAAGCTCCGCGCCCGCCGCTAAATGATTTTTCTGGGACGGGGATTAAAGAATCATTTTGGTCCCCGCCACCGCTGCGAGTGCGAGGCGGACAAAACGCCCCCGCTCGCGAACAGTTCTGTCACCTGGCACCGCGCGAGGCGTGTACCTGCAGCTTTGCGGTCATAATGGGACAAGACAACCAAGAGGGGAGCGGAATCAATGGCGCTGATCTATATCGTTGAGGACGACGAGCCCATTCGTCGTGAGCTTGTCGACATCCTTGCCCGCGCCGGGTTTGAAGTCGAGGCCTGCGAATCGTTTGAGCATGTCTCGCGCGATATTCTCGCCGCCGTGCCCGACCTGGTGCTGCTCGACCTCACGCTTCCCGTCAAGGACGGCCAGCATATCTGCCACGAGGTTCGCCGCGAATCCGAGGTTCCCATCATCGTTCTCACGTCGCGCACGACCGAGATCGACGAGGTTATGGCCATGACGCTCGGCGCGGACGACTTTGTTCCCAAGCCTTACAGCGCCCGTGTGCTTGTGGCGCGCATCAACGCACTGCTGCGTCGCACCGCGGCGTCAGGCGAGCGCAGCACACTTGTCCACAAGGGGCTGGAGCTCGACCTCGCCCGCTCAATGGTCACCAACACGCAAACGGGCACCAGCACCGAGCTCACCAAAAACGAGCTGCGTATCCTCTCGCTGCTTCTGAGCCGCGCGGGCAAGATCGTTTCGCGCTCGGCCATCATGCAGGACCTGTGGGACTCCGACGCCTTCGTGGACGACAATACGCTCACCGTCAACATCAACCGCCTGCGCACCACGCTCGAAAAAATCGGCATCAAGGGGTATTTGACCACGCATCGCGGCCAAGGCTATTCGGTCTAGGGGCCGGCTATGTCGTTTGGCAAGTTCTTTAAAGATGCGCTGCTTCCCGTCGCCGTGTGGACGTGCGGTGTGCTGCTGAGCTGCTTTGTGCTGACGGTTGCCGGTGCACCCGTCTCTATCGTGGTCGTGGCGGTCGGCGTGTCCTTTATCTTTGGTATGCTCGGCATCGTGGTCGAGTACGCGCGTCGCCGCCGTTTTCTGCGTCAGCTGGAGCGCGCGGCCGAGGAGCTCGAGAGCCCCGCATGGGTGCAGGAGATGGTGCAATGCCCGACCTATGCCGAGGGCGAGCTCGAGTACGAGGTCTTGCGCCGGGTGGGCAAAGCCGCTTGCGACGAGGTTGCCGAAGGCCGGCGTCAGACCGATGACTATCGCGACTATATCGAGAGCTGGGTCCACGAGGCCAAACTGCCCCTGGCGGCGGCTCATCTAATTTTGGAAAACCTGGATGGCAGCGAAGACGACCTGTCTCGTGTGGATGACCTGGGCCGTGAGTTGGCTCGCGTGGAGCGCTATATCGACCAGGCGCTGTACTACGCGCGTTCGGAAGTCGTGGAGCGCGACTACCTGATTCGCCGCTGGGATCTCAAGACCTTGGTGACGGGCGCGATTAAGGCCAACGCGCGCGAGCTCATCGCGGCGCACGTGGCCCCGGTGTGCGAGAACCTCGACTTTGAGGTCTTTACCGACGAGAAGTGGCTCGAGTTTATTCTGGGCCAGCTCATTCAGAACAGCATTAAATATGCGCGCGAGGACGGCGCAAAGATCGTGTTTTCGGGCGCGTTGCTGGACGAGGGCCTGGCGAGCGAACGCATCGAGCTCACCGTCGCGGACAACGGCTGCGGCGTGAGCGCGGCCGACCTGCCGCGCGTGTTCGAGAAGGGCTTTACCGGCGATAACGGCCGCACCACCAAGCGCGCAACGGGCATTGGCCTCTACCTGGTGGCGCGTCTGTGCTCCAAGATGGGTATCGATGTCACCGCGGCATCCGAGCCCGGCGAAGGCTTCGTCGTCACGTTTGCCTTCTCGACCAACAAATTCCAATACTTTGAGTAGTCGTCGCGGTGTAACGTCCCGGAGCGTCATTCACGTTAAGACAATTATCCCAAACGGGATAATTCCATCATGATGTGCTATGATTATCCCGTTTGGGATAATCATAGGGGATTAGCATGCAAGACTGGAATGAGCGAACGATTTTTGACCCAGCTGAACTCGGTGCATATTTGCGTGAGCGCCGGAAGAAGCTCGGTTATACCCAACGCGATGTGGCTGATTTCAACCAGTGCAGTTTGCGCTTTGTGAGCGAGCTTGAGCGTGGAAAGGCGGGTGCCAATCTTCGCCAAACCCTTCAAATCGCTAACAGCTTGGGGGTCGATTTGATCCTGAGGGAGAGGGGCGACGGCTCATGGCATTAAAGGTTTATCGTGAGTATCGGGGAACGTTTGAGCTGGTCGGAGAATTTGAGAGGGCCGACCCCGTAAACGAGACGTTTGCATATGATGAGGGATATCTTGAACGCGACGATGCTGCCGCACTCTCAGCTTCTCTTCCCTTGCGACATGAGCCATATGCCAGCAATGAGTTTTCGGCCTTCTTTTCGGGCATGCTTCCCGAGGGCCCGGTTCGGCATGAGCTGTCGATGCGTTTTCAAATCCCCCAGTCAGACTATTTATCGATGCTCGAGCGTTTGGGCGATGAGTGCGTTGGTGCCTTGAGGTTTCTCGGCGATGAGAAATCGAGCTACGATCCGGGCTATCGTCCTCTGCAAGACGAGGATTTTGAGGCACTTTCTAAGGCGGAAGTGTTTGAGATTGCAAATGATATGCAGGATTCGAGGCTGTCGTTGGCGGGCGCTCAGTCTAAAACCGGTTGGTTTTTACCGCGCGGTAAAGATGCAAAAAAGGCCGGGTCGGGGGATTGGATGCTGCCGCTCGGCTCTGCCCCCTCGACTCACATAGTCAAGATTGCTTCAACTAAACATCCGGATTTGCCGTTCAACGAATTAATTTGCATGACGGCAGCGTCTGCTGCTGGGCTTGAAATTGCCCGTTCAGAAGCTTCGGATACGATTCCTGGTGCGTTCTTTTCCGAGCGTTATGACAGAATCTGGAGCAATGAGCCGCCGTCGATGAGCGGATTCGATGTGCCTCTGAGGCTGCATCAGGAGGATTTTTGCCAAGCGGTTGGCTGGCCTTCGTATATGAAATACGAGACACGTCCCGATAGCTGCTATATGGCTCTTTGCGGCCGATTGATAAGAGAGCAATCGTCTAACGTAATTGCTGATACTCAAATGTTCGCTCGTCAGGTAATGGTCGATTATGCGTTGGGGAATTGCGACTCGCATCTCAAGAACCATTCGTTTCTTTATAGTCCGAGTTGGCGGGAAAAGAGGTTGGCCCCTGCATACGATATTGTTTGCACGACGATAATGGGATACGACCATAATCTTGGGATTGATATTGGGGATCACCGGGTGATCGATGGGGTGACTCCTGAAGATTTCGAATTCATGTCTCAAGATTTGCATCTGCCACTCAAGATGATCAAGAACATCGCGGCGGAAGTGGCTGAAGAGGTGTCTGCCCAGCTTGCAGAACTTGCCTCTGCAACCGGAGATTTGGGTCGGGTCGCTCTGAAAATTCAGACGGATTCCGTTGAGAGAATGAGGGTTCTGGAGCAATTCTCAGCCTAAAGCAAAGCGGGGCCACCGTAATGGTGGTCCCGCTCTTGGAAGACTTGGGCACGTGGGCTTGCGCTCCGAGATGCGTTAGGCGTACGTTTGCTACTTCACGACCAAGATGTCGCAGTCCGTATTGCGCAGCAGGAACGTCGAAATCGAACCCAGCAGCGCATACTTGATCGAGGACAGGCCGCGGGCGCCGCAGAGCACCAGGTCGGGCTTAACCACGTCGAGCATCTCGTCCTTGAGCGTCTCGCGAATACGGCCGGCGCGAATCATAACCTCGACCTCGGGAATATCGGGATTGGCCTTGGCCTCTTCGAGTTGCTTGGCGATGGAGTTCTTAAATGCCTCCTCTAGGCCGTTGACCAGATCGACCGGATAGGAACCGGCGCTCTCGAGTGCCGTGGAATCGATGACGTGGCCGATAATCAGCTTGGCGCCGTTGTTCGCGGCGACCTTGATGGCGCGTGCGAGCACAAAATCCTGCTGCTCAGTACCGTCGAGTGAAACAAATACCTTGGTATAGCCCTCGTTCATGGTTTCCTCCTTGGTCTATCGCACGGGCGCGGGGCTCGTGCGTCGGGCGGGCGCGGATGCGTGACCGCCGGACACTTTATCTTGTTGCAGTTATACCCAAGGATTTGGGTTTGACCGCTCGCAATTCTGTGAACGGGCGAGTTTTTTGGTAAGGGTAGGCGCAGGCGCGCCGCCAACGGTTGATAATGGGACATCGCCCGCACCGTCCGCAGAACAACTATCGGTGGGTGTCTAACGAGGGGGTCCCTTTGGATATCATTGAGCTTCTAAAATCTGCCTTCATGGGCCTAGTCGAGGGCATTACCGAATGGCTGCCTGTTTCGTCGACCGGTCACATGATCTTGGTGGACGAGTTCGTCAAGATGAACGTGAGCGAGACGTTCTGGAATATGTTCCTGGTCGTGATTCAGCTTGGCGCCATTTTGGCCGTCTGCGTCCTGTTCTTCTACGACCTCAACCCGTTTTCTCCCAGCAAGGGCAAGGAGGGCCGTCGCGACACCTGGGTGCTGTGGGGCAAGATTGTGCTCGGCTGCATTCCCGCCGCGGCGATCGGTCTGCCGCTTAACGACTGGATGGAGGAGCATTTCTATAATGCTCCCGTCGTGGCGCTGGCGCTCATTGTGTACGGCGTGCTGTTTATCGTGATCGAAAACTGGCGCGCGAACAAGCGCGACCAGGCCGCTCTTGCCGGTTCGTTTGGCGCGCGTGCCGTGGTGGCGGGCGGACGACCCGCTGGTGCGCATTTTGCCGCGCCCGCTGCGACTGCCGCTGCAGACGATGACGATAACCTGGACTTTGGCTCCATCACTACGCTCGAGGACCTGAGCTGGAAGACCGCGCTGGGTATTGGTTGCTTCCAGGTGCTCTCGCTGATTCCTGGCACATCGCGTTCCGGCTCTACCATCATCGGCGGCCTGCTGCTGGGCTGCACGCGCTCGGTGGCGTCTAAGTTCACGTTCTTCCTGGCTATTCCCGTTATGTTTGGCGCAAGTGCGCTCAAGCTGGTCAAGTACTTCGTTAAGGGTGGCACCTTCGGCACCAACGAGATCGCCATCCTGGGCGTGGGCTGCATCGTGGCCTTTGTGGTTTCGCTTATCGCCATCAAGTGGCTTATGGGTTTCGTCCGTCGTCATGACTTCAAGTGCTTCGGCGTCTACCGCATCATTCTGGGCATCGTGGTGCTCGCGTACTTCTTCGTCCTGGAGCCTATGCTCGGCCTGTAACTTGGTTGACGCTGCGCGGCGGCCAGAGCGACAACTTGTCATTCAAAGAGGGCGGCATGACCAAAAGGTCTATGCCGCCCTCTTTTCATGCCAATTTGTTCGCTCTGGCCGCCGCTCGCTGCTGCTACCGTGACATCGGTGGCTCTGTGATTGGCGCAATGGGGTCAGGTTACTTTGCACCAGCTTGGTGCAGACAAATCTGACCCCATTGCGCCAAATCCGCTGGGGCGGGCCCGATGGTGGCGGACGGAGTCGTGGTGTGATTTGCGTCGGTGTCCGCGCGGCTCGGTATACTGGTACGGCTCAAACTATGGCGCTGCCCGCAGGCGCGCCGTCCGTCAGATGAGGAGTCGCCCATGACCCAGCCCCTGCCCTGGGAAAAGAACGCCGCGGTACCCGTGCCGCTCGATGCATACACCGCCCCTGCAGCGCCGGAGCCCGAGCTCGTCCCGCTCGACATCTACGACGCTCCCGCGCCGGCGCCCAAGCCCGCCAAGCCGCTCGTCGACATTGACAGCCTGAATCCCGCCCAGCGCGAGGCGGTCCTGTCCACCGAGGGTCCGTTGCTGGTGCTCGCCGGCGCCGGCTCGGGCAAGACCCGCGTCTTGACCTTCCGCATCGCACATATGCTCGGCGACCTGGGTGTTAAGCCTTGGCAGGTTCTTGCCATCACGTTTACCAACAAGGCCGCGGCCGAGATGCGCGAGCGTCTGGCGGCGCTCATTCCCAGCGGCACCCGCGGCATGTGGGTGTGCACCTTCCATGCCATGTGCGTGCGCATGCTGCGTGAGGACGCCGACTTGCTGGGCTATACCGGTCAGTTCACCATCTACGATGATGATGACTCAAAGCGCATGGTGCGTGACATTATGCAGGCGCTCGGCATCGAGCAAAAGCAGTTCCCCATCAACATGATCCGCAGCAAGATCAGCTCGGCCAAAAACGCCATGATCGGCCCCGAGGACATGCTCAAGAGCGCCGATAGCCCCAACGACAAAAAGGCCGCGCAAGTCTACCTGGAGCTGGAGCGCCGCCTGCGCGCCGCCAATGCGATGGACTTCGACGACCTGCTCGTGCGCGCGCTTGAGCTGCTGCGCACCCGCCCCGAGGTGCTCGATAAGTACCAAGAGCGCTTCCGCTACATTAGCGTCGACGAGTATCAGGACACCAACCACGTCCAGTACGAAATCGCCAACCTGCTGGCCGCCAAGTACCAAAACCTCATGGTCGTAGGCGACGATGACCAGTCCATTTATAGCTGGCGCGGCGCCGACATCACCAACATCCTGGACTTTGAGAAGGACTTTAAAAACTGCAAGACCGTCAAGCTGGAGCAGAACTACCGCTCTACTGGTCATATCCTGAGCGCCGCCAACGCCGTGGTGCGCCACAACTCGCAGCGCAAGGACAAGCGCCTGTTTACGGCCGAGGGCGATGGCGAGAAGATCCAGGCCTTCCAGGCGAGCGACGAGCGCGACGAGGGCCGCTGGATTGCCGGCGAGATCGAGAAGCTGCACGCCAAGGGTACGAGCTACGACGACATCGCCGTGTTCTACCGCACCAACGCCCAGTCGCGTATTCTCGAAGATATGTTCCTGCGCGCGGGCGTGCCCTACAAGATCGTGGGCGGCACGCGATTCTTCGACCGTGCCGAGATCCGCGACGTCATGGCCTACCTCAAGATGATCGTGAACCCGGCCGACGAGATGAGCGTCAAGCGCGTCATCAACACACCTCGCCGCGGCATCGGTTCCACCTCGATCCAAAAGATCGAGCAGCTGGCGCGCGACAACCACTGCTCGTTCTTCCAGGCTTGCGAGATCGCGTGCGCCGAGACCGGCATGTTTAGCGCCAAGGTGCGCAACGGCCTGTCGAGCTTTGTGTCGCTGGTGCGCGAGGGCCGCCGCATGGACGGCGAGCTCAAGGACGTCGTCGAGATGATTGTCGATAAGACGGGCTTGCTGCAGGCATTTCGCGCCGAGGGCACCATGGAGTCCGAGAGCCGCGCCGAGAACATCCAGGAATTCCTGGGCGTCGCTGCCGAATTTGAGGAGACGCACGAGGACATCGAGGGTACGCTCGAGAGCTTGGAAGAGCTGCGCGCAGCCGGTGTTGCCGACGTTCCTGCCGGCGCCGAGCCCGTCGTGGTGAGCGCGCCCGCGCCCGAACCGGGGCCGTCCGCCCCGGCATCCTCGTTTGAGGCACTCGTCGGCGCGCGCGATGCTGCAGGTTCCAATCCGCTCGATAGACTAGCCGCCCCGGCGCTCTCACCGCAGGATGCCCTGGCCGCTGCCATCGCGGGCAACGCGTATGCCGCGCCGACGGAGATGCCGGCGGGTGCCGTGCATGCCGACGAGATTGAGCGCACCTACGGTCCGCTCACCTGTAAGGCGCTGCCGGCACTCATGGAGTGGCTGGCCCTGCGCTCCGACTTGGATTCCCTGGCCGGCGAGACGCATGCCATCACAATGATGACCATCCACTCCGCCAAGGGCCTGGAGTTCCCGGCGG
>DBFZVF010000174.1:0-6568 GCA_048519165.1 Collinsella sp.
AAGACGGCCTTGCCCATCTCGATCTTTGATTTGGCGACCTCGGTGGCAATATCCATGCGCTCGACAAAGCTGTTGAGGAGCGTGGTGTCGATGCCATCGATGGCCTGGCGAATATCGGCAAGGTCCATGGAGGCCCCTTTCACGTAACGGCTGAGTTGACAGGCAACCCAGGTGAGTCGGGTTAGAGCTGGGCTGCGTCCTCGAGGAGGGCGTCCCAGATGGCCAGCGCTGCGGCTGCTTCGGCTACGGGGACGGCTCGGGGGACGATGCAGGGATCGTGGCGGCCGTGGACCGAGAGCTCGGCATTTTCCATGGCGTCCATGTCTACGGTCTGCTGCTCGCGGCCAATAGAGGGCGTCGGCTTTACGGCCATGCGCCACATGACGGGCGCGCCGGTCGAAATGCCGCCCAGGATGCCGCCGGCGTTATTGGACTCGACCTTGATCTCGCCGGTCTCGGCATCGATGCGATACGGATCGTTGTTCTCGCTGCCGCGCATGGCGGCTACGGCAAAGCCCATGCCAAACTCCACGCCCTTTACGGCGGGAATCCCGAACGCGATTTGCGCGATGCGGTTCTCGATGCCGTCGAACATGGGGTCGCCGATGCCCGCGGGAAGCCCGTAAATGCCGCACTCCACGATGCCGCCGATGCTGTCGAGTTCGTCGCGCGCGGCTAGGATCTCCTCGCGCATGCGGCCGGCTGCGGCGGCGTCAATGCAGGGCAGGTCGTTCGAAAGGATCGCCTTGCGGTCGGCCTCGCGATAGACCATATCGTCCATGGGCAGGTCGGAGATACCGCCGATCTGCGCCGCATGCGCCATGACCTGAATGCCGCGGGCCTCGAGTGCCTGCAGCGCGATGCCGCCGGCGATGCACAAGGGGGCCGTCAGACGGCCGGAGAAGTGTCCGCCGCCGGCGACGTCATGCATGTTGTGGTACTTCACGCGCGCGGGAAAGTCTGCGTGCCCGGGGCGGGGTTTGCGGCGCAGCTCGGAATAGTCCTTGGAGCGCGTGTTGGTGTTCTCGATAATTGCGGCTATGGGTGCGCCGGTGGTGTGCCCATCGACCACGCCGGCGATAATGTGCGCCGCGTCGGCCTCGCGGCGTTTGGTTGCGGTCTCGTCGCGACCGGGGGCGCGACGGTCGAGGAAAGCCTGCAGCTTCTCCTGGTCCACGGCGATGCCCGCCGGGATGCCATCGAGCGAGCAGCCGATAGCGGGGGAGTGCGACTGGCCGAAGATGCTCAGATGCAATACGTTGCCAAAGGTCGAGGACATGCTATTCCTCCTCGAGCGTGACCTTGCCGCCCAACAGGCGGTAGTGGTCGAAGAAATCGGGATAGGACTTGTTGACGGCCTCGGCGCCGTGGATCACGACCTCGCCGGTGGCGCGACTTGCGGCGATGGCTGCCATCATGGCGATGCGATGGTCGTTGTGCGAATCGACCTCGCCGCCGGTAAAGGCATCGACACCCTTGATGATGAGGTCGTCGCCGGCAATGCGCACTTGTGCGCCCAGCGCGGTGAGCTCACGGGTGGTGGTGGCCAGGCGGTCGGATTCCTTGATGCGCAGGCGGGCACAATCGCGGATGAACGTGCGGCCTTGCGCCAGCGATGCCACGGCCGAGATGACGGGCACCAGGTCTGGAATGTCGTGGGCACTCATCTCAAAGCCAGCGAGCTTGTCGGACTGCACGGTTGCGGCGTTGGTGGAGCGCACGATGCGGGCGCCAAAGCGCGAAAGCGCGGCAAGCACGTTGCGGTCGCCCTGTGCGGAGCTCAGGGACACACCCTCGACGGTGATGGGGTCGGTGCCGATGGCACCGGCACACAGCCAAAAGGCGGCGTTGGACCAGTCGCCCTCGACGGCTACGCTGCCGGGCGTACGGTACGAGCCGCTGCTCACGCGGAAGTTCGTGACCTCGGGCTGGCCGTCCTTGGCCGGAATGCGCTCGACGTTGACCTCGACGCCAAAGGCCTTCATGGCCTGGATCGTCAGGTTGATGTAGGGGCGGCTCTCAATGAGGCCGGTCACCTGCACGCAGGAGGGCTGGGCGAGCAACGGGGCTGCCAGCAGCAGGCCCGAAATGTACTGCGAGCTCACGTTGCCCGGCAGCACAAAGGTGCCCGGGCGCATGCGGCCGCTCGTCTTGAGCGGAAAACCGCCCAGACCCTGCAGGTCGCAGCCGGCGGCGATGATTTCGTCCGAGAGCGGGGAGAGCGGGCGGGCGCCCAGACGGCCCTGGCCCACAAACGTGGCCTCTGCTCCCAGTGCGCAGGCGACGGGCAGCATAAAGCGTAGTGTGGAGCCGCTCTCTCCGCAGTCGAGCGTGCCGCCGGCAAGGGCCTTGAGCAGGCCAAATTCAACGCTTTTCATGGTTGGATGGACCTGGAAGCCGTCCTCGACGGTCTCGATGCGAGCGCCCAGGGCCGTGAGACAACGCACCGTAGCCTCGATGTCTGCGCAGGTGGTGTTACAGGTGACGTGCGTCTCGCCGTTGGCAAGCGCGGCGCAGATGATCAGGCGATGCGCCATCGACTTGGACGCGATGGCGGGAACGGTGCCCTTGAGCGGGGACGGGATGATGCGGGCTAGCATGCGGATGCGTCTCCCTTCTGGCCGAGGCCTTCGGCAATGAGTTCGTGGAAAGTGGAAAGCGGCGTGCGGTCGATGCTGCAGCGGCCAATGCCGTGCGGAATCACCAGGTCGATGGTGTCGCCCGTGCGCTTCTTGTCGTGGAGCGCCTCGGCAAAGACGGCATCGGCATCCAGGTCGCAGCGGGTCTTGAGACCATGGCGGGCGCAGAGCTCCTCAATACGACCGGGCAGTGCAGCATCGCATACGCCGTGCAGGGCCGCGGCGCGCGTGATGATGCCCATTCCGATCGACACGCAGTTGCCGTGTCCGAGCTCGAAGTGCTCGCAGGCCTCGACGGCGTGTCCGGCACTGTGTCCAAAGTTGAGGAGCTTGCGTTGGTTGGTTTCTCGCTCGTCGGCGACGACCACGGCGCGCTTGATGTCGATATTGCGGGCGATGATGAGCGCTACGCGGGCCACATCGCGGTTGAGCAGCTCCAGCGTGAGCGGGGTCTTCTCCAGCTCGGCGAAAAGCTCCGGGTCAGCGATCACGGCGTGCTTGACGACCTCGCCGCAGCCGTCGGCGAACTGCTCGGGCGTGAGGGTGGCCAGGCACCCCACGTCGGCGATAACCACGCTCGGCTGCCAAAAGGCGCCGGCCAAGTTCTTGCCGGCAGCCAGGTCGATGGCGGTCTTGCCGCCCACCGACGAATCAACCATGGCGAGCAGGCTCGTGGGGATCTGCACAAACTTGCAGCCGCGCATGTAGGTGGCGGCCACAAAGCCCGCCACGTCGCCCACGACACCGCCGCCGAGTGCCACGATCACGTCAGAGCGCGAAAGCTCGTGCTCGGCTACAAACTCCAAAATGGCAACATAGGTTTCGGCGCGCTTATGGGCCTCGCCGGCCTCGAAGGTGCAGATGCTCACCTCGTAGCCTGACGCCTCCAGGCTCTGCTTAACGGGCATCTGGTAGAGCGGGCCCACGTTGGTGTCCGTCACGATGACGGCCTTGGTGCCGCCGGCAGTGGCGCGCACGAGCGGTCCCGCCTGCTCCAGCAAAAACGTGCCAACATGCACCTGGTAGGGGCGTGCAGTGTCGATATCGATGGTAATCGCCATAAGCTTCGGTCCTTTCGACCTGGCGTGATAGGTGGTCTAGTGGGAGGCCTCGTCGTCGAGTGCGCGCTTAATGCGGTCGCCCTCGGCAAGGAGATTCTCCAGATAGCGCTGGTCGCGGTCCTTGAGCGCACGGCTGTAGGCGCCAAGCGACTCGATCAGATGGTCGATCTCGAAGGCGAGCGCATCGGCGTCGTCGATCATAAGCTCGGACCACATCTGAGGATTGAGGTGCGCCACGCGGGTGAGATCGCGGTAGCTTCCGGCCGAAAAGCCGTGGTGGACCTGGGCGGTCGGGCTCTTTACGTAGGCGTTGGACACCACGTGCGCAAGCTGGCTCGTGAAGGCGATGACGCGGTCGTGTTCGGCGGCGTTCGTCACGCTGAACTTGCCAAAGCCCAAGGGGCGCACCATCTCGCGCACCTGGCCCAAGAGCTCCAGCTTAAGGGCATCGTCTACCGCGGGCGGAACGAGCACCAGGGGAGCGCCCTGGAACAGATCGGCGCGGGAGTGCGCATAGCCCGAGTACTGCGTGCCCGCCATGGGGTGCGCGCCCACAAAGTAAAAGCCGTGCTCGCGGGCAAGCTCAAAGGCGCGCTCGCACACGATGCCCTTGACGCCCACCGTGTCGATCACCACGGGGCCCATGATGGCCTCGGTGTCGGTGGCGTCGGCGAGCGCCTGGGCGTGCGCCTCGAGCCACTCGATGCATGCCTCGGGATAGCAGGCAAGGACGATGATGTCGCATTCGCCGAGTGTCTTGTCGTTGAGCTCTCCGGCGACAGTGCCCATGCTGGCGGCCGTCATGACATCGTCATCGGGGTCCCAGGCCAGCACTCGGACGCCCGCCTGCGCATAGCCGCGGGCAAAACTGCCGCCGATGAGGCCAAGGCCGACGATGCCGGCGCACTTAGGGCCGCCCTGGTTAACGCGCGCGTTTCTCACCGTACCCATGAGCTACTCCATGGTCTCTTGGCAGACAACCTCGCGGATGGCTCGGATACGGCGCATGGTGTCGTCGAACTGATCGGGGGTGAGGGCCTGGGCGCCGTCGGACCAGGCGCGGCTCGGCTCGTCGTGGACCTCGATCTCCAGGCCGTTGGCACCGCAGGCGGTCGCGGCGAGCGCCATGGGTTCGACGTAGCGGGTGTAGCCGGTGGCGTGGCTGGGGTCGGCAACGACGGGCAGGTGCGACAGGTGGTGCAGCACCGGCACGGCGTTAAGGTCGAAGGTGTTACGGGTGCGGGTCTCGAAGGTGCGGATGCCGCGCTCGCACAGGATGACGTTGTCGTTGCCCTCGCTCATGATGTACTCGGCTGCCATAAGCAGCTCGTCGATCGTGCCGGACATACCGCGCTTGAGCAGAATCGGGGTCTGGGTCTTGCCGACCTCCTTGAGCAGGGGGAAGTTCTGGGCGTTGCGGGCGCCGATCTGCATGACGTCAATCTTCTTGTCCAAGAAGACCTGCACGTCGCGCGGGTCCATGATTTCGGTGACGATCGGCATGTCGAGCTCGGCAGACGCCTCGCACAGCAGGTCGAGGCCGGCGGGGCCCATACCCTGGTAGGCGTAGGGGGAGGTGCGGGGCTTGTAGGCACCGCCGCGCAGCATCGTGGCACCGGCGGCCTTCACGCGGCGTGCGATGCGGATGAGGTTCTCGCCCTCGACGGAGCAGGGGCCGGCGATGACCTGGAACTGATCGCCGCCGATCTTGACGCCGTGGCCGCAGTCGATGACGGAGTCCTCGGGGTGGAATTTGCGGTTGGCGCGCTTAAAAGGCTCGGAGACGCGCTGCACGCGCTCGACGACATCCATGGACTCGAGCAGGAACGGGTCGATCTTGGTCGTATCGCCCACCAGGCCGATGATCGTCTCGTTCTCGCCGCGCGAGACATCGGTCTTCAGGCCCTTTTTCTCAATCCAGCTGACGATATGGCCGACGGCCTCGTCGCTGGCGCTTTGCTTTAGAATTGCAATCATGGTGTGCCTCTCACCTCGATGGATAACCCTTGCAAAAACGGCCCGCATCGCGAGCCGTGTATATATGATGCATGAGAGTTTATACTATCTGACTCGCTTTTGCCTTCTAAAGTGGGCCGTTGCGCCGCGTCTTCCTCGGAATTGCAAAGCTTTTTCTTTTATTTTGATAGCCCGTGGTGCACTTGGGTATAATGCCAAACGTTGGCCCTATTAGCTCAGGGGATTAGAGCGTCTGCCTCCGGAGCAGAAGGCCGTTGGTTCGAATCCAACATGGGGCACCATCGAACGTAAGACCGTCCGAACCTCGCATGGTCCGGGCGGTTTTTCTTATACCGACGCGACGTGATGGGACGTGGTATGGCAGCAACGGATATCGAGCGCGGACTCTCGACCGCCGAGGTCGAGGAGCGCATCGCCGCCGGTAAGATCAACCGCAACATGGAGCTCAAGACCAAGTCGGTCAAAGAGCTCATCATCGAGAACCTCTGCACGCTGTTCAATTTGATCAACGTGATCTTGGCGTTCCTGGTCATTTTGACCGGTTCGTTTAAGAATCTGACGTTCCTGTTCGTGGTGTTCCTCAATACCGCTATTGGCGTCATTCAATCCATGCGTTCCGAGAAGATGGTCGATAAGCTCACGCTGCTGACCTCCAAGAAGGCCATCGCGGTGCGCGACGGCGCCGAGGTGGAGCTCGACCTGGACCAGATCGTGCTCGACGACATCATCCGTCTGGGGCGCGGCGACCAGATTCCCGCTGACGCCGTGGTGGTTTCGGGCGAGGCGCTCGTGAACGAGAGCCTGCTGACGGGCGAGAGCGACCTTATTAAGAAGCAGCCCGGTTCCGAGCTCATGAGCGGCAGCTTTATCGACTCGGGCCTGCTGCGCGCC
>DBFZVF010000175.1:0-7242 GCA_048519165.1 Collinsella sp.
TTGAGGCTCTTGAGCAGCAGATTGCAGACCTAAAGTCCAACATGACCGTTGACCAGGAAGTCATCAGTCAGGGTATGTTCGGCTTCATGAACTACATCATCGGCGGCAGCCAGTTCACAGCCACGCAGAAAAAGAACGCCCAGGATGCCGTATCGATGCTGACCGGTGCCGCTGACAAGGCCGAATGGTATGACCAGTACGTCGATCAGGACATGTCGCACGACACCAACCCGCTTTCCTTGGAGCAGATGCGCAACGCCTTGACATATCTCGACACCCAGAACAACCTCCGCAAGGCGAACGGTCAGTCGGCGCTCAGCGTCAGCCTCCGCATGACTGCGGCAGCCGCCCTTAATGTGTCATATTCATCGAACATCTGGAGACACTCGGGCTGCTACTGGGATAACGGTGAAAATCTTGCTGGCGGTGGCGGTGCATATACCGGCGGCGAGACTGAGGATACCCTCGGCTGGCCCTACACTGGTCTCTACACTCAGGAGAAGGTTAATTACGAGAATTGGATTAAAAAGTACGGTGCGGATAGCGAGGCTGGCAAAGATCTCATAGCTCATCGCTATGATTCGTACTATATCTACCAAAACTATAACGATGTGTATTCCGGTACAAAAGATGAGAACGGTAAGGAAAGAGGAGACGGCTGCGGGCACTATCTCAACATTATCGATTCCGCTACGGCGGCTATCGGTATCGCAACCGGTAGCGGAAAGAACACCGATTCCGAGGTAACCGCATTCGATTACAGCGATGATGACACTCAGGCCGATTTCACGGTCTCTGAGTTCAAGAAGCTCGTCAACGACTACATCGATTCTGCCTATAACGCTGGCGGCACGCAGGCGCAGAAGGCGCAGCTCAAGGAGCTTCAGGGCAAGCTCGCCGAGGCGCAGAAGAACTTTGGAACTA
Source organism: Collinsella sp. (assembly GCA_048519165.1). Taxonomy (GTDB): domain Bacteria; phylum Actinomycetota; class Coriobacteriia; order Coriobacteriales; family Coriobacteriaceae; genus Collinsella. Next base: position 925 of record DBFZVF010000175.1, read on the forward strand.
CTAGGGAAGCTTACTTCGCAGCTGTAAACGGGCAGGATACCGCCCAGGACGCTTTCACCGCAGCAGATGTGAACATGAACACCGCCAAGGGTGAGTACGAGAAGGCTAAGTCCGACACCGCCGCCGCGAAGACGGCATACGACGCCGCGAAGGACGCACTCGGCGGAATCGACATCGAGTCCCTCAAGCAGAACCTCGACGCCGCCAAGGGCGAGGCCGCTACTGCCCAGGCAGCTTTCGATAAGGCAAACGCCACGCTTGCTGACAGCAAGACGAAGGCAGCCGAGGCCGCTGCTCACAAGGCGAAGGCTCGCAGCGCCCGTGATGCCGCCAAGGCAAAGTCCGAACAGGCCAACGAGGCGTATGACAACGCTACCGCTTCGGTCAAGGACCTTGCCGCCAAGCGCGATGCCGCCCAGGCGGACCTTGCGAATAAGCAGGGCTCGCTTGACGAGGCAAAGAAGGCCGACGATGCCGCCCAGGCCGGTGTAGACAAGGCCCAGGCCGCAGATGTCCAGGCCGCGACTGCTCTTTCGGACGCCAAGCAGGCGGTTGCCGCCAAGGCGCAGGCTGTGTCCGATGCGCAGGCCAAGGTCAAGGCTGCCGAGGGTGAGCTGGCTACCGCGAACAAGGCCTTCGAGCGCTTCGCTGGAGCCCAAAAAGCGGTCGACGACGCCAAGGTCGCCTATGACGCCGCCGTCGCCGGCGTCGCCGATGCCCAGAAGCAGCTCGAGGCCGCCAACGAAGCCGTCGTCGATGCGAACTTCGAGATCGTCAAGGCCAAGGCCGAGCTTGCCAGCGACGAGGCACTCAAGGCCGATCTTGAGGTTGTCGACCACAAGGCCTCTCTTGCCGCGGGCACGACGGGTAACGAGAAGCTGGTCAAGCTGAACGCTGCCTACGCTCGCTATAAGGCTGCCGTCGATGCCGCCGCTGGTCTCAAGGCTGCTCTGAGCGATGCCGATGCCAAGCTGTCCGATGCCAACGACGCCTATGCCGCCGCGCTTGCCGAGTTTGACGATGCCAAGGATGCCCTGGCTGCCGCGCAGGCCGAGTACGACAAGTATCATCCCAAGGCCGAGCCGCAGGCTAAGCCTCAGGCTAAGCCTCAGGTTACGCAGGCTGCTGCAAAGGCCCCTGCCGCTAAGAAGAAGGCGGCGTCGGGCGCGCTTGCCCAGACCGGCGACAACTCCGCGCTTGCGGGCGAGGTGTTCGTCATCGGCGGCATTACGCTCGTTGCCGCGGGCGTGACGCTGAGCGATCGTCGTCGCAAGCAGATGTAGCGTATTGAGCGCTGGCCTCGCGACGAATTGCGGTATGTCGCGAGGCCGACTCGATAACTCAACCGATAAGGCCGGCGCGCTGTTAAACGCAGCGCGCCGGCCTTTCTTTGTTTCGATATCAAAAAGCCCGGTCAGCAGTCGTGAAAGCTACCGGCCGGGCAAGCCGTAGGCAATATGGTTGCTGTCGAGCAGCTGCTCAGCTTAGCCCAGCAGGCTTAAGCCCACGGAGACAAACGCCAGGATAACGCCGACGATGGACTCGCCGCCGAGCAGGCCGCTGGCGACAACCAGGCCCTGTTCCTGGAAGGCGGCGTCCTTGGCAGCCCTCTCCTCGTCAGAAAGACCAGCGGTGGCGTCGCGGTGGGCGGACCACTTGTCGTAGGCGAGCTTGACGCAGGAGCCCAGGAATGCCGTGAGTGACATGTAGAACGGCAGGTACACGCCCAGGCCGATCATCATGGCCGGAATGCCGAGCCAGTACATGACGATGCCGGCGATAAAGCCGCCAACGAACCACGGCACGCTCGGGATGCCCGAGACCATGGTGGCGACGACGCTTGCCTGCGCGGCAACAAAGCTCTTGTCGGGGCCAAAGGCGTCCGGGCCATAGGCGGTGACGAGCGCGACCATGACGGCTGCGGCGACCAGGGCGCCCACGATGCCGCCGATGGCCTGGCCGATCCACTGCGCACGCGGGTTGGTGCCCAGCACGGCGCCGGCCTTAAAGTCGTTCATGACGTCGCCCGCAAGGCCGCACGCCACGGCAACGATGCCGGCGATAAAGAACAGCTTGACCTGAGCGATCTGGGCGCAGGCTGCCACGATGAGCATGACGATGAGGCCAAAGATCTCCATGGGGTCGATGCCCGTCTGGCCGCAGCTCTGTGCGCTCATGATGGTGGTGACAAAGGTGAACAGCGTCACGATGACGGCCGGGACGGGACCAAGGTCGAGCACGATGGCGACGATCACGGCGATGGCGGCGGCGCCCAGGCCGATGATGCCGGCGTCGAGCTTAAGGGAGCCCGAGATGAGCGACTGCTCGTCGGTGTCGGTGGAGCTGTCGGCGGCAAGACCGCGGACGATACCGGCGACCTGCGGCAGGATGTCCTTGAGGACGACGGCGACGCCAAAGCCCATCATGAGGCCCATGCCCAGGGACTTGACGATGCCCTGTGCAGTCACAACGTCGAACAGGCCGGCAGCGGTGCCGCCGACAATGATGCCAAAGTTGCCCAACAGGGCGCCGGCAAACCAGAAAGCGACCGGGGCGAAGCCCACGAGGAAGCCGACGGAGAGCAGCATGGGCGAGTTGTAGATGCCAAAGGTCACGCCGGGGATGTTGAGCGTGCATAGCATGCTGGGCACCACGCCCAGGGCGTCGCGCAGCACGCTATAGATGCCGGCGATGGCCATGGAACCAAAGAGCTGCTTGCCGGTTTTGCCGCCAGCCTCGGTCGCGCGCAGGGTCTGAGCTGCGGCGTTGCCGGTGGGGAACTCAAGCGCGGCGTCTACGATAAAGTGACGGTGGATGAGCGCGGTGGCCAGCAGGCCCAGGATGGTGCCGGCGAGCGCCACGATAAACATGTCAAGCCAGCTGATCTGGTCGGCATAGCCCAGCATCCAGGCGCCCGGGATGGTAAACGCTAGGCCGCCGGCGACCATGGCGCCTGCGGACATGATGGTGTGGGTGACGTTTGCCTCGTTGAGACTGGCGTTGCCCATGAGCTTAAGGAAGAACAGCGAGATGACGGCAGCGAAGACGATCGGCCAGGGGAGTGCGCCCATCTTGAGGGCGGTGTAGGCCGAGCTTGCCGTGATGATCACGCAGCCAAGGACGCCGATGACGACGCCACGCAGCGTGAGTTGCCCGCGCATCGAAGCACGGTTCGAGGGATTGCTCATATAAAACTCCTTTGCGTATATCCGCTTCCCCCGGGAGCGCCGCTACGGATACGGCGCGGGAAGTCGGGTTACCAAGGGCCGCCGCGTGAGCTCGCGCGCGACCGCGCACCAGTATAACCGCAAGCTAGTCATTTTGGGATGACTGGTTTAGGTAGGCGATATACTGCTGGGCAGACGAAAGGAGCGCCGACGATGCTTAATGGGTGCGCATATATATTGACGGTCGACGTGGGTAACACGTTCATTCGCTTTGGTCTGTTTGCCGAGGATTCGGCTGCGGCGCAGGAATGTCCGCTTGCGACGTGCGAGATCACGACGCCGTCGAGCATCACGGCCGATGAGGCTCGCATGAGGCTCGCGCAGGTCATGGGCGCGCTGTCAGCCGATGCGGGCATGCCGGGTGCACTCGTTCCCGCGGCCGCAGTGCTGAGCTGCGTGGTGCCGGCGCTCGAGCGCCCGTGGAAGGCGGCGCTTTCCCGTACCTGCACGGGACGCGTGCTCACGGTGGGACCGGGACTTAAGACCGGCATGCCCGTGCACTACGACGACCCGGCCGAGATCGGCCCCGACCGCATTGCCGACGCCGTGGCGGCCCGTGCCGTCTACGGCTCTCCGTGCATCGTGATCGACCTGGGCACGACGACCAATATTGAGGTCATCGACGCGTGCGGAACCTTTGTGGGCGGCGTCATCGCGCCGGGTCTGGCGCTCGGTGCCCGGTCGCTTTCGGCCGCTGCGGCGCGTTTGCCTCAGGTCGAGCCTTCGGCACCCACGCATGTCATCGGCCGTAACACGCGCGAGGCGATGCGCTCGGGCGTGGTCTTGGGCGAGGTAGCCCGCATCGACGGTATGCTCGACATGGTGCTCGCCGAGATGCGCGCGACCAAGGCCGCGGGGGAGGGCGACGTGCCCATCGTCATTACCGGCGACGATGCCGAGGCACTCGCGTCGCTGGTCGGTCACAGCCTGACGGTAGATGACGCACTGACGCTGCGGGGTCTCGCCGAGCTCTACCGCATCAACCAAAAGCCCCGCCGCGTGTAAAAGTGAGGGCGCCGGTGGGACAAACGCCCCCACCTTTCACCTGCTACAATGGGTCAAACTATTGCGATTACGGAGGTGTCTGCCATGTCGGACGATCTTCATCAAACTTCGTCAGGCAAGCGCCTGGACGTCATTAGCTGGGACGAGTTCTTTATGAGCGTGGCCATCGCCGCGCAGCGCCGCAGCAAGGACCCCAACACGCAGGTGGGTGCGTGCATCGCCAACACCAACCACCGCATCCTTTCGGTGGGCTACAACGGTACGCCCTCGGCGCTCAACGACGACTTTTTCCCGTGGGGCACGAGCGACGACCCGTTGCAGGATAAGCACAACTACGTGGTGCATGCCGAGGCAAACGCCGTGCTCAACTACCGCGGCTCGCTCAAAGACCTCGAGGGTTCCACGGTCTACGTCACGCTGTTCCCGTGCCACGACTGCGCCAAGATCCTGGCACAGGTGGGCGTGGGCGAGGTCGTCTACCTGGACAATAAGTATGCCGACACCGATGACGGCCGTATCAGCCGCCGCATTCTCGACTCCTGCGGCATCAGCTACCGCCAGGTCATCGTCGATGTCCAGATTGGTACCGGGGGACAGGCTCGGCAGTAATATGCGTTGTCGCTATCTGACGACGAACGCAGCTCAAAGAGCCCCGTCCCAAATTGACTACTCGTGAAAGTCGCGTCTGCGCGCATGGACGGCTCGTGAGCGGGTACATGGCTGTAGTAACATAGCTTCTGTCCGCGGGCATGCCCGCGTTATTGTGAGAAAGGAGCCCCTGTGGCTGTTAACGAAGAGCTGCTTAAGAAGGTTCTTGAAGAGATTCGCCCCAACCTGCAGGCCGACGGCGGCGATATGGAGTATGTGGGCGTCGACGACGAGGGTGTCGTCAAGCTGGAACTGCAGGGCGCTTGCGCCGGCTGTCCCATGAGCTCGCTGACCCTTTCCATGGGTATCGAGCGCATCCTGAAGGAGCACGTGCCCGGCGTTACCCGCGTTGAGCAGGTCAATGTTTCCGGCGAGGCCGAGGACCTGTACGACGAGTACGCGCCGTTCTAAGATGCGAAAGCTGCGGACGGTACGCTCCGCATAGACGTTACGCCCAGATATGCGGCTGCGAGCACAAGGCCCGCGGCCGCATTTGTATGTAGGGAGCAGGGGATCGATATGCTCAACGACCTCTACCATATGCTTGACCCCGTTGCGATCTCGGCGGGCCCCATCACGATCTACTGGTACGGTCTGGCCTATGTGGTCGGCGCTCTGCTCACGGCGGTCGTTATGTACCGCACGCAGCGTCGTTGGGGCTTCGACATCACGATCGATGACCTGACGAGCGTCGTGGTCGGCGCGGTCTTTGGCCTCATCATCGGCGCGCGCCTGTTCTACGTCGTCTTTTACGGCGATGGCTACTATTGGACCCACCCGCTCGAGATCTTTGCCACTAACGAGGGCGGCATGAGCTTCCACGGCGGCCTGGTGGGCGGCATTATCGGCGGCATCATTGTGTGCCGCATGTATAAGCTCGACGCCTGGACCATCGCCGACCTTGCTGTGATCGGTGCCCCGCTGGCCCTGTGCCTGGGCCGTTGTGCCAATTTCGTCAACGGTGAGCTGTGGGGTAAGCCGACCGATCTGCCCTGGGGTGTGGTCTTTGGCGGCACCGCGGGCGATATGCCGCGTCATCCTTCCCAGCTTTATGAGGCATTCCTAGAGGGCGTCGTGCTCTTCTGTATTTTGCAGGTGCTCAGCCGCAAAAAGCCGCTGCTGCCCCAGGGTACGTTTATGGGCGTGTTCGTGATGGGGTACGGCATCGTTCGCTTTTTGATTGAGTTTGTGCGTGTGCCCGATGCGCAGCTGGGCTATCTGCTGGGCGGCGTCATCACCATGGGTCAGCTGCTGAGCCTGCCGCTCGTAATCGCGGGCCTGGCGCTCATCATCTTTGCTCGTCGCCGCAACCAACCCCAGCGCATCTACCTCGACGCTTAACCACCAAAAAGTGAACAGGCACCTTTGTGGTGGTTCGCTGGGCAACGATGACAGAACCGTAACGTTTCCCCAGATAAAACCTGCCAAAATAAACCTG
>DBFZVF010000176.1:0-6388 GCA_048519165.1 Collinsella sp.
TTCGGATCACGCATTTTTGTCCAGCTTACGGCCGGACTCGGCCGCGTGGGCAACCCGCAATGCCTCATCACGCAAAAGAAGTTTCCGGTCTCGGCGAGTTTCTTGCCTAACTACTACATCCCCGCCATTCCATGCATGCGCCTCTCGGACCAAAAGCTGCGCCGTATCGTAAACAATATCGGCCAAGCGGCGGCCGATGCTCATGCCATGGGCATCGATGGCGTCTATTTGCACGGGCACGAGGGTTATCTTATCGAGCAGCTCGGAAACCCCGCCTTTAACCATCGCAAGCTCGGACGTTATGCCGATTGGCGTCAGTTTGGCCTCGATATGATCAAAGAAATCCGTCGCCGCGTTGGGCCCGACTACCCCATCATGTACCGCATCGACCTTTCGCTTGCACTCGAGGAAACCTATGACGAGCAGGTCATGAATTCGACCTATCTGGGACGCATGCGCGGCGGCCGTACAGTCGAACAGACCCTGGGTTATATGGAAGAGCTCGTGGCGGCGGGAGTAGACATCTTTGACGTCGACCTTGGTTGCTATGACAACTGGTGGATGCCCCACCCGCCTGCGAGCATGCCCGCAGGCTGCTTCGTTCCCGTGGCGCGCGCCGTTCGAGAGCGCTTTGCCGCCGACAATATCCGCTCCAATGCCGGCCTTCCCGTACCCGTTGTCGCGGTGGGTAAGTTGGGCTACCCCGACATTGCCGAACGCGCCCTTCGCAATGGCGACGCCGATATGATCATGCTCGGACGCCCGCTGCTTGCGGATCCCGAGTGGCCCAACAAGGCGTACGCCGGTCGCGTGGCAGATATTCGCCCCTGCATCGGATGCCAGGAAGGATGCCTCAACGAGTTTGTCGAAGGGGGCCATCCGCAGTGTGCCGTCAATCCACGCTGCAGCTTTGAATACCTCATGCCCCAGACACCCGCTCCCGCCAAAGAACCCAAACGCATAGCGGTGATAGGAGCCGGACCCGCTGGGATGGTCTGTGCGCTAATCGCCGCGCGTCGTGGCCACGACGTAAAGCTCATCGATGCCGAAGATGAACTTGGAGGAAAACTCCTCTCCGCCAGCGCCGCCCGGATCAAGTTCGACCTCGATAACTACCGATCATATCTTGTTCGACAGGTGCGCGAGCAGGCAGAAAAACCCAACGGGAACCTGACACTCGAACTTGGACGGGCAGCACGCGCCGAAGATCTTGCAAAAGCAGGCTTCGACGCAATCGTGTGCGCGACAGGCACTTCCAATGCAATACCGCCCATCCCCGGTCTTACGGAGCTTGCAGCATCGGGCCATGCCGTGCTGGCAACGCAGCTACTGCGCCAACCCGCGCTGCTTGGCAACGCCAAAACCGTCACCATCATTGGCGGAGGGGCCGTGGGCTGCGAGGTTGCCCAATGGCTCACCGTCGAACACGGCATACCACAGGTCAGCGTAATTGAAATGCTGCCTCACATGATGCAGGGCGCCTGCACGGCAAATCGCGGCCACCTACTCCATACGCTCAGGGGACGCAATGTGCGGCTCCTCAATATGACACGCGTCGAGCGCGCGGAAGTCGGCGGCAAACGCGAGTCTGGAGCCCCATCGAGGTGTGCGCGCCTCCACTTGAGTCGCAACTGCCACAAAAACGTTCCCGACCCCTACGTCTCGTGGTCACCGGTCTTGCCCGAGAACGTCGAAAACCCGCTTGCACCCAAAATCGGCAACGACTGGAAGTCACTCGAGCTAACCTGCGACTTGGTAATCATTGCCTGCGGCGGACACCCCGACGACGCGCTGTTCTACAAACTGCAGCAGACGCACGCCGCTGACGAGCTGCATAACATCGGCGATGGGTTTGCGCCCGGCCGTGTGCTCGAAGCGGTCCGTGCGGCATACCGACTCGGCACCAATATCTAACACGAAAGGATGGGCTCACAGATGAACCTGACCTCCCAACAACAAGCCCTGCTCGACGGCGCCAAGGGCCCCGCCATGGCCAAAGTGGTCAAGACCCTCGTTATGTACGGCGAATGCTTTGGCGCCGAGCGTATGGTTCCCGTGACCGGCGCAAACGGTCATCTTGTCACAAGTTTTGGCCTCTCCATGCTCGGTCCAGTCTATGACCTTATGGATGAGCTGCTGAAAGACGGCGCCCTGTCCGGTCAGTCATTCTCGGTCGACCCGAGGCCCCTCGACCCCGCCGTCCCGGCCAACCCGCTGCAAAAGCTGCTGTTCAAGATTATGTATTCCAAACAAGACGATTATGAGGCACAGCTGCGCAGCATGGGTCTATTGGACAACGATGCTTTCACCTGCACCTGTTACCAGCCCGAGGTTGGCAATCGACCTCGGCGTGGCGACATCCTAAGCTGGGCAGAAAGCAGCGCCGTGGTCTTTGCCAACTCCGTGCTGGGCGCTCGCTGCAATCGCAACTCCGGCATCATCGAGATGTTCGGCTCAATTGCCGGCTTTGTCCCGGAATTCGGCCTGCTCACCGATGAGGGCCGCAAGGCGACCTGGATCATCGAAGTCGACTGTAAGCGCAAGCCCGAAGCGCAAGTGCTTGGCAGCGCCATTGGCATGAAGGTGATGGAAGACGTCCCTTACATTAAAGGCCTCGACCGCTGGCTTGGCCGCGAACTCACACCCGGCACGCAGGACTACCTTAAGGACATGGGCGCCGCCAGCGCATCGAACGGCGCTGTCGGGCTCTACCACGTGGACGGCATCACGCCCGAGGCCGTCGAACAAGGCGAACACCTCATAGCACTAGACGCCCAAATCTATCGCATTGACGACGCCGAGCTGGAACGCATCCGCTCGAGCTACCCCGTTATGTGGAAGAACCCGGGCGCACGCCCCAAGCTTGCCTTCATCGGCTGCCCCCACCTCTCGTCTGCACAACTCGCCCATTGGGCAGACGCCATCTGCGATGGGCTGAGCGCCTCCGGCAAGTGCCGCGTGCAAGTACCCACCGTACTGACCGCCGCCCCATCCGTGGCAGACGCCTTCCGCAAGACTGCGGCATACAGACGCCTCTCGACTACCGGTGCCGTCGTCTCGAGCATCTGCCCGCTTATGTACACCAACAACCCGCTGTGCGGCAGCATGCCCATCATCACCAACTCCAACAAGTTGCGTACGTACTCGGCATCGCGCTACTACACCGACGACGAAGTGCTCGCCTACGTCACCACCGGAAAACCAATCAAATAGGAAGGCGACTCCTCATGGAAAAAATCTTTCACGGCCGCGTCGTTGTCCCCGGAACTGCCCACGCCAAGGCACTTGTCTCTCACGGAGGGCTCAACACGCTCGCATCGTTTCAGAAGGCACTGATGTTTGGCGACAAAAAGGCCACGTGTTCCGACCAAAACAATCCCGACTTGTACGGCAAACCTTTGGCGGGATGTGCCTTGTGTCTTCCGCAGACTATCGGCTCCACCACAGGCGGCATGGTGCTCTTCTGCGCCACCAAAATGGGGCGCCAACCCGCATGCCTGCTGTTTTCCAAACCCATTGACAGCCTTGCCGCCGCTGGCGCGATCCTCTCGGGTGTATGGACCGACACCCCCATGCCCACCATTGACAACCTGGGCGATGAGTTTCTCGATGCTGTGTCGACGGGAGACGCCATCACCGTGACCGAAGACGGCACGGTCATCGTCGGCTAAGGCTATCCGACCCGCCGCCCGCAGATGAGCAACGTGTTTCGCCATTTCCCACGCGCGGTGCGGGCGATAATCTTGACGTATTCGATATACAACACGAAAGGAGTCCCACCATGGGAGCATCGGTATCGGTCGCACAGGGCGCGCCTCTTGATGCAGGCACCTACAAGGCAGACGAGGCAGCCGTCGAGCGCTTTTGCGAATTGCTGCGCATCCCCACCGTTTCGCGTGAGAACATCGCCGAGCGCGACGATGAGCCCTTCAGCCAGTGGATTCCCACGCTTCAGCGACTTTATCCGCATTTCTTTAAAGTCGCCGAGCTCACACGCGTCGACGACTTTGGCATGCTCCTGCGTTGGCCTGGCGCCGATTCCGCCTTGGACCCCATCGTCATGATGGCGCATCAGGACGTCGTGCCCGTCGAGGGCCAAGACTGGAAGCACGATCCCTTTGGAGCCGAGATCTTCGACGGCGAGATCTGGGCCCGCGGATCACTCGACACCAAGTGCATCGTCTCGGCTTTCTTCGAGGCCGCCGAGCATTTGATTGCCCAGGGCTTCGTTCCCCCGCGCGATGTCTGGTTCTTCTCGAGCGATGGCGAGGAAATCGCCGCACCTACTGCAACCCATGCAGTGCAGTGGCTTCGCGAGCATAACATCCATCCCTACATGGTGCTCGATGAGGGTGGCGCCGTGGCAACCGACGCCCCGCTCGGCGTCACCGAACCCGTTGCCATGGTAGGCGTGTCCGAGAAGGGCCACGTCGACCTTACCGTCACGGCGCGCGCCGACGGCGGCCATGCCTCTACGCCTGCGGCAAACGATGCCTGCCGTCTTCTCTGCCGTGTATGCGAGACTATCTCGGCCAACCCCGGCAAGCCGCAGCTCACGCCCGCCGTCGAGGCCACACTGACCGAGTTGGGTGCCCGTAGCAGCGCGACGTATCAGGCAATCTTTGGCAACCTGTGGCTCACGCGCCCCGCGGTTACCAAGATCATGGCCGCCAGCCCCGAGACCTCGGCCATGCTGCGCACAACCTATGCGCTCACGCAGCTCGAAGGCTCCAATGCGCACAATGTGCTGCCACCAGTTGCTCGCGCCAACTTCAACGTGCGCATCGCTCCGTTCGAGACCATCGCCGATGCCGTTGAGCGCGCCCGCAAGCTCGCCGCCCAGCAGTGCCGCGCCTCGGGCGTAAGCCCCGACCATGTCACCGTCGAAATCAACGAGGCGATTCCCTACACCGAGCCCGCGCCCATCTCGCCTTACGAAGACGATGCCGCCTTCAACTACATCCATCGCTGCGTGTCGGGTGTCTATCCCGAGGCCGGCTTTGCTCCCTACGTGCAGAACTCCTGTACCGACTCGCGCGAGTTCAACGAGATCTGCGATCGCGTCTACCGCTTCTGCGGCTTTATCTACTCGGGCGAGGCGCGCAAGCTCATCCATGCCGCCAACGAACGCATCGGCGTCGACGTCTACAAGCGCGGCATCGAATTCTATGTGGCGTTTCTCGCCAACCTTGAACAACTGTAGAACGGGGGCCGATAGCACCCCTCCCCGCTTTTACCGACCAGGAGAACCAGCATGACCCAACCAAATCTTAAGCGGGCGGCCCGGCTCGACACCAAGGCCGTCGCCCTCGCCTCCCTACCCTTTATGGGCATGATCAGCTTTTGGCAGGTCTACGACGGCATCGTTCCCAAGATGCTCACAGGGACCTTTGGCCTATCCAACTCGCTCACCGGCGCGATCATGGCCATCGATAATGTCTTTGGCCTGTTCCTGCTTCCGCTCTTTGGCATCCTCTCGGACCGTTGCACAAGCAAACTCGGGCGCCGAACGCCCTTTATCTTGGGCGGCTCCGCGGTGGCAATACTCTCCGTCCCGCTCATCGCGTTCGCCAACAACATGGGCAGTCTACCTCTGCTCATTGGCGCGATTATCCTCACGCTTTTGGCAATATGCGCCTATCGCACCATGACGGTCGCCATCGTGGCCGATATTACGCCTCGCCCACTTCGAACCAAGGCAGACTCGATCGAAAAGATCGTCGGCTATGCGGGAACGGGTCTTATGCTCGTCGCCATCTCGGTCATGGTTCCCAAGGCCGACAAACCTGATTATCTTCCGCTCTTTATCTTGCAGGCCGCCTTTATCCTCGTGTCAGCCGTTGTCTACGGCATCTTTGTCCGTGAGCCCGCCCTCGTCGAAAAGATGCGCGAGAAATCGCTGTCAATGGGCATCGACGAGGATCAGATTGACAAAGACGACTCCCCCGAGGCCGGCGGTAAAAATCGCATTGCAGACGCCGGCGTACGCCGCTCCATCATCATGCTGCTCGCCGCAACGTTTTTCTACTACATGAGCTATAACGCCATGACCACCAATATCAGCCGTTATGCCGATTTGTTCTACGGCATGGAGGGCGGTTCCTATGCCATCATCAATATCGTGACGATTGCAGGCGCGCTGCTAAGCTACGTACCCCTGGCAAACCTTTCGCTCAAAATCGGCCGCAAAAAGGTCGCCCTGGGCACCGCCGTCATCATGGTTTTGTGCCCCGCGCTTCTTTGGCTGGCACCCGGCTTCTCGCCCGTGTTGTACGGCGTCTTTTTGTTGATGGGCGTCGCGCTGGGCGGCGTGGACCTGTGCGTGTACACGATGGTTCTGGAGTGTTGCAGCTCCCAAAGCGTGGGCCGCTACTCCGGTTACTACTAC
>DBFZVF010000177.1:0-6061 GCA_048519165.1 Collinsella sp.
GCGCTGCGGAGTCCAAGAAGCTCGTGGTGGGCTTTGATAAGTCCTATCCTCCGTACGGCTTTGTGGGCGACGACGGCGAGTACACCGGCTTTGATCTCGATCTGGCCAAGGCTGTTGCCGATAAGCAGGGCTGGGAGGTCAAATACGAGGCCATCGACTGGGACGCCAAGGATACGCTGCTCAACTCGGGTGCCATCAACTGCATCTGGAACGGCTTTACCATGGAGGGCCGCGAGGACGACTACACGTTCTCCGAGCCTTACATGCTCAACGAGCAGGTGCTGGTGGTCAAGAAGGACGCGGGCATCAAGAGCTGGGACGATCTTGCCGGCAAGACCGTGATTACCCAGACCGATTCCGCTGCGCAGGATGTGCTCGAGGGTGACCAGAAGGATCTGGCGGCGACGTTTGCCACGCTCGATACCATCGGCGAGTACAACACGGCCTTTATGCAGCTCGAGAGCGGCGCGGTCGACGCCGTGGCTTGCGACCTTTCGATTGCCCAGTATCAGCTTGCCGCCAAGCCCGATGCCTATACGCAGCTTGATGAGCCTCTGTCCAGCGAGCACTACGCCGTCGGCTTTAAGAAGGGCGACACCAAGTCGGCCGACGCCGTGGCCGAGTCGCTCAAGGCGCTCTATGAGGACGGCACGGTCAAGGACCTGTGCGACAAGTATGCGAGCTACGGTCTATCCTTCGACAACTGGGTTTTGAAATAGCCACAGCACCCAACCTTGCGGCTCCAACCCTCCTCGCGTACCAAAGTACGCTTCGTCGGGCTTGTCGCTCGCAATCTTGGGCACTGTGCCTATTTCAATTAACACCTGCTGTTCTGTTGCTGTGAAAGAGAGCTTGGGTTGTCTATTCAGGTCATGATGCAGATGCTTGGCCAGGGATTCTTGGTCAGCTTGCAGCTGTTTGTGCTGACGCTGCTCGGGTCGATTCCCTTGGGAATCCCCGTGGCGTTCATGCGCATGAGCAAGGTCGCGCCGCTTCGCTGGATTGCGCGCATCTACATTTCGGTCATGCGCGGCACGCCGCTCATGCTGCAGATGTTTGCCATCTACTTTGCCCCGTATTACGTGTTCGGCATTTCGCTCACGCCCGATTCCAAGTGGACGGCGTGCGTTGTGGCGTTCATCATCAACTACGCCGGCTACTTTGCCGAAATCTATCGCTCGGGCTTGCAGTCCATTCCGCGCGGTCAATACGAGGCAGCCGAGGTGCTGGGCTATTCGCGCCTGCAGACGTTTTTGTACATCGTGATGCCGCAGGTTGCCAAACGCATTTTGCCGGCGATGGGCAACGAGATCATCACGCTGGTCAAAGACACGTCGCTGGCGTTTGCCATCGGCGTGGGGGAGATGTTCTCGACGGCTAAGGCGCTGGTCGCCTCGCAGGTGAGCATGGTGCCGTTTGCGATCGCGGCGCTGATTTACTGGGTCTTTAACTTCGTCGTCGAGATGCTGCTGGGCGCCGCCGAGACAAAATTGGATTACTACCATGACTAGATCGTTCCGCCGTTCTAACGAACGGCGGACTGCCCGACGCTGCGCGCGTGCCTGACGGCCAATCTGCTCCTCAAACCGTCGCTTGCGTACAGAAGTACGCGGCGCTCCTCTTTCGGAGCACATTGTCTCGCCAGTCACACGCTCGCTGACTTTTTAAACACATGGAGGTTCCCGTGTCCGGAACGGTAATGAATATATCGAACGCGCGCAAGGCGTTTGGTGGCAATGAGGTGCTCAAGGATATCTCGCTCGAGGTAAAGCGTGGCGAGGTCGTAGCGATTATCGGGCCTTCAGGCGGCGGTAAGTCCACACTTCTGCGCTGTGCCACACTGCTCGAGACACTTGACGGAGGCTCGCTCTCGTTTGGCGACCTTGCCGTTGCGACGGACGCGGGGTCGGGTGCGGTATATGCGAAAGGCGACGTGCCCAAGCGGGCGCGTTCGCGATTTGGCCTGGTGTTTCAGAACTACAATCTGTTTCCGCACTATACGGTGATGAAAACCATCACCGATGCTCCGATTCGCGTACTCAAGCGTCCGCGCGAGCAGGCCGAAGCGCGTGCGCGTGAGTTGATCGCGCAGATGGGGCTTACGGGCAACGAGAACAAGGTGCCGTGTGAGCTTTCGGGCGGTCAGCAACAGCGTGTGAGTATCGCCCGCGCCTTGGCGCTCGACCCGGAGATCTTGTTCTTTGACGAGCCGACCTCGGCGCTCGATCCCGAGCTAACGGCCGAGGTACTGCGTGTCATTAAAGACCTGGCAGCGCAGAATATGACGATGGTGATCGTGACCCATGCGATGCAGTTCGCGCGCGACGTTGCCGATCGCGTGGTCTTTATGGACGGCGGTCGCATTGTCGAGGAGGGCCCGGCCGAGCAGGTTATCGATCATCCGCGTGAGCAACGTACCCGTGAGTTCTTGAGCCGTATCGAGGGCTAGGCTCATCTATGTATTGAGAAGAAGCCGCCGCAGGTCTTATGGTCTGCGGCGGCTTTTATTTGTATCGATGGGGTTTAATAATCGCCTGGCATACTTGCTCTGTCCTCTCGCCGCCCGTATTCATACGTGTGCCGAAAGGTGTGCATGGACGGTCGCCCGTGAGGGTAGGGTGGTGGCATAGGACATTTGGAGGGTGAGTCGGCTCGGCTGCCGACCATGCTGCTCCCGGGACGGCACCGACCGCGAACTCTCCCCGTTGGCGTCGCGCATTGCGCGCGGCCCTGCAAGGAGGTCATCATGGGTGCTCCCAAGACCGGTAATGTAAGGAACGTGGTGCTCGTAGGCCAAGGCGGGGTGGGCAAGACTTCACTCGCCGAGGCCATGCTCCACCTTTCCGGCAAGACCGCCCGCCTGGGCGGCCACGACGGCACCAAGCCCACGCTCGATTATGACCCCGAAGAGGTCAAGCGTGCGTTTTCCATCTCGACGACCATTGCGCCGATCGACTGGAAGGGCGCGCGCATCAATGTGCTCGATGCCCCGTGCTACCCCGATTTTATCGGCGACGCCTTTGCCGCGATGAGCGTCTGCGAGACGGCTCTGTTTGTGGTCGACGCCGAGGCCGGCCCGCAGCCTACGACGGTTAAGCTCTGGTATGCCGCCGAGGACCTGCGCCTGGCGCGTGCGGTGTTCGTAAACCGCCTGTCGCGCTCCGAGGCCAGCTTTGCGACCACGATGGACCTGCTGCAGGAGCGCTTTGGCACGCGCCTGGGCGCCGTGACTCTTCCCTGGGGCGAGGGCGAGGACTTTGACGGCATCATCGACCTGGTGCGCATGAAGGCGCGCCATTGCAACGGCGCCGAGGCCGTTGAGTCGGAGATTCCCGAGGAGTATCGTGCCCAGGCCGAGGAAGCCCATGACCATCTGTGCGAGCTGGTGGCCGAGGCTGACGACGATCTGATGATGAAGTACTTGGAAGGCGAGGAGACGCTGACGCAGGAGGAGCTCGAAGGCCTGCTGTCGAAGGCGATCGCCGAGCGCATCTTTGTGCCGGTCTTTGCGGGCGATTGCATTAAGGAGCAGGGCGTCAACTCGCTGATGGACGACATCGCCACGTACTTCCCGGCACCGACGGACTACGGCGAGATGCCGCTCATCGACGGCGATTCGCTTAAGATCTCGAGTGACGATGACCGCCCGGTGGCGTTTGTGTTTAAGACCCTGGCCGATCCGCAGCAGGGTCGCATCAGCTTTATCAAGGTGCTGACGGGTACGCTTGAGCCGGGCCTCGAGCTGATTAATGCGCGCACGCGCAAGGGTGAGCGTCTGGCCCACCTGTATGTGATGTGCGGCCGTGACATGACCGAGGTCGGCCACGCTTATGCCGGCGATATCATCGTGGCGCCCAAGCTGGCGGCCGAGACGGGCGATACGCTCTCGATTACCGGCAAGGTCGAGGCTGCGGCGTTTAAGTTCCCCAACTCGCAGTACCGCATCGCCATTGAGGCCGAGAATCGCGGCGACGAAGAGAAGCTCTACACGTTTATCGAGAAGGCCTGCAAGGCCGATCCGACCATGAGCATCGACCGCGACGAGGAGACCGGCCAGACCATCATTTCGGCGGTGGGCGAGGCACAGGTTTCGGTCCTGCTCAATCGCCTTGAGGACCGTACCAAGGTCGTGGCCAAGAGTGTGCCGATCCGCATTCCGTATCGTGAGACCATTCGCCGCACGGCAAGTGCCCAGGGCCGCCACAAGAAGCAGACCGGCGGCGCCGGCCAGTATGGTGACTGCTGGCTGCGCGTTGAGCCACTCATTGGGCCCGACGGCACGAGCGATGGCTATGAGTTTGTAGACGAGGTCGTGGGCGGTCGCATTCCGCGTTCGCTCATTCCCGCCGTGGACAAGGGCGTTCAGGAGACCATGAAGGACGGCATCATTGCCGGCTACCCGCTTACGGGCATTCGCGTGGCTGTGTACGACGGTTCGTATCACAGCGTCGACTCCAACGAGATGGCGTTCCGCGCGGCGGCTCGCATCGGCCTGCGCAAGGCATGCGCCGATGCCGACCCGGTGGTGCTGGAGCCCATCGAGGAAATCACGGTGACTATCCCCGAGAGCTACGCCGGCGCCGTGATGGGCGACATCTCGGCCTCGCGTGGTCGCGTGACGGGCATGGAGACCGATGAGCGCGGTGACACCGTGGTCATTGCCCAGGCGCCTCTCGCCGAGCTGACGGATTACTCGACGCGTCTGCGCTCTATCACGCGCGGCACGGGCGACTTTACCATGAAGCCGGCGGGCTATGAGCAGGTACCCTATGACGTTCAGGCCAAGCTGGTCGAGCGCTATGAGGAGGGCCGCGCCAAGTAGCGTGGGGCTTTGCCTGCAACATACATGCCGATGCAAGGGCCGCTCTGGGTAATCCGGGGCGGCCCTTTTTGATCCCTGGGGGACGGAGGAAAACGGATCATGTTAGGTTTGGGCAGCTTGGCCGGCCCTAGTCTCCGGATGCCTGGTTGCGGCCGGTGGCGTAGTCGATCTGCACGTGCGGCTGCAGGTTGTAGCAATATACGTGGAAGCAGAGGGTCTTGCCGTGGTCCTCGACCGATTGCGCCTCAAGGCGCACGCCACGGCAGACAAGTTCCTCTTCGTTATACATGGGCGTGACGCGGTAGAGCACATGGTTACCCGTATCGCGAATATAGTTGAGAATCTGCTCTTCAAACGGTAGCATGCCCGTCTCGTTGAGATAGCGCGTGCCGGTGAGGAGATTCTTGCGGTTGGCGTTTTCGCCGCAGAGCGACCAAGCGATAAGGTGGCAGCGGTTGTAGAGACTCTGGCCCGGAATAAAGTCGTAGCGCTGTTGGTGCCATCCGGCGGGGTGGATACGCGAGATATCGCCGCGCTTGCCCTGACCGAGCGATTCGGGGCCCACGCAGGCGAGCGCTTTGCGAGTGCGGCCCAAGCTGTCGAGCTTGGAGAACTTCTTAAAGCAGCCCTCTTCGGTGGCGCGCTCGTATTCATCGAGCGTGAATGACGGCGTGCCGAGCGCGTGCGTGCTGTCGGCGCGAAGGGCAACATAGGGATTGCCGGCGTAGTCGGGAATGCTGCTGAGATATACGCCGCGGGCGCGGTCGAGATCGGGGTTTTCGACCTCGTCGATGGGGGTAGCGGTACTGTCGGCGGAGCCGTCGTCACCGGTGTCGGTTGCGGCGGAATCGGAGCCATCGCCAGAGACTTGGCTATTTTGAGAGTCCGAGGAGCTCGCTGTTCCCGATTCGAGTCGGGCAACCAGGTCTGCCTCGTCGTCGGTGCGGCTGGGACTCTCGTTTTGTTTCTCGGCCAGAGCTACCGCCTGCTCATCGCTTTGCGGCGACAGCAGCTTGGGCGCTCCGTCGAGCGACCCTGTGAACAGCGCAAACCCCAGCACCACGGCGGTGCCGATGGAAAGCACTTGCTTGTAGGCGGACTTGCGCGACATTGAGGCTCCTGGATGGACGGTTGGGAGTCTACCAGTCTAGCAGGAGCCGGCAGAGGCCGTCCCGCCGAACAAATACTCAAGATTTGGAATAGGCGCTACTGATTCATTTGCCTCATATGGAGCTGCGG
>DBFZVF010000178.1:0-12101 GCA_048519165.1 Collinsella sp.
CGCCATGATGGCGAACGAGCCCATGACCACGTGTCCTGCGAACATGTTGCAGAACAGACGGACGGCGAGCGTGATGAGGCGCAGGAAGGTCGAGAAAAGCTCGACGACCCACACAAGCACGTTCATCGGGAAGCTCACGCCCTGCGGGGCGAGGCTCTTGATGTAGCCGATCACGCCGTGAGCCTTGCATCCGTAGTAGATGAAGTACACGAAGGCGAAAATGGCGAGCGCGGCGGTGGAGCCGATTGCGCCGGTGCCGGGCTTCATTCCCGGGATCAGGCCGATCATGTTATTGATCAGGATGAACAGGAAAAGCGAGCACAGGAACGGGAAGTGCTTCTTCCAGTTCTCACCCACAACGCCCTTGCCGATATCGTTCTCGACGTACTCGATGATGTACTCGAAACCGTTGACGAAGAAGCCCTTGGGAACCAGGGTCTGCTTCTTCTTGAACACGGCCAGGACGATCAGGAGCACGATCGTGGAGACGATCAGCCAAAACGAGTACTGCGTGATGCCGCAGCTTAGATCGCCCACGACGGGGGTGGAGCTGAACTCGCTGACCAGATGATTAATCTCATCAGGCAGCTTTTCAAAAATTTCCACGACTTACCTTTCGACCTCATGAGGATCTCGCAGCGCCTTGGCGACACGAACCGTGCAGGCGGCCATAAAGGCCACGAAGCCGATCGCCTCGCCCAGAAGGAACATGCGAAATGCCTCTCCGAACAACGCAAACACAACCAAGGTAAAGACGAGCAGGGCGATTGCCGAGACCGCCAGACTCATCATGCCCTTGAGCATGTCCGCATTCTGCTTATCGTCAAGAACCGGCTTGAGCGTAAAAACAAAGGGAAGAAAGGCGATTGCGCCCGCGATGGCGCCTGCAACGATAGTGAGCAGATCGGCTACCTGAAACACTGGCGTCCTCACTTTCCTTTTTAACGCTTCACAGAACAGTTCCCGCCAAACATTGGTGACTATTGTACGAGCCAATCGCTAAAGTACAACCGAAAAAGCATCGGTTAATACGCACCTGTTCGTTTTCTTAAGACCTTCTTTATGCCGCAGGTACGGTAACGCGTTTTTCCGTACCCTGCGGGGCGAAACGTCCGTTAACAGGGGTGAGCGCGGTCGCCTTTTATTTGTCCGCGCGCACCGTTTCTTCGTATTTTCGACGTTAGCCGGTTTGGCCCAGAGACTACAGCGTGCCGTAGATGCGGTCGCCGGCATCGCCCAGGCCGGGGACGATGTAGGCGGCCTCGTTGAGGTGGTCGTCAATGGCGCAGGTATAGATATGCACGTCGGGGTCTTTCTCGGTCAGCGACTTGAGGCCCTCGGGGGCCGCGACGATGCACAGCATGCGAATGTCCTTGACACCGCGCTCGCGCAGATAGCCGATAGCCATCTCGGCAGAACCGCCCGTGGCGAGCATGGGATCGACGACCAGGCAGATACGTTGGTCGATATCCCTGGGCATCTTGCAGTAATACTCATGCGGCTCGTGGGTGACCTCGTCGCGCTCCATGCCAATGTGGCCCACGCGGGCAGAGGGCACCAGGTCGAGGATGCCGTCGACCATGCCAAGGCCCGCGCGCAGAATGGGGACGATGGCGAGCTTCTTGCCGGCAAGCTGCTTAAACGTGGCAGTGGTGATGGGAGTCTCGACTTCGACATCCTCCATGGGCAGGTCGCGCATGGCCTCGTAGCCGTCAAAAAGCGCGAGCTCGCGTACGAGTTGGCGGAACTGGTTGGTGCCGGTCGACTTATCGCGCAGGATCGACAACTTGTGCTGGACGAGCGGATGGTCGACAAGCGTCACGCGGGACGCATCGTAGGTAACGGTCATGGGTTGATGCCCCTTTCGTTGCGGCCGCAAAACGACCTTGCTGACATGACGCACAGCGATGTTGCCGCCGCCCGCCATGCATAAGTTTAGCGGTTTGTTGTATCGAACGCTCCGTCACAACCCTACTGAGTGGTGCTGAGCGAACGCCTGACCGCATCGTGCCAACCGTCCAGGTTGCGCTCGCGACGCTCAACGGACATATGGGGATGGAACGTCTTGACGATCTGGGCGTTTTGCTCCAGCTCCTCCAGATCCTCCCAATACCCAACCGCAAGACCCGCCAAGTACGCGGCACCGATTGCCGTGGTCTCCACCGTCTCGCATTGCAGTACAGGGATATCCAGCAAGTCTGCCTGGAACTGCATGATGAACTCGTTGCGCGAGGCACCGCCATCGACGGACAGGCGCTCAATCGAAAGACCCACATCCTGCTCCATGGCACGCAGCACGTCATAGCTCTGATAGGCCATGGACTCGCAAGCGGCGCGCACGATGGTCGCTCGAGTCGAAGCTCCAGTCAGACCGCATACGATGCCGCGGGCGTGCGCGTCCCACCAAGGTGCACCCAAGCCCGCAAAAGCGGGGACAAAGTAGCATCCCTCGTTATCGCCGATCGAAGAGGCGAGCTGTGCCGATTCGGATACGTTGGAGATAACGCCCATGTTGTCGCGCAGCCAGTTCATCGTTGAGCCGGCGGCAAAAATAGAGCCCTCGAGCGCATAGCTGACCTTGCCGTCCGCAGCGATACCGATGGTGGAGACCAGGCCATTCTTGGATTCGACGATCTCGTCGCCGGTATTCATGAGCATAAAGCAGCCCGTGCCATAGGTGTTTTTGGTCTGGCCGGGATGGAAGCAGCAGTGACCGAACAGCGACGCCTGCTGGTCGCCCGCCACACCCATGATGGGCGGCATGTTGGTCATGATGTCGCTCGCTACGCGGCCGTAGTCACCGGCGCTCCAACGGACCTCGGGCATCATGGCACGCGGGATGTCGAAGAGAGCCAGCAGGTCATCGTCCCAGTCCAGCGTATGAATATTGAAAAGCGCCGTGCGGCTGGCGTTGGTGTAGTCGGTGGCGAAGGTTTGGCCGCCGGTGAGGTTATAGATGAGCCAGGTATCGATGGTGCCAAACATGAGGTCGCCCGCTGCCGCGCTCTCGCGCGCGCCGTCGACGTTGTCGAGAATCCACTGCACCTTGGAGGCCGAGAAATACGGGTCGAGCGTAAGGCCGGTGCGGGAACGCACCAGCTCCTCGCGGCCCTGCTCGGCCAGTTTATCGATTGTCGAGGCGGTGCGGCGACACTGCCACACGATGGCGTTGTAGATAGGCTGGCCACTCACGCGGTCCCACACCACCGTGGTCTCGCGCTGGTTGGAGATACCGATGGCGGCGATGCGATCGGAATGGATGCCGCTCTTAAACTGGACCTCCATCATCACGCCGATCTGGCTGGCAAGCACCTCCGTGGGATCCTGCTCCACCCAGCCGGGGCGCGGGAAGCTGGTTTTGACGCTACGACGTGCCTGGGCGACAATGCAGCCGTACTCGTCGACGATGGTCGCGAGCACCGAGGTGGTGCCGCAGTCGAGCGCCATGATGTAGGAACCGCCAAAGTTAAACGAGGCATCTTCCATGCCCAGGCTGCCCAGATTCAACGACATCGCTTACACCTTTCTATTGCATCGGGTCGGACAGGACCCGCTCGATCTCTGATGCGGGAAGTGCGCCTTGGCGCAGGATCTGAAGCTCGCCATGCTTAAACGTCACGATGGTCGAAGCGTCGCGGCACGGGGTCTCGCCCGCGTCGACGGCCAGATCAACCCCCTCCAGAATACGGTCCTCAACGTCGGCAAAGCTTGCCGGCGCGGGCGCGCCGTGCGTATTGGCGCTGGTGCAGGCAAGAGGGCTGCCGCAGGCGCGGATGAGCGCTTGCACCACGGGCGAGGCCGAAGCGCGAAGTGCCACCGTGTCGTCGGCGGCGCGCATAAAGGTCGGCACGCAGGGGGCCGCCTTGA
This sequence comes from Collinsella sp., assembly GCA_048519165.1. Lineage (GTDB taxonomy): Bacteria > Actinomycetota > Coriobacteriia > Coriobacteriales > Coriobacteriaceae > Collinsella. The sequence goes on from DBFZVF010000178.1 coordinate 3,868, forward strand.
CCACGATAGTCAGGGCACCCGGCCAGCATCGTCGGGCGAGCACGCGGGCCTCATGAGGGATATCCACGCCATAGCGATCGAGTGCCTCGGCATCATCAACCAGCCAGGCAACCGTTTGCGTGAGCTCGCGCTGCTTGAGGGTAAAGATACGACGATAGCCGGTACCGAGTGCGGGGACCGCGGCGCCGTTGACGGTGACCTGCGGATCGCGCGGCCACGGCAGAGGTTCACTTGTATCTTGTGGAACGGCATCCGAGAAGGCGTTGACTGCCACGGCGACACCGTAGACCGTCTCGGTTGGAATAAGCGCCAGGCCACCGCGACCGAGTAGCTCGGCCGTACGCTCGACGGCGAGCCGATGCGGCTCACGCGCTCCCTCGAATACCCGATAGACCGTCTGCATGTGTATGCCAGCCCCTTACGCTCTGGTGAAAGTTTGTTTACTGTGGGGCATTCTCGCACGAAACGTTCAACCTATTTGCCCAGAGCGCATGTTGGTTTGGTGAGCGGCTCTAGTAGTCGGTGAAAGTGAGGGGGTTATTGGACTGCGACGAACTTCTTTGGCCTGCCGGCGTGGCGTTCTTGGGCGGCGTAGCGCTCGATGCTGTCTATCGTTATCATCCGACGGCCGTCGACGAGTTCAACATCGAGCTTTCCGGCTTTGACCAGCGCGGTAATCCGCGGAGCGGAAACTTTGAGGTCCAGCGCTGCGTCTTTAAATGTTCGGCACGCCGCTTCCCGAGCGTCCTCGTGGTCGATTTCGACTGAAAGGGTCACGACCTCGGCCAAGCGTTCGTACCCTGCCGGAGTCAAACCGTTGTTGAGGTCGTCGGCCAAAAACGCCATCAGTGCCTCGGTGGCATGGGCAATCGCTTCTTCGCGCGTATCGCCATCGGCAAAGGCGCCGGGAATCTGCGGGAAGCTAGCGCAGTAACCGTCGTCTTCTTTTATGAGAACGCAGTCATAGGTCAATCGCTGCCTCATTTTGCCTCCAACTACCATCCAGCTTGGCGACGAATACTTGCCCACGTGCCCTTCTTTGGTCGATCACCACCAGAACCGTTCACGGTGACAACGCGGTCACCAGAAACATACTTAGCATGACTACCGACTTGCGCGACCTTCACGAATCCATCGTGCTTGAGTAGGGCAATGATTTCCCGAAAGGTAGGAGGTTGCATGGGCCGACCTCTTTCAGCCGTCCTAATTATAAACTACTTTATAATTTTTGCTAACCAGTTAATAAATATTACTGGCGCTGTTTGGGCTCGGTGACGATGGCTCGAACGATACGGGGACGATCGGTGAGGTCGCGGACGATGCGCACGTCCGAGAGACCCGCCTGGCGGCAGAGCTCGGCGGCGGCGTCGAGGGCGCCCTCGTAGAGCTCGCAGGCAAACAGGCCGCCGGCGCGCAGCATATAGGGCGCCGCATTGAGCAGGCGGCGGAAGATATCAAGGCCGTCGGCACCGCCCTCGAGCGCCAAATCGGGCTCGAAGTCCTTGACCTCGTGCGGTAGCGAGCGCATGACGTCAGTCGGAATGTAGGGCGGGTTGGAGACGAGCACGTCGAAGGTGCCCCATTCCTCGCGGGGGATAGAGCTCACCAGGTTTGTGAGGCTGAAGGCGACCTCATCGGACGTAAGCCCGAGCGCGTCGCGGTTTTTGGTGGCCAGGTCGATGGCACGCGGTTCGATATCGGTAGCGGTGCAGGTGACATGCCCACGGCGCTCCCAGGCAAGGGAAAGCGAGATGCAGCCCGTGCCGCAGCCGACCTCGAGAACGCGGGCAGTGCGGGGCTCGACCGGAGCGGGCGCGGCGGCATCCTCCGTCAGAGACGCCTCGTGGTCGGCGCCTTCGATGGCGATGCCGTATTCGTCGAGCTCGGGCTCAGCGGCCTCCTCGGCCTCGGTCTCTGCTGCCTGCGCGGCGGCTTCCTCGGCCTCGCGATCGGCCAGTTCCTCGGCATAGGCGCGGCTGCCCAGTACATCGCTACCCAACGCCGCCTCGTCGGCAGCTGTGAGGTTGGCGGCACGGCGCTCGGCCGTCGCTCGCTCGTCGGCCAATGCGGCTTCGGCCTTGCGCGCTTGCTCGACTTCATCGTTCCAGGGCAGCTCAACGCGCTGAAGGGCGGCAGCCTCGGGACTCAGCACCTCGGCATCCAGATAATTGAGGACTTCCTCGACGAGCATCTCGGTCTCGGGACGCGGAATGAGTACGCCGGGGGCACACGCGACGTCGATCATGCGGAACTGCGTGCTGCCGGTGATGTACTGCAGCGGCTCGCCCTTGGCGCGGCGGACGACCGCCGCGTGCATGGTCTCGAGCTGCGCCGCATCGAGCGTCTCGTCCATACGCATATATAAGTCGATGCGCGCCAGACCCGTGGCTGCGCACAGCAGCCATTCGGCAGAAAGACGGGGATGCTCCTCACCGCGCTCGGCCAGGTACTCCTTGGTCCACTCGAGACAACGCTTGATGGTCCAGATCTCGTTTGCCATGGGGTCCTCCCCTCTTAAGCGCCAGGCGGCGCGCGAATGTCGGAGCAGATTGTACGCGAGGCCAGCGCTTGGCAAGAGACGATTGAAGGCGATTATCGAGAATCAGCCCAGAATTTTTCACCGGGCTCGCTCAAAGTGTTCATTCGCCGACGTCTAGATTTGCATTCGTCAAGCTTTTGGCAAGGTTGCCCCAAAACTAACCAATATCTAACCAAACGCTTGCCACATCACTTGACGCGCAACGCGTCAAAAATCACCCCGCGACTTCTTGGACGATTTTTCAAGCAATATTTTCAATTGCAGATGCATACCGTTAATTGCTTTCAGCAGGTAGACAGCTTGAAGTCTATCAAAGACGATTGAATAACATCTCAAAGCAATAAGCCCAACCTAGTCGTTTAAGAACGTCCCCAATGACCACCTCTAAGGCGCCGCAGGTTGAGCATAAGTCAGCGAAAACGCCCCTAAGCGAGCAAGGTGACGTGAAAGAGGAGGGAAGCGTACTTCGGTACGCGACCGACGATTGAACGTCAGATTGCCGCTTAGGGGCGTTTGCAGCGTCGAGCCGTTACGCGGTTTGGTAAAACCGCGTAACCTAAACCGCCTGCGCCAGCTTCTCGGCTCGCTCGGCGGCGGCGAGCGCCTCGATCACGGTGCCGAGCTGGTCGCCCAGAAGAACGCCGTTGTAGGTGGAGTTGAAGCCGATGCGGTGATCGGTCACGCGGTCCTGGGGCTGGTTGTAGGTACGGATCTTCTCGGAACGGTTGCCGTGGCCGATCTGGCTTTGGCGCTCGGCACCAAGCTCTGCCTGCTGCTTCTCGAGCTCCATCTCGTACAGACGGGCGCGCAGCATCTGCATGCAGACCTCGCGGTTCTGGATCTGGGAGCGCTGCTCCTGCGACTGCACCACGGTGTTGGTGGGCAGGTGGGTGATACGCACGGCGGAGTAGGTGGTGTTAACGCACTGACCGCCAGGGCCCGAAGCGCAGTAAGTATCGATGCGCAGGTCGGACTGGTTGATCTGGACGTCAATCTCCTCGGCCTCGGGAAGCACGGCGACGGTTGCCGTGGAGGTCTGGATGCGGCCCTGGGACTCGGTCTTGGGAACGCGCTGGACGCGGTGCACGCCGGACTCGAACTTCATGACGGAGTAGACGCGGTCGCCCTCGACCTTGAACTCGATGGACTTAAAGCCGCCGGCCTCGCTGGGGCTGGAATCGAGCACGGTGGTCTTCCAGCCGCGCGACTCGCAGAAGCGCTGGTACATCTTGTACAGGTCGCCGGCGAAGATGGCCGCCTCGTCGCCACCGGCGGCGGAGCGGATCTCGACGATGGTGTTCTTGTCGTCGTTGGGGTCGCTCGGGATGAGCATGTACTTAATGTCTTCCTCGAGCTGGGGAAGCTTGGCCTCGTTTTCGGAGATGTCCATCTGGAGCATCTCCTTCTCATCGGCATCGGTGGTATCGTGGAGCATTTCCTTGGCAGCCTCGATGTCATCGAGCGCGCCGATGTACTCGCGCGAGGCAGCGATGAGGTCGGACTGGTGCGCGTACTCCTTGTTGAGACGCGTGAACTCCTTGATGTCGGAGGCGACGGCCGGGTCGGACAGCTTCTTCTCGAGCTCCTCGTAGGCCTTGATGATCTTTTCGAGCTTGTCGCGCATGGCAGGACTCCTTTATATGCGTGAAGATGAAAATCGGCAGAATGATGGGGCGCATGGCGCCACTGCGGGGGTAAGCCCAGCTAGAACATGTCGATCTTCAGATACATGCGCATCCCTTCGTGTATGGGGTACATAGTTGCGGTCTAACCCATACATGATAGCGTGCGCAGGCAAACCTGCATATAACCCGCACGGAATGATTGGTGCAAACAAACCTGACCCCATTGCACCAAGAGCTTGTTTTTGGCTAGAGCGTTTGGAGTAGAGCGACGAGGAAGCGGATACCCTGGAGGTAGGCGCGGCGGGTGATGCGCTCGTTGGTGCCGTGGACGCCGCGATCACACTCGTCGTCATCAACCACAAAGGCCGAGAAGCGAATGCACTCAGGGCAAATGTGCTGGTAGTTGGCAGCGTCGGTCGCACCGATCACGGTCGAGGGCACAATTGCCACTGGCTCGAATGATCCATTTTCCTCCGTCCCCTTTGGATCACGGAAATAGCGGGCGGCGATGGAGCGAACCGCCTCGAGGCCGGGGCCACCGATGCGCGGGGACGGCGAGGGTTCGGAGCTGCCGGGGCCTAGCTCCACTTCGACACGACCGGCAAGGTCCGCCCCGGCAACCGCCTCACGGCAGCGCGCCACAACGTCGGCCACGCTCGTGCCCTCGAGCATGCGGAAGTTGATGTTGGCCCACATATCCTGCGGCATTACGTTGGCGCCGGTGCTGCCACCCTCGATCTGCGTGGGTGCGCAGGTGGTCGTCACCAGCGGATAGAGCTTCTTGCTGGCGAGGCAATCGCGGACAATGGCGCCCCCGTTGGCGGCAATTTCATCCGCCGTGTAGAGCCCCAGCTCGACGAGCTGGGCGGCAAGTAAATCGGTCACGCGCGTCGGCCACTCGATATCGCAGATTGCGGTGATGGCACGGCTGAGCACCTCGAGCGACGTGCCGCCGTAGGGGTTAGAAGAATGACCACCCTCACTCTTCGTCTTGAGCACGATATCGGCATAGCCCTTCTCCGCGAGGTCGGCGTGCATGAGCCAACCCTCGCCCGCGCTGTACTCGGCATCCGAAACGATGCGGTAGTCGCCCTCGTCGATCAGGAACTCGAGCTCAACACCGCGCTCCTCGAGCGCGCGGCCGATGGCGCCTGCACCGTACTGCGTTGTCTCCTCGTCCTGGCCAAAGGCCAGGAACAGCGTGCGCTCGTGCTGCCAACCGTGCGCCAGCGCATACTCGACAGCCTCGAGAATGCCTGCGACCTGGTCCTTCATGTCGATCGCTCCACGGCCCCAGATGTAGGTGTCGTCCACGTGCCCGCTAAAGGGGGCGTGCGTCCAGTCGGCCTCGGTACCCGGCACCACGGGGACCACGTCCATGTGGCCCATGAGCATAACGGGCTTGAGGGCAGGGTCGGAACCGCTAAGTGTCACCAATAGCGAATGGTCGATAAGCTCGACCTCGCCCGCCGCAAATACGTGCGGCCAGGCCTGCTGCATATAGGCGCGCAGGTCGTCGAACGGCTGCCAGTCCATCGCCTCGGCATCCATGCTCGAGATGGTCGGAAACGACAGCACGCGCCCCAGGCGCTCGCACGCGCCAGTTTCATCCAAATCGGCAAAATCGTCCTCATGCGCAAAGAAGCGCCAAACCTCGGCCATGACATCCTTTCGATTGTGACGACAAAGGCCGCCCCACGGGAGCGGCCCTGCAACGCAAGCGTTTGCGGTCGGTTATTTGTCCTCGAGATAACGCGAGAGGAACTCGCGGGTGCGCTGGTGCTTGGGGTTGCCGAAGAGCTCGGCCGGCGCGGCGTCCTCGAGCACCACGCCCTTGTCCATAAAGACCACGCGGTCGGACACGGTTCGGGCAAAGGCCATCTCGTGCGTGACGACGACCATGGTCATGCCGTCGGCCGCAAGCTTGCGCATGACCTCGAGCACCTCTCCCACGATCTCGGGGTCGAGTGCGGAGGTCGGCTCGTCGAACAGCATGATCTGCGGATTCATGCACAGGGCGCGCGCGATGGCCACGCGCTGCTTTTGGCCACCGGATAGGCGGCCCACGGCGGCGTGCGCGAACTTTTCGAGCCCCACGCTCGTCAGATGCTCCATCGCGACCTTCTCGGCCTCGGCCTTGCTCATCTTTTTGAGCGTGACGGGCGCGAGCGTGCAGTTGTCGAGCACATCCATGTTGTTGAACAGGTTAAAGCCCTGGAACACCATGCCGATGTCCTCACGCAGCTTGTTAATGTTGCAGCGCTCGGCCGTAAGGTCCTGGCCGTGAAACCAGATATGGCCCGCGTCCGGAGTCTCGAGCAGGTTGAGGCAGCGCAGGAAGGTCGACTTGCCCGAGCCCGAGGCGCCGATAATGGTAACGACCTCGCCGGGGTTAACGGACAGGTCGATGCCCTTAAGCACCTCGAGCGAGCCAAAGCTCTTGCGCAGGCCCTCGACGCGGATAAGCGGCTCATTGGTCTGTGCGGCGGCCGCGGTGCCGGTAGTGGCGATATCTGCCATGATGATTCTCCTCGTCTTGAGCCTAGTTGGAGCTGGGCAGCGTTGCCGGGGCCTCGGCGCCGAGCTTTTTGCCAAAGGCCTCGAGCAGGCGGCTCGCCACGAGCGTCAGGATCAGGTAGACCACGAGCGCCACGCAGTAGACCTCCATCTGGCGATAGTACACGCCGGCGACGGTGGTGGTGGCGTACATGAGGTCGAACACGCCGATGACCGAAAGCACCGACGAATCCTTGATGTTGATGATGAGCTCGTTGGTGAGTGCGGGGATCGCGTTTTTAATACCCTGGGGGAACACGACCTTGCGCATGGCCTGCCACTGCGACAGACCCAGCGAGCGCGCCGCCTCGGCCTGGCCGGGATCGATGGACTCGATGCCGCCGCGCAGGACCTCCATCATGTAGGCGGTGGAGTTGAGCGAGATGGTGACGAGACCGGCGGTGAAGGTACTCCAAATCTGGTTGGCCTGGGCGGTCTCGAAGCCCATGCCGCGCAAAACGGTGAAGCCCGCGTAATAGATGAGCAGGCCCTGGACCATCATGGGCGTGCCGCGCACGATGGTAGAGTAGACGGTCGCAAAGCCGCGGCCGATGCTCTTAAAGAAGCGCACCAGATCGTTATCCACGCGGTCGAACGTCTGAATACGCAGGAACACAAAGAGCAGCGCCAGGAAAAAGGCGATGACGGTACCGAAGGTCGCAAGTGCGATGGTGATCTCGATGCCGCGGATAAAGAAGTCGCCGCTCTTGTAGGTCATGTAGACCAGGCTCGACAAAAAGTCGCTGGGGTTGGAATCCGAGACAACGCTCACCTGCACCAGGTCGATAAATGACATGACGCAGCGGTCGATAAAGAAGATCGCCGCGATGGCGACCACGACGTAGCTGCCTAAGCGTGCGCCACGACGGAAGCGCTCGGATGCGAACGGCGACGCCTCGCGATAGTCGTTCCAGTGCATGAGCTTGGCGACCAGCGCCGCCGCCGACACGACGAGCCAGGCCCAAAGGATTGCCCAGAGGCAGTCTTGGAACACGCCCGTAGGCGCCAAGAAGCTCAGCGGCGTGGGGTTGCGCTGACTAAACGCCAGGCCGAGCGCCGCGATAACGCTCGTGCCCAGGTACACGTAACGGTGGTCGGCCTTGATAAAGGAGGCCAGACGATTGATGGTTTTCATGCTGCCTCCCTATGCCGGCTGACGGTCGAGGCACGCGTCCCACATTTGGTCGCGTTCCTCTTGGCTAATGCCCTTGAGTGTCTTGTCGATGAGTTTAAGCAGCTTGTCCGAGCCCTTGCGGCAGCCGACGTTTGCCGCGACCTCCTGCTTAAAGCCCTCGCCCTCGGCAAAATGAATAGGGACGATACCCGGGTTTTGGGCCATATAGCCCTTCTCGTTCTCGGTGTTGTAAGTCACGGCGTCGCACGTGTCCTGCAGCAGATTCGAGAACACCGTGGGGACCGAATCGACCGGGTTCTTGTGCACAACGCCCGGAATCTCGTCGATGACGGTGTCGAGCATGGTGTCCTTTTGGCCGAGTACCGTGGCACCGCTAAAG
>DBFZVF010000179.1:0-12750 GCA_048519165.1 Collinsella sp.
GGGCAAAGTCGGGTTTATCGATAAACTCACCGGAGACGAGCATGTTGTTGTCCTCGATGTAGTTGACGCCCGTCTTGAGGTGCAGGACCTCCTCCAGCGGAACCTCGGAACCCTCGAGGCCCCAGCCCTCGAGAATCTCGCAGAACTGGCGGATGCCCTCTTCGTTGGTGCGAGCGGAGCGACCGACGTAGAAATGGTCGCCGACCATCATGACGTCGCCGCCGTCGAGCGTGCCCGGAGAAACGATGTGCTTGACATGCTCGTCGTCAAAGAAGCGACGGACGGCCGGCTCGATCTCGTCCTTCTCGCCGTTGCGGCTATCGGCGCCGGGGTTGGTAATGATGGCGCCGCAGCGAGTGATAACGGCCGGATCTTCGACGAAGCAGCTGTCAGGATACTGCTCGAGTGCCGGCAGCACCGAAACATCCACGCCGCACTGCTCGAGCGCATGCTCGTAATCGTAGTGCTCCTCGATGGCGCGCTCGTAGATGGGCTGGCCAAGCTCGGGGGCGCTCGTGATGCCATTGCTCAGGGACTTGCCGGGGCGGCGGATGATGACGTGGCTGAACTTGGTCATGATGATCCTCCTTGGATCTCTTAGCAGAGAGCGGGACTTCTTCGCGCCCGCCTTCCTTTCGATGGCTTTATCTTAGTGCGGTTTTCCTGTTTTGTATATTGTATACAATACTGAACGGTAGATATTCATCGGTAAGCGTATTCTTACGTATCGGCGCAAAGTAGCACGATTTAGCTGGTCGTTCTATAATTCAATTGAGCTATTCAAGCGAAACGTATTTAGTTTTAGAAATATACAGTTAAGGAGCATAAGCTCATGGAAACGCTCAGAAGGCCCCTGAAGGACCACGTATACGACTATATTTCGAGCCGTATTGACGCCGGCGAGTTGTCCGCCGGCGACCGACTGAGCGAGCAGACGATCTGCGATGCCATGGGCGTGTCGCGCACGCCGGTCCGCGAAGCGCTCATCCAGCTGGCAAGCGATGGCTACCTGGACAATCTCCCCCGCCGCGGATTCCGCGTCCGTGGGTTCGATCAGCAAAACGCCGTTGAAGTCTTTGAGATTATGGGGCCGCTCGACGGGCAGGCCGCATATCTCTCCTGTCCGAACCTAACCGACGATGACATTACGCAGCTGAAATTTCTCGTCGGCTCTATGGACCTCGCGATCCAAGGCGGTCTCATCCGAAAGTACGACGACATTCAGCGAGACTTTCATCTGACGTACTTCAACCGCTGCGGCAACGACCGTCTGCGCGATATGATCTCGCAGCTCGAGCGCTGCTTTATCAAGCGCGATTACGAGACTGTCGACCAGGAGACGGCGTGCAAACTGCTCAACAAAGCCAACAACGAACATGCCCATATTCTTGAGTTGTTCGAAGCACGAGATGCGACGGGCGTGCGCGACTACGTTCGCGATGTCCATTGGAACACAGAAAACGCCCAGTTCACCGTCTGGTAGGAAAGCAACAAGGGACAACGTCGGTCTTAAACCTTGGCGCCAGCACCGCCCAAACTGATCCGTTTTCCTCCGTCCCCAAGGGATCATTCTTTTGACAACGACAGCGAAAGCCCGTCAGAGCGAGCAAGGTGCCTTGAAACGAGGCGGCATTGACCTTCTGGTCATGCCGCCGAAGCTGAACGTCAGATTGCCGCTCTGGCGGGCTTGCAGCGTCGGCTGGTTACGCGGTTTGGTAAAACCGCGTAACTAGAAACCGTGGCGCTCCAGGAAGCGGAAGGCTAGGCGAATCCAAGGACGGACCGCCACCTGCTTGTCCTCGTTGTCGACCGCGGTGTTGGCGTTGCCGAGTGAAAGGCCGTGACCGCCCTGGTCAAAGACGTGCATCTCGCAAGGGACGCCCTCCTCTGCCATGCGTTGGGCGAACGGATAGACCTGCGCGATCGGCGCCGTTTTGTCGTCGGACACGCCCCACACAAAGGTCGGCGGCATCTGACGCGAAACATGTGTGGTGGGGCAGATATCGGCCAAATGCTCGTCAGTTGCCTCGCCGCCCGTCACCATCGACAGGTAGTCGTTGAGCAGATCGCGCCCCGTCTTGCCGCCCGTCTTGGGCACGCGCAAGTCAATGCGCGGATCGCGCGTCTGCATGTCGCGCACATAGGCAAAGTCGAGCAATGGATAGCCCAGCACCACGGCATCGGGACGAATGTCGTCCGGACGCGCCCCGGCAAGTGCCGCGAAGGGGCCGGTCTTCCACTGTGTTGCCAGCGAGGCGCAGATCATACCGCCCGCCGAGAATCCCACGACGCACACGCGCTTAGGATCGACATGCCACTCGTCGGCGTTGGCGCGCACCGTGGCGACCATCTTGGCAAGATCTGCCTGGGGGTGCGGAAAGCTCACGTCACCCGTAGAACTCGTGACATAGTTGAGCACAAAGGCCTGGTAGCCGTGATCCAAAAACGCAAAAGCCACGGGATCCTGCTCATGCGGAGCGATATGCGTAAACGCACCTCCGCCACAGATAATCACGGCAGGGCGGCGACCATTCGGTTTATCGGGCAGCGGCTCGGCACCCAAATACGTAAACGTCGCCGGATATTCCTCGGTCGGCTCCTCGCCCCACAGGGCATGGTTCTCGACAATCATATGTGCTCCCTTCGCGCAAATTATGTGCCCTTGTTTTTCGCCTTCAAGCGTACCCCACTTGAACCCGTGGCGCAGAAACACTCCGACAATAAGTTTCCCTTCAACTGATATATCACATAATCCCAGTTCAGAGGTATCGTTGAGCAGCGTAAAATAGGGGCGTTGACCAAGCCGCGAAACACATACGAAACGTTTCCGGCAAACTAAACGCGCGATATGCGCCTATTTAAGTTGGAGGCAACTATGGGTCTGCTCGATTCGCTTAAGTCCACCTTCACCTCGACCGGCGAGGCGTCCGTTCCGCCCGCAGCAAGCTTCGCCACCCGCGAAGGCGTCATCTATGCCCCCGTCAACGGCGTGCTCGTCAACCTGGACGAGGTTCCCGACGAGACGATCGCCTCGGGCATGCTTGGCCAGGGCTATGGCATCGAGCCCATTACCGGCACCATCTATGCGCCCGCCAACGGCCGCATCGGTGCCACCACCGTCACCAACCACTCCATTGGCATGATCACCGAGGACGGCCTGCGCGTGTTTATCCATGTCGGCCTGGGCACCGTGGAAATGAACGGCAAGGGTTTTGCCCGCTTTGTCGAGATGGGCGATGTGGTCAAGGCAGGCCAGCCGCTCATCAGCTTCGACCGCGAGGCCATTAAGGCCGCTGGTCACGAGGACATCGTGACCGTCATCGTCTCCGAGCTCGATCGCCTTAAGAGCATCGACCATGTCGGCGAGTCTGGAACGCTTATCGGCGGCAACCCGCTCGTCAAGCTGGGCGACCCGCTGCTGGTAGCCAAGACCAAGTAGCCAGGCCCCGCGCCACACAGCCAAAAGGCACCTCGTCAAGCGCCCGCGACCATTTGGCCGCGGGCGCTTTTCGTTTGAAAAACCATCCCGCCAATGCCTTATCTGTATAGCCCAAATGAGCCGAGCTGCTAGAATATCGAACTGTATGGATAACTATCATTCAACCGTTATGGGAGGATACGTGAACCGCACCAAAATCGCGCAGCTCTATGCCGATGCCGAGTCGCTCGGCGGCCAGACCGTCACCGTCGCCGGCTGGGTCAAGTCCGTCCGCGACATGAAGAACTTTGGCTTTGTTACGCTCAACGACGGCAGCTGCTTCCGCGACCTGCAGGTCGTCATGAACCGCGAGGCACTCGACAACTACGACGAGATCGCCCACCAAAACGTCTCGGCCGCACTCATTTGCACCGGCACCGTCAAGCTGACCCCCGATGCGCCCCAGCCTTTCGAGCTTTCTGCCACCTCCATCGAGGTCGAGGGCGTCAGCGCCCCGGATTACCCGCTGCAGAAGAAGCGCGCAACCGTCGAGTTCCTGCGCACCCAGCAGCACCTGCGCCCTCGCACCAACCTGTTCCGTGCCGTGTTCCGCATCCGCTCTGTCGCGGCTGCCGCCATCCACCGCTTCTTCCAGGAGCAGGGCTTTGTTTACGTCAACACCCCCATCATCACCACGAGTGACTGCGAGGGCGCCGGCGAGATGTTCCGCGTGACCACACTCGACCCCAAAAATCCGCCCCTCACCGAGTCCGGCGAGGTCGACTGGAGCCAGGACTTCTTTGGCAAGCACGCAAGCCTCACCGTGTCCGGCCAGCTCAATGCCGAGAACTTTGCCATGGCCTTTGGCGACGTGTACACCTTTGGCCCCACCTTCCGCGCCGAAAACTCCAACACCACGCGCCACGCCGCCGAGTTTTGGATGATCGAGCCCGAGATGGCCTTTGCCGATCTGAACGACTACATGGATAACGCCGAGGCCATGCTCAAGTACGTCCTTAAGGACGTTATGGCCACCTGCCCCGATGAGCTTAACATGCTCAACAAGTTTGTGGACAAGGGCCTGATCGAGCGCCTGGACCACGTGGCAAACTCTGACTTTGCCCGCGTTACCTACACCGAGGCCGTCGAGATCCTGGAGCAGGCAGTCGCTGCTGGCCACAAGTTTGATTACCCCGTCAGCTGGGGCATCGACCTGCAGACCGAGCACGAGCGCTTCCTGACCGAGGAGCACTTTAAGCGCCCGACCTTCGTAACCGACTACCCGGCCGAGATCAAGGCCTTCTACATGCGTATGAACGACGACGGCAAGACCGTCGCCGCCGCCGACTGCCTGGTTCCCGGTATTGGCGAGATTATCGGCGGCTCCCAGCGCGAGGAGCGCCTGGATCTGCTCGAGGCCCGCATCAAGGACCTGGGCATGGCACCCGAGCAGTACAAGTACTACCTTGACCTGCGCCGCTACGGTTCCTGCAAGCACGCCGGCTACGGTCTGGGCTTCGAGCGCTTGGTCATGTATCTGACCGGCATGGGCAACATCCGCGACGTCCTGCCGCACCCGCGCACCGTGGGCAACGCCGACTTCTAATCGTCGGACGCTAGCTCGCGTCGCCACACGCCAACGCTCATCGCACAAGCGTCTCTCGGCATCGGTCGAGAGACGCTTTTTTCAACAGCATCCGTCAAGCTTTTGGCAAGTTTTTGGTCAGTTGAGCAGGGCTGTTGAAAACTCGACCCGCCGTTTGCCGACGACTACCGACCGCCCAGAGCGCCCTGCGCCCCTGGGAAAACCCCGCGCCCTAGGCTCCATACCGTCGCCACCCAAAACGGAAAGGACGTGGGCGCCATGACCGAAGCCGCTGTTGAAACCTACGACACCACAACGAGAGGCGCCGCCTCGATGGCAGCCTATCGTGCCGTTCGCATCCTGCAACTATTAAGCGAGAACACTGGCGAGGACAAGGCCATGCTTTCCGATGAGTTGATCCGGCGCCTCGCCCATCCCGACGACCCCGCCCGCATGCCCATCTCGGCGGCGCGACGCAGCATCTACACCGCCATCTCCGCACTTCGCCATGCCGGATACGAAATTGAGTACAAACGCGGCGTGGGGTATCGGCTCTTGACCCGTCCGCTCACCGACGAAGAGATCATCCGGCTCCACGGTATGGTCATGCGCAACCGCTCTACGCCCATCACCATTCGAAAAAGCATGGCTCAGCACTTGGTCGCCATGGCGAGTGCCGACGTTCGCGGCTACCTCGATGCACCCGAGCCCGCTCCAAGCGCCGGTGGCAAATCCACCAAGGCCACGCGCACGCCCGCCAAGCGCATCGACACCTGCGAGCTCATCGAGCAAGCCATCGACCACGGAACCACGGTGAGTTTTGATATTTCGAGCGTCACGACACGTGGCGAAACCGAAGTAGCACGGATGACACTCCGCCCCTTTGCCATCAAGCAACGAGACGGCATCTCGTATTTGCTGGGAACGGTCTATGACGCCCGAGGCGCCGATGACACGTTGCGTACCGTAGAGATCGGCCGGATGAAAAACGTCACCACACGTCTCCTTGACGGCAAGAAGCTCTTCGCCGCCCTCGACGAAGAGGACGCCTCCGCCGCATAAGAACCTCCGCCGTCCATTCGACTACCCGTACCGCCCATCCGGTTCTGTATTAAAAAACCCGCCAGGTTATTGTAAAAATGGACATCCGCGCTACTATAATTCCACTTGCACTTTGTTTGAGTGCAGTGTTTCCAGCCATTTCTATACTGGGGGTAACGATATGAAGGACATCACCATCAGCCGCAGGAGCCTTCTGGTCTCTGCTGGCCTGCTCGCGCTCGCTCCGCTCGCCGGATGCGGCGGCAACTCTGGTTCCGGCTCTGCTGCCGCCGGTTCCGACTACACCGTCGGCATTCTGCAGCTCACCGAGCACTCCGCACTCGACGCCGCCAACGACGGCTTCGTCAAGGCCATCAAGAAGAGCGGCCTTAAGGTCAAAATCGACCAGAAGAACGCCCAGAACGACCAGTCCACGTGTAAGTCCATCGCCGACAAGTTCGTGGGCGATGGCGTCGACCTGATCTATGCCATCGCTACGCCCGCCGCGCAGGCCGCCGCTGGCGCCACCGCCGATATCCCCATCGTGGGCTGCGCCATCACCGACTACGCCGCCTCGGGCCTGGTCCAGGACAACGATAAGCCCGGCACCAACGTCACCGGCGCCTCCGACCTCACCCCGGTCGCCGAGCAGCTCGAGATGATGCAGAAGGTCCTGCCCGACGTAAAGAAGGTCAGTCTGCTCTACTGCACCGCCGAGTCCAACTCCGACGTCCAGATCAAGGCCGCCAAGAAGGAGCTCGACAAGCTGGGCCTGGACTACACCGACTTCACCGTCTCGAGCTCCAACGAGATCCAGTCCGTCGTCGAATCTGCCGTGGGCAAGGTCGACGCGCTGTACTCCCCCACCGATAACACCATCGCCGCGGGCGCTTCGCAGGTCGGCCAGATCTGCAAGGAGAATAAGCTCGCCTTCGTAACCGGCGAGGAGGGCATGTGCAAGGCCGGCGGCCTGTTCACCCTCTCCATCAACTACGAGGACCTGGGCTACGCCGCGGGCAAGATGGCCGTCAAAATCTTGAAGGGCGAGGCCAAGCCCGAGGATATGCCGATCAAGCACCTCTCGAGCAAGGACCTGGTCGTCGTCAAGAACGACGAGATGGCCGAGGCGCTGGGCATCGACCTTTCCGCTCTGGACGAGTAGCGCCATGCGCGGTAACGCGTCTAGGACCCGCACTCGCGCCATAGCTGCGTTATTCAATATCTGAGCCACAGGGGCGAACGCCAAAGACCGGCGTTCGCCCTGCTTGTTACGGATGAGACAAAACATCCGGCCGCAGCTCTTTTATGCATTGTTACCGCTATCATGGTGACTCACGTGTCCACCCTATCCTAGGAGGTATGAAGCATGCTTATTGCATTGCAGGGCGCCGTTTCGCAGGGCGTCCTCTGGGGCATTATGGTGCTTGGTGTGTTTATCACGTTCCGCCTGCTCGACATCCCCGATATGACCTGCGACGGCAGCTTTGCCCTCGGCGGCTGCGTCTGCGCCGTGCTCATCGTCAATAACAACGTCGACCCGCTGCTCGCCGTGCTGGCCGGCATGTGCGCCGGCGCCATCGCGGGCGCGGTCACGGGCATTTTGACCACGGTCTTTGAGATTCCCGCGATCCTCGCCGGAATCCTCACCCAGATCAGCCTGTGGTCCATCAACCTGCGCATCATGGGCAAATCCAATACGCCCATCCTTGCCAAGGGCACCATCTTCTCGTCTGTCAGCAACATGACGGGCCTGCCGCAGTCCACCGTCGCCATCATCCTGGGCATCTTGCTCGCTGTGGCTATCGTTGCCATCCTGTATTGGTTCTTTGGCACCGAGATCGGCTCGGCGCTGCGCGCCACCGGCAACAACGAGTACATGATCCGCGCTCTGGGCGTCAACACCAACTCCACCAAGATGATCGCCCTCGTGCTCTCCAACGCTCTCATCGGCCTTTCGGGCGCGCTCATCTGCCAGAGCCAGAAGTACGCCGACATTGGCATGGGTACCGGTGCCATCGTTATCGGTCTTGCCGCCATTGTTATCGGCGAGGTGCTCGGCCGCCTGCTGCCCGGCGGCCTCACGCAGTTTAGCGTCCGTCTTGCCTCCGCCGTCTTTGGCTCCGTGGTGTACTTCCTTATCCGCGCCATCGTACTGCAGTTGGGCATGGACGCCAACGACATGAAGCTGCTTTCCGCTGTGATTGTCGCCGTGGCCCTGTGCGTGCCCGTGGTTTGGGAGCGTTATAAGCTCCGCAGCTCCTACACGAAGGGGGATGAGGCAGATGCTTAAGCTCTCACACGTCAAGAAGACCTTTAATAAGGGCACCGTCACCGAAAAGCGAGCGCTCACCGGCGTCGACCTTACCCTCAATGATGGCGACTTTGTAACCGTGATCGGCGGCAACGGCGCCGGCAAGTCCACGCTGCTCAACATGATCGCCGGCGTGTATCCGCTCGATTCGGGCGTTATCGAGCTCGACGGCACCGACATCTCGCGTCTGAGCGAGTCACAGCGTGCCAAGTACCTGGGTCGCGTGTTCCAGGACCCCATGCGTGGCACCGCAGCCGACATGCAAATTGCCGAGAACCTGGCCCTCGCCAAGCGTCGCGGCCAGCATCGCGGTCTTTCGTGGGGCGTCACCAAGGCCGAGAAGGACGAGTACGTTGAGCTGCTCAAGCGCCTGGACCTTGGTCTGGACACGCGCCTCAACGCCAAGGTCGGTCTGCTTTCGGGTGGCCAGCGCCAGGCACTCACCCTGCTCATGGCCACGCTCACCAAGCCACGCCTGCTGCTGCTCGACGAGCACACCGCGGCGCTCGACCCCAAGACGGCCTCTAAGGTGCTCAATCTGACCGAGGAAATCGTCGACGAGCACCACCTGACCACGCTCATGGTCACGCATAACATGAACGACGCCATCCGTCTGGGCAATCGTCTGATCATGATGCACGAGGGCCACGTAATCTACGACGTGGCAGGCGACGAGAAGAAGTCGCTCACCGTTGCCGACCTGCTGCAGAAGTTCGAGGAGGTCTCGGGCGGCGAGCTCGCCAACGACCGCATGCTGCTGAGCTAACGACCTAGAAAACCACCACAAAGGGGACAGGCACCTTTGTGGTGGTTTTTGTTAAAGAGTAAGGAGACTGCCATGAAAAGACTCCCCCGCCTTGCGTTAGCTGCAGCGTTGTTTGCCGGCGCGCTCACAGGCATCCCAAGCCTCGCTTTCGCGGGGAACCTGCCCGTCGCTATTGACGGCGCCGTAACCGTCATGCACACCAACGACATCCACGGCAGCTACAAGTACAGCTACAACGCAAGCAAGGGCACGGGCACCATTGGCTTTGACGGGCTGGCGGTTCTCTATAGCGCTCAAAGCAACGCCCCCGACTTTCTGCTCGATGCAGGCGACACCTTCCACGGGCAGTCCTTTGCCACCATGAGCGAGGGCAAGAGCATCGCCGAACTCATGAACACCTTCTACGCAAACGGCTACGACGCAACCACACCGGGCAACCATGACTGGAGCTACGGCGCGGACAAGCTTCGCACGATGGCCGGCAATGGTGCCACCAGTACACCTTTCGCCATGCTCTGCGCGAATGCAACGTCCTCGAACGGCGTATGGAGCTCGAGCATCACCAAGACGCTCAATCGCACTTGGAAGGACGGCGAGGGCAGTCCCACGTTTAACTACAAGATTAAGGTCGGCGTCGTCGGAGCCATGGATGAGTCGCTGGGCTCCTCGCTACGCGCGGACCTGGTCGCGGGCACGTCGTTCTCGGGTGCGGCGGACGCCATCAATGCCGAGGCCAAGCGACTGCGCGAGGATGAGGGCTGCAACGTTATCGTCTGCATCGCGCACACGCTCAACGCCAAGACCTTTGCCGCAAAGCTCGTTGGGGTCGATACACTGGTCGCGGGCCACGAGCACATCAACTTAGACGAAAACGTGACGGGGGCCGACGGCAAGCCGGTCCGCGTCGTCGAGGCAGGCAGCGCCTTTACCGAGGTTGGTCTGCTTTCCATTCCCTATGAGTACGACACCAGGGGTACCGAAACCACCAACGACGACATGGTGACGGTCTCCGCAGGCGACAGCGACGAGAAGCTCTACACCGCCAAGGACGTCGACGACCTTTTGGCAGACCCTAACAACCAGAACATCCTTGACGAGGTTCGCAACAACAAAATCAAGCCACTCGACGATGCCTTTGAAAGCGAATCGAACAAGGTGCTCGGCACATCCTCCACCAACTATTTCTACGGCGAGGACGCCGCGGGTACGCATGGCTGGGAGATGGTGCGCACTACCGATTTGCGTCCCAGCAAGGAAGGCGATACCACCAAGGCCCAGACCATCGGCCACGTGATTTGCGGCTCCTATCTTTCCCTGACGGGCGCGGACCCTGGCCTGACGAGCGCGGACCTTGCTATTGAGAACGCTGGCGGCATCCGCGGCGGCATCGCGGCGGGAAACGTGACCGCCGGCGACGTCATCGCCATCTCGCCCTACGGCAACACCTTGGAGACCTGGACCATGACCGGCACGGACTTCCTCGCAGCGCTTGAGCACTCGTTGGAAATTAGCGACAAATGCAATGACAGCTACGAACTTCAGCAAGCCTACGTCGCAGCCGGCCACACCGAGCAGGAAGCCCAGGACATGTACAAGTGGCCCGACGACTCCGGCAGCGTTCTTTCCTTTGGCGGCATCAACGTAACAATCGACTGGACGCAGTCTGAAGGCAAGCGCATCGTGAGTGCCACGCTCACCAAAGACGGCAGCACGCTCGACCCCGCCAAGACCTATACCGTCGCCACCAACAACTACATCATCACCAACACGACCGACTTCCCCACCTTCGCAAACGCCAAGAAGCTCACCGAGTGGGGTACGTGCGAGGCAGCGCTGAGGGCACTGATCGGGCAGGACGACTGGGAGCACAAGGTGGCCTCGCTCGCGGGCACCATCAGCTTTAGCTCCGCTGAGAGCCCCGCACCCCATCCGACCCCAACGCCTGAGCCCTCACCCAAACCCGGCACGATGACCACGCAGATCACCACCAAGAAGACGGCCGGTAAGCTTGCCGCAACGGGAGACCGTACGCCGACCGTGGTCGGCGCATGCCTTATCGGCGGCATCGTCATCATCGTTCTCGGCATTATCTGGAAGCGCCGCCGCTAAGCTACACCGCCGGGCCTTGCAGCCCCGCCGTACAAACCTTATATCGAGCGCAAAAGCCCGTCCGAATGTGAACTGCCTCCCATTTCTTGGACATGAGAAATGGGAGGCTTTCTTTATGCGCGTTGATTTGAGGGTGAAGCATGATGTCGAGGCCAGGAAGGCGGCCATAGGGCTCTTCGAGCTCGGGCACGGGTATAAATCTGCCGCGATCGCCCTTTCGCTTCCCGCGGAAGCCGTGAGAAGATGGCAGGAGATATACCGCGCGTTCGGGAGCGAGGTGCTGCTGCGCATGGACGGAAAGCAGGGCAGGTACACATACGAGCAGAAGGTCGCCGCCGCCTCCGCCGTCGTCGACGGCGGCATGACGAAGACCGAGGCGATGGCGGCGTTCGGCATAATGTCGATGTCGCCGCTCAAGAAGTGGTGCGCGCTATACCGCCGGGGCGGCGCGGAGGCCCTGCGCCCGAGGCCCAAGGGCCGGCCGAGCGGTTCCAGGGCGAGGCCGCGGACCCGCGAGGAGGAGCTCGAGGAGCGGTGCCGTAGGCTCGAGGCCGAGGTGGCCTACCTAAAAAAATTACGCGCCCTGGTCGAGAGGGACGGGCTCTGACCAGGGCGAAGGCCGAAGCGGTCGCGGCCCTGCGCGCCGAGGGGCACGCGCTCGGGCACCTGCTCGCATGCGCCGAGCTCAAGCGGTCGACCTACTACTACGCCCTCGCGCACCCGCCGAGGCCCACGCGCGCCGAGCTCCGGGAGGCGGCCGCCGAGATCTTCTCGCGCACCGCCAACGGCTGCGGGCACCGGCAGATAGCGATGTGCCTCAGGGCGGAAGAGGGGGCCGTGATAGCCGACAAGACCGTGCTCAAGATGATGCGCGAGATGGGGATTCGCTGCGGCATCAGACGCGAGACGGCCTACCACAGGTACAACTCGTACAAGGGCGTCGTCGGCAGGACGTTCGAGAACGTGATCGCGAGGGATTTCGACGCCGGGGCCCCGTGGCAGAAGCTGGGGACGGACGTCACCGAGTTCAAGGTGGCCGGCGGCAAGGCCTACTGGGCCCCGACGCTGGACTTCTGCACCAAGGAGATCGTGGCGAGCGACATATCGACCACGCCCGACATGGCCCAGCAGGCGAGGATGCTCGACGAGCTGCTGTCCAAGATCCCCGAGGGCGCCGCCCCGACCATGCACTCGGACCAGGGCTGGCAGTACCAGCACGCCTCGTACACATCCAGGCTCGAGGCCGCCGGCATCGTCCAGAGCATGTCCAGGAAGGCGAACTGCATCGACAATGCCGCCACCGAGCAGCTCTTCGGCCACGTCAAGGACGAGTTCTACAGGGGCCGCGAGTGGAAGACGTTCGAGGATTTCAAACGCGACCTGGAGGAATACATAGTCCACTGGAACACGAGCCGGAGGCAGGTAAGATTGAAGGGCCTGACCCCGGAGGAGTACCGGAATCAGGCCCTCGCGGCCTAGTCGCTATTTAGGGCGTCCAAGATTTGGGGCGCAGTTCAATG
>DBFZVF010000180.1:0-9568 GCA_048519165.1 Collinsella sp.
CTGAGGCACCGTGCCGCGTCCAATGCGGCAAAAGGGAGAAGCAACATGAAGAAGTCGACGTTTAACACCCTGCTTGTCGGTGGCGGTTTTCTGCTTGGTACGGCCGGCATCAAGCTGCTCACCAGCGCTCCGGTAAAGAACGCCTGCGTGCAGGGCATCGCGTGCGGTATGCGCGTCAAGAACTGCTACCAGGACATGGTCGAGCAGGCCAAGGCCAATGTCGATGACATGGTTGCCGAGGCTGCCTACATCACCCAGAGCGAGGCCGCTGCTGACGAGGCAGCCGAGTAACGCTCCCAGGCACAAACTATGAGATTCTCGATTATTAGCGAGATCCCCGGCAGGACCCGTCTTCAATTGGCGGGTCCTGTGCCAGAGAGCGATCTCGATGCACTTCTTAAGCTTGGCGGCGAAATCGACGGCGTGCGCAAGGTGCGCGTCTACGGCCGCATCGGCCAGATGGCGCTCGAATATGATGAGCCGTGCCGCGATGCCGTGCTGACCGCCGTCGGTGCGCTCGACGCTCAGGCCATTGCCGACGCAAAGACGGGTTACGTGATGCAGCTTGAGCCACGCAAGCACAAACTCGTTATGGACCTGGCGACACTCGTCGGTGCCCATTACGCACGTCGCTGGTTCTTGCCGACGCCTCTGCGTGCGGTGTTTGTCGTGGCCGGTTACATGGCTTTTTTGCGCGCTGCCCTTCATGAGCTGGCGCAGCCTCGCCTGACCGTTCCCGTGCTCGACGCTTCGGCCATCGGCATTTCGTTCGTCAAGCGTGATGTCGACACCGCGGGCCAGACGATGTTCCTGCTCAACGTGGGTGAGCTGCTCGAGGACTACACCCGCGCCATGAGCGAAAACGAGCTCATCAACTCGCTGCTCGACGTGCCCGATAAGGCACAAAAAGTGGTCGGCGACACCGAGGTAAGCGTTGCCGCGACCGAGCTTGAGCCCGGTGACTTGGTGGCCGTGCGCACCGGCATGTCCATCTGCATTGACGGCGTGGTCGAACAGGGGAGCGCCATGGTCAACCAGGCGACCCTGACCGGCGAGCCGCTTGCCGTCGAGCGCAGCGCAGGCGATGACGTGTTCGCCGGGACCGTCGTGGAAGACGGCAGCATCTTGGTGCGCGTGCGCGCCAACACGGCTCAGACCAAGCTCCGATCGATCGTCTCGCTCGTGCAGACGGCCGATTCACTCAAGTCCGAGGGCCAGTCGCATATGGAGGACCTTGCCAACAAGATCGTCCCGTGGAATTTCTTGCTTGCAGGTCTTGTCGCTCTTACCACGCGCAGCCTCATCAAGACTTCGGCAGCGCTGATGGTCGACTACTCGTGCGCACTCAAGCTTACGGGTTCCGTTGCCGTCATGACCGCTATGAGCGATGCCGCCAAGATGGGCGTCATGGTCAAGGGCGCGAAGTACTTTGAGTCGTTTGCCAAGGCCGACACCATTGTGTTTGATAAGACCGGCACGCTTACCGAGGCGCAGCCGCGTCTTGCCTGCGTGCTCACCACCGATGGCTGGAGCGAGGACGAGGTCCTGCGCCTTTCCGCTTGTTTGGAGGAGCATTTCCCGCATCCGGTGGCACGCGCCGTGGTCAATGCGGCACGCGAGCGCGGGCTCGAGCACCGCGAGCGTCACGCTGCGGTCGAGTACATCGTGGCACACGGCATTGCCTCGTCTATCGAGGGTCGTCGCGCAATTATTGGCTCGGCACACTTTGTGTTTGAGGACGAGGGCGCGCAGCTCGAGTCCGACATTAAGGAACAAATCGAGTCTCAGATGCAGGGCCTGTCGCCGCTGTATCTGGCGGTCGATGGCAAGGTCGTCGGCGTGCTCGGCATCGAGGATCCGCTCAAGGCCGGGGTCCGTGAGGCCATCGCCGACCTGCATGCTCTGGGCGTCAAGCATGTCGTTATGCTCACAGGCGATTCCGAGCGCACGGCCGAGCGCATTGCACGAGAGGCAGGTGTCGACGAGTTTAAGGCCGAACTGCTACCCGAGGACAAGTACGCCTATGTGGAGCGCATTAAGGGCGAGGGGCGCCACGTTGCCATGGTGGGCGACGGCGTCAATGACTCACCGGCGCTGGGCCTGGCCGACGTGGGGCTGGCAATGGGTGGCGGAAGCGACATCGCCAAGGAGGTCGCCGATATCATCCTGACCGATACGGATCTGGCCGCGGTCGTGCGCCTGCGCCGCATGAGTCAGGGTCTCGTTGATCGTCTGACGAGCTCCTATTCTAAGGTGATACTCACCAACTCGGCGCTGCTGGCGCTCGGCATTACCGGCACGATTACGCCGCAGGCGTCGTCGCTGCTGCACAACGGCTCGACGATTGCCTACAGCCTGAGCAACGCGAAAGCGTACCTGCGCTAGCGTTTTTGCTTGAGTTTATGGCCTGCATTCGGACGGTGTTGCATCCGCCAGAATGCAGGCCTTTTGCGTTTGACCATGTGCTAGCAGCAATATATAGTGATGCTAGCAGAGATAGCAGGAGTCGAAGGTGAGGTTGAGATGGGTGCTGTTGGCGGCATGGCGCAGGTGAACGTTCGCGTTGATCGTCAGGTCAAGGACCATGCGGAGGAAGCGTTGCGGCTTTCGGGCGCCTCGCTGCCCGAGCTTATCAAAAAGGTCGTAGCGAAGGTTGCACAGGGCGGCGGGCAGTGCGAGGAAGTGCTTGCGGCCGTCGACGACCGGCAGCAGACCGTCGCGCCCGATACGCCGTTTGCCGCATCATGGGCGGCGGCGGATCAGCTTTACGCGGACCTGGGCATCGCTGCGTCGCCTGTATCCGACGATCGCGGTTGGGACACAATCTATTCCGAAGTCATGGACGAGCGCTATCGCCAAAAGGGGATGATCCTGTGAGCGGGGCTCCCCTCAAAATAATGGTGGATGCCAACGTATGGGTTGATTCGTTTTGCGTCGACCATGCCGAGTCGCTTGCCGCGCGTGCGTTTATCGGACGGGCTGCGGAATCTGGCGCAACGTTGCTCTTTCCGGTGCATATCGCCAAGGATGTACTGTATGTTGTCCAGCACGAGCTCAAGCGCAGGGTTATTGCTAAAAAAGGCTCGGTCGACGAAGCATCGGCACGAGCGATAGGCGAGGCCGCGCTGGCGTTTGTTCGAAATATGACCGAAAACGCCACCGCCGTGGGCGCAGACGCATCCGATTTGTGGTTGGCCGATAAGTATCTAACGCTTCATCATGATTACGAGGATAATTTGGTGTTGGCGGCATGCAGACGCGCTGGGGCAGATTACTTGGTAACTAACGATCGCAAACTGCTCGAACATGCCGATCTTGCAGCAAAGACACCTCGTCAAATGATGCCGATTCTTATTTTGGCCGAACGCGGCGGCGCGGCTATCAGTTGACGCGAACTGTTTGCAGGCCTCTTGGACGACGATGCGCCAAGGGACCCGCATCTGCTATTTACAAAAGCTCGGCCTTAATGGCGGGACTTTCTGCGATCTGCTCGGCTGCCTTTTCGTCGGAGCTATCGAGTGCTGCCAGACTGCGGTAGACCCACTCGTTGACCTGGGTGTTCTTGACGCCTGCGGTCTGCATAAGGGCGCCTACCTCGCAGATTGCTGCGAGCAGATCAGCTTTTGGACCCGCGAGCTCGACCTCGATGCCGTGGTAGGCGGACACGCCGCGGTTCTCACTCACATGGTCGATAAAGCCCTCGACGGTCTCAAGCTGCTGGGCGAGAGCTGCATCATCGTCAGCGTCCAGCACGACGAGTGCGTTCGATACCGTGAGGGCGGGATGTCCGCAGGGGACAAAGCCTTCGATGACATCCATAGCTTCGGTAATGGTTGAGCCCAGACCTGCGAGGGCATTGACGAGTTGCTGCTTGGTATCCATAACGGTCCTTTCGATGGGTCAATTTTGCTTGGCGAAAATATACGTGACGTGTCCGGTAGCAAAAGTGCGAAGTGTGGTGCACATTATGGTCTTCACAGCTCGTGCATAGAGCAGCTGTCCGCCTTTAGAACGTGGTAAGATAGCTATCCACGAGCGGGGCTCACCCCGCGTGTTCCTTGAAAAGTCGACGGGTGTTGGGTGCTCGTGCCCAATGCCATCCAGACTTTCCCGACATTCGGGGGCGACTGGTTTCGACACGATAGCTCTGAGAGAGGAAGCAAGCCGAGGTCTCCTCGCCTCGTTAAACAGGGGTACCGTCAAATTGAATTGACAACAACTCTTCTTTTGAGCCTATGGCTCTCGCTGCTTAGTTTATAGCGGCGCGTCAACCCGGTGATTTCCCCGACACCGGCGCGACGTCATTTTAGGGGAATGCTCCTGCGCACGTAATCGGTATGGCGCGGGCTAAGACCGAACCGGTTGGGATGCCGCGAGCGTGTCGCTGCGCGCAAAGCGTCCGAGACAAAACCAGCGACTGAGCTTGGAGATGCCAATTAGGGGGCTTTCGTGGACCGGAGTTCGATTCTCCGCGCCTCCACCAATAGTTACAAGCAGGTAGGTAAACGCACCTACCTGCTATTTTATTACTTACAGATACCGCGGAGAATCGAACTCTATGCAGGGCGCGAGCGTTAAGCAAACGCGAAGCGTTTGTAGCGAGCGGGCGAGGACGCCGGCAGGCGGCCGAAGCCGGTGCGGATTTGCGAAGCAAATACGCGGATTCTCCGCGTAAACTATCAGCCCAATATGGATGCGATGTTTATCGAATCTCAGCCGGCCATGCCCCGCTTCAACGCAAGCCCCAAACCCGCGGAGAATCGAACTCTATGCAGGGCGCGAGCGTTAAGCAAACGCGAAGCGTTTGTAGCGAGCGGGCGAGGACGCCGGCAGGCGGCCGAAGCCGGTGCGGATTTGCGAAGCAAATACGCGGATTCTCCGCGCAAAGCCTCAAACCTATATAGATGCGATGATATCGAATCTCAGCTGGCCAAACCCCGCATCAACGGATCCCCCGCACCGCGGAGAATCGAACTCTGCTCCAAAACCAATGCGCTCTCTATCCCAAAACTGGGTAGAAGAAGCCCAAACGAAACAGCAGGAGGTCAATATGACTGCAGAAGATAGGGCAAAGAACGCCGGCAAGGTCGCGCTCGTTTTGGAGGGCGGCAGCTTCCGCGGGCAATTTACCGCAGGCGTGCTCGACGTCCTCATGGAGGTCGGCGTCGAGATTCCGGCTGTCTATGGCGTATCGGCCGGCGCCCTCAACGGCGTCAACTACAAGTCGCACCAGATCGGCCGTGCCAACCGCATCAACCTGGCTTTCTGTAACGACAGCCGCTACATGGGTGCCGCATCGTTTGCGTCCACGGGCTCTATTGTGGGTTACGACTTTATCTTTAACGACGTCCAGGACCGCCTGGATCCCTTTGACAACGAGACGTTCGACGCCAGCCCCATCGAGATGTACGCCGCCGCGACGGACATGCTCTTTGGAACCGCCGCGTACCTGCCGGTCAAAAGCGCCGTGCTCGACCTCGATGCCGTGCGCGCCTCGACGTCGCTGCCGCTGGTGACGCCGCCGGTCGAGATTGACGGGCACAAATACGTCGACGGCGGCGTAGCCGATTCGGTCCCTATCGAGCATGTGCTCGAGGAGGCGGGCTTCGACCGTGCGGTCGTTATCGTTACGCAGGACCGCTCATACGAGAAAAAGCCTTACGAGTTTATGCCCGCCGCGCGCGCCCGCTATGCCGACTACCCCTACCTGCTCGAGGCTATCGAGACGCGCCACGACCGCTATAACATCCAACGCATGCATCTGTGGAAGTATGAGCGCGAGGGCCGTGCGCTGGTCGTTGCTCCGCAAAAGCCGGTCGAGGTCGGCCACGTTGAGCACGATCCGGCAAAGCTCCTCGACCTGTATATTCAGGGCCGCCAGGAGGCAAAGCGATTGCTGGGAGATATCGAGGCGTTTGTCGAGCGCTAGCGTCGCGACGTCATGACCCATGGACGACATGTGCAGAAAGTCTGGTCAGAGCCAAAATACCTGTTGACTCGGGCGACGAGCGGGGTAATATGGACGGGTTACTTGCAGAGCCCCGTGAATCTCTGTAACAACACGTACTGTACATGGAGGAGTCTAAGTGATTTCGAAATCGACTCACTACGCCAAGCAGGGCGAGGTCCAGCGCAACTGGGTTCTCGTCGACGCCGATGGTGCTGTCCTGGGCCGTCTTGCCACCCAGATCGCAATGATCCTGCGCGGTAAGAACAAGCCCCAGTTCACGCCCAACAGCGACTGCGGCGACTTCGTTGTCGTCATCAACGCCGATAAGGTCCAGCTTACCGGTAACAAGGCCGACACGAAGACCTATTATCGCCACAGCGGCTACAACGGCGGCCTCAAGGCTGAGAGCTTCCGCCAAGCTATGGAGAAGCACCCGGAGAAGGTCATCGAGCGCGCCGTTCGCGGTATGCTGCCCAAGACCACCCTCGGCCGTGCCCAGATGACCAAGCTTAAGGTCTACGCTGGTGCCGAGCATCCGCACGCTGCCCAGAACCCCACGAAGATTGAGCTGGAGGCTTAAAGATGGCTGAGAACACCGTTGTCTACCAGGGTACCGGCCGTCGTAAGAACGCCGTCGCCCGCGTCCGTCTCGTCCCCGGCACCGGCAAGGTGACCATCAACAAGCGTGACGCCGAGCAGTATTTCGGCCGTCATCAGCTCGTTGAGAACGCCCTTGCTCCCTTCAAGGTGACCGACACCGCCGGTCAGTTCGACGTTATCGCTCTGTGCGATGGCGGCGGCATCTCCGGTCAGTCCGGCGCTCTGCGCCTGGGTATCGCTCGCGCTCTTCTGAACGCTGGCGACTACCGTGCTGACCTCAAGAAGGCCGGTTTCCTTACGCGCGATGCTCGCGTGGTCGAGCGCAAGAAGTACGGCCTCAAGAAGGCTCGCCGCGCTCCCCAGTTCTCCAAGCGCTAAGGTTTTATCTCCTTACGAGATACAATGTACAAGCGGGGCCTGCCGATTGCTCGGCGGGTCCCGCTTTTCTTTTTCGACTAGGGTGGGCGACTGCGTTTTGCCCACTTGGGAAGGAGCGATCCTATGCCCCAGAACATCTTCGGTACCGATGGCGTCCGTGGCGTCGCCAACGCCGACCTCTCGTGCGACCTCGCGTTTCGCCTTGGCCGTGCGGCGACCAAGTTCCTTGGTCCGGATATTTGCATCGGCCGCGACACGCGTCTTTCGGGCACCATGCTCGAGAGCGCTCTGACCGCCGGCATTATGGCCGAGGGCGGCCGCCCGCACTGCTGCGGCGTTATCCCTACGCCGGCCGTGGCGCTGCTTACCGTCCAAAACGAGCTCGACGGCGGCATCGTCATCTCCGCTTCGCACAATCCGCCGGAGTTCAACGGCATCAAGTTCTTTAGCCGCAAGGGCATGAAGCTTCCCGATGCTGTCGAGGAAGAGATCAGCGCCTGGGTCATGTCCGAGGAGGCCATGGCTGCCGATACGCTGCCGACCGGTGCCGGCGTGGGTCACATCATCAAGATGAAGGACGCCCGCAAGGCATATGTCGATCATGCCATCAACACGCTCGACGGCCTTAAGCTCGACGGCTTGGTTGTTGCCGTCGACTGCGGCCACGGCGCTTCTTGCCAGACCACGCCCGCCGCACTGCAGCGCCTGGGCGCCACGGTCCATGCCATCAACACCGACTACTGCGGCACCGACATTAACGTCGAGTGCGGCTCCACTCATCTTGAGCCCTTGCGTGAGCTCGTACTGCGTACCCACGCCGACATCGGTCTGGCTCACGATGGCGACGCCGATCGCGTGCTGTTCGTGGACAGCGAGGGCAACGAGATCGACGGCGACTACATCCTGGCCATCTGCGGCTCTGACCTGGCCGCTCGCGGTAAGCTCGCCAACTCCGAGATCGTCTCGACCGTTATGTGCAACCTCGGTTTCTCCATCGCCATGAAGGAGCAGGGCTTTGAGATGGTGCAGACCGCCGTGGGCGACCGCTATGTTCTTGAGCGCATGCTCGAGGACGGTGCTGTCATCGGCGGCGAGCAGTCCGGCCACATCATCTTCCTGGAGCACAACACCACCGGCGACGGCTTGGTGACGGCCCTGCAGCTTCTGGCCGTGCTCAAGCGCACCGGCCGCACGCTCACCGACCTTGCCGGCATCATGAAGAAGTACCCGCAGGTGCTCGTCAACGTGCATTCGGACAACAAGGCCGGCCTGGACGATTGCCAGCCCATCTGGGACGCCGTCGCTGCCGCCGAGAAGGAGCTCAACGGTCGCGGCCGCGTCTTGGTGCGCCCGAGCGGTACCGAGCCGCTGGTTCGCGTTATGGCTGAGGCCGAGACGCACGAGCTGACCCAGCGCGTTGTCGACGACATCGTCGAGGTTGTCAAGCGCGAACTTCCCTAATGGTCAATATCGGGTGCCAAGTGGTAAACTGTTAAGGCTATTTTGATTGATTGGTATGTCCGAGGGGGAGCATGTTCACTAAAGTCCTGAGGTCTTTTGGTATGCGTGGTCGAGTCCTTACGCTGGATGCTCCCATCTCGGGCGACGTCATTCCGTTATCCGAGGTCAAAGACCAGACGTTTGCTACCGGCCTTTTGGGCCAGGGCGTGGCGATTCAGCCTACGGGTACACGTGTGATTGCTCCGGCTGACGCTAAGGTCGAGGCGATTTTTCCCACGGGTCATGCCGTTGCGCTCAACACGGTCGATGGTCTAGACGTGCTCATCCATGTTGGTTTGGACACCGTTCAGCTCGAGGGCAAACATTTTACTGTGTATGCGCAAGTGGGTGACATCGTCCATAAGGGCGATGTACTCATCGAGTTCGATCGCGAGGCAATTGCTGCCGAGGGCTACGATGTGACGGTTCCCATCTTGGTGTGTAACTCCGTTGAGTTCTCGAGCATCAAGGGTTCCGTTGGCGAGCATGTCGAGGAGATGGACCAGCTTATCGTCGCGCGTGAGCGCTAGTCGCTCCGCTTGGCCTTTAGCCTACAATTCAAACACGTTTACGGAGGGCACCCTTGAAAGAGGGCGCCCTCCGTGGCAAGATGGGAAACGTCCGAGGCTAAACAGCTTTGGGTCACCGTGGACGGGCAGGGGCCTCGACGCGGTTAGACACGAGACACATATATTACGCGACCTCGCCCTGGTGGCCGCACACGTTGGTTGCGGCCGACGCGGGCCGCGGGCAAGTGCTTGTAAGGGGAGCCTTGCCTCTCTTGTACGAGAAAGGACGCGTAATGAAAATCATTAAAGCTAAAGACTACGAGGATATGAGCCGCAAGGCCGCTAATATCATCTCGGCCCAGGTTATCCTCAAGCCCGATTGCGTGTTGGGTCTTGCCACCGGCTCCACCCCGATTGGCGCTTACAAACAGCTCGCTGCTTGGTACGAGAAGGGTGACATTGACTTCGCCGAGGTCAGCACCTATAACCTGGATGAGTATCGCGGTCTTTCGCACGACGATCCCCAGAGCTATCACTACTTTATGCGCGAGAACTTCTTTGATCACATCAATATCGATCTGAACAACACGCACGTGCCCGATGGCTCCAACCCTGATGCCGCCGCTGCCTG
>DBFZVF010000181.1:0-9900 GCA_048519165.1 Collinsella sp.
CGATAATCCCTGGATCAAGCTCTCTGGTCTGCAGCCCGATGCGACGGGCTTCTTCAAGAACCCCTTCGCTAAGGATGACGATTCCAACACGGATGACGACACCAAAACCGGCATCGACGGCTCCATGGACGATGATGACAACTAGCGGGGTAATTCGGATTAATATTCATACGCGCTAACATGCAATTTCGCTGAAGGGCCGGCATTGTGCCGGCCCTCTTTTTTGCACTTGCGCGGTGGGATGGTAATATCGTTACGTTTGAACTGTTTCGATGTGAAACCGAGGAGATTCCCTCTATGAGTGCTGACTACCCGTCAATGACTACGGCCGAGATTCGCTCCAAGTTCCTCAACTTCTTTGAGGAGCGCGGTCTTAAGCTTTATCCTTCTTCGTCCCTCGTCCCCGACGATCCTTCGCTGCTGCTTGCCAACGCCGGCATGAACCAGTTTAAGGAGTACTACCAGGGCAAGAAGACCATGAAGGAGATCGGCGCTATCTCCTGCCAGAAGTGCGTCCGCACCAACGACATCGATTGCATCGGCGAGGACGGCCGTCACCTGTCCTTCTTCGAGATGCTCGGCGACTTCTCCTTTGGCGGCGTCTCCAAGCAGCAGGCCTGCGCTTGGGCCTTTGAGCTCATTACCAAGGAGTTCAAACTGCCGCTCGACCGCCTGTACTTCACCGTCTTTACCGAGGACGACGAGACCCACGATGTGTGGCGCTCCCTGGGCGTTGCCGAGGATCACATCTCTCGCCTGGGCGAGGACGACAACTTCTGGGCCGCTGGCCCCACCGGCCCCTGCGGTCCGTGCTCTGAGATCTACTTTGATATGGGCAAGGAGGTCGGCTGCGGCAGCCCCGACTGCAAGCCCGGCTGCGACTGCGACCGCTTCCTTGAGTTCTGGAACCTCGTGTTTACCCAGTACGACCGCCAGGAGGACGGCTCCATGCCGGAGCTGCCACACCGTAACCTCGATACGGGCATGGGTCTGGAGCGCATGGCCGCCATCATGCAGCACAAGACCGCCAATTACGACGGCGACCTGATGCAGCATCTCATCAAGCTGGGCGAGGAGATCAGCGGTAAGACCTATGACGCCGACGATTACTCCGGTGCCAGCCGCTCGCTGCGAATCATCGCCGATCACTCCCGTGCCGTCGACTTTATGATTTCCGACGGCATCCTCCCCGGTAACGAGGGCCGCGAGTACGTCCTTCGTCGCCTGCTCCGCCGTGCCGTGTTCCACGGTCGCCTTCTGGGCATCGAGGGCGCCTTCCTGACTAAGTTCATCGACGAAGTCAACGCTCAGATGGGCGAGGCTTATCCCGAGCTGTTCAAGAACGTCGCCCTCGTCAAGGGTATCGTCGCCTCCGAGGAGGAGCGCTTCTCCACGACGCTCGACAACGGCCGTGTTTACCTGGACGAGGCCCTGGCAGCGCTTGCCGAGGGCGCTGTGCTTCCGGGCGACGTTGCCTTTAAACTGCACGACACCTTTGGTTTCCCCATCGACCTGACCGTCGAGATCGCCGGCACCGCTGGCCACGACGTCGACATGGACGGCTTCACTGCCTGCATGGAGGACCAGAAGGCCCGCGCCCGCGCCAATGCCAAGGGCGACGCCTGGGGCAGCTTCAACGACGTGTGGGTTGAGCTTTCCGACAAGGTCGCTGCGACCGAGTTCGACGGCTATGGCAACGATGTGATCGAGGGCGCCAAGGTTGTCGCCATCGTGCGCAACGGCGAGTCCGTCGAGTCCGCTGCCGCCGGCGAGGACGTCGAGGTTGTGCTCGACCGCACCCCGTTCTATGCCGAGATGGGTGGTCAGCAGGGCGATGCCGGCAAGCTTTCCGCCGAGGGCGTTGTTCTGACCGTTGCCGACACCAAGAACCACAACGGCCTGTATGCTCACGTCGCGCACGTTGCCGATGGCACGCTGACTGTCGGTGCCGCTGTTACCGCCGTGCTCGACGCCGAGCGCCGTGGCTTCCTGCGCCGCAACCACACCGCCACGCACCTGCTCGACGCCGCCCTTAAGCAGGTCCTGGGCGAGCACGTCTCCCAGGCCGGCTCGCTGGTGACGCCCGAGCACCTGCGCTTTGACTTCACGCACTTCGAGGCTCTGTCCTCCGAGCAGCTCAAGGCTGTCGAGGACCTGGTCAACCAGCAGATCTTCGCTTCCAAGCCGGTCGTGACCCGTGTCATGGGCATCGACGAGGCTAAGGCTGCCGGCGCTGTCGCTCTGTTTGGAGAGAAGTACGGCGATGTCGTCCGCGTCGTCTCCGTGGGCGCCGAGGACCAGCCGTTCTCCCGCGAGCTCTGTGGTGGCACGCACGCTGCCAACACCGCTGAGATCGGCCTGTTCAAGATTATTTCCGAGTCCTCTACGGGCTCGAACGTCCGCCGTATCGAGGCCGTGACCTCTAAGGGTGCCCTCGACTATATGGCCGACCGCCTGGCGCTCGTTGACGCCGCCGCCGCTGCGCTCAAGTGCCGCGTCGACGAGGTTCCCGCCCGCGTGGAGAACCTGCAGGCCGAGCTGCGCGAGACGTCCAACAAGCTCAAAAAGGCTCTGACCGGTGGCTCCTCCGACGCCATTTCCAGTGCTATCGAGGGTGCTGTCGAGCTCGGCGGCTACAAGCTAGTCGTCGCTGAGCTCCAGGGCCTTGAGGCTGCCGACCTGCGCAACGTATGGGATACCGTGCATCAGAAGGTCGCCGGCCCTGTCGCTTGTGTCGTCGCCAGCGTGACTGAGAAGGGCACTCCGGCCCTGCTCGCTGCCGGCTCCGATGACGCCGTCAAGGCCGGTTTCCACGCCGGTAACGTGATCAAGCAGATCGCGGGTCTGGTCGACGGTCGCGGTGGCGGTCGTCCCAACATGGCCCAGGCCGGTGGCAAGAATGCTGCCGGCATCGCCGATGCCCTCGCGGCCGCTAAGACCGCGCTCGGCGCCTAAGAATCTAAGAAGTCGCTGTGGTTGCGCTCGCGCTGGACATAGGGGAGACCAGGATTGGCATCGCCGTCTCGAGCCGTGATGGCAAGATGGCGATGCCTGTCAAGGTGCTTCCGGCTGCCGAGGTCACCGGTATGGCCAAGACGTTCCGCTACCTGGTTGAGGACTATGAGCCCGACATCCTGGTAAGCGGACGTCCCCTGACCATGGCCGGTGAGCCCGGCCCTCAGGCCGAGCGCGTTGCCGCTGTGGCGCAAAAGATTGCCGACGAGCTCGATCTTCCGTTGGAGCTTGAGGACGAGCGTCTGTCCTCGCAAGAGGCCAAGCGTATCCTGCGCGAGCAGGGACTCAACGAAAAGCAGATGAGGGGCAAGATCGACATGATTGCCGCCAGCCTGTTTTTGCAGACGTGGCTCGATCGTAAAAACGAGGAGGTTTCGCATGCCTAGTGCTTCCGATCCGCGCCAGCCGAATCGTACACAGCAGCCGGCGTCGCGCCCTGCCCAGCCTGGCCAGCGTCCGGCACAGCCGACGCAGCGCGCAGCTCAGCCTGCCGCGCGCCCGGCGCAGTCCTTCTCTCGTTCGGCCCAACCTGTTCAACGGACGGGTCAGCAGCCTTCTGCTCGTTCGGTTCAGCATTCGGCTTCTCACGCGGCTCAGCAGCCCACTGCTCGTACGGCCCAGCCTGCAGGCGGCACCCGCTTTAAGCAGCAGGCACCTACCCAGCGAACGCAGGCCCCCCAATCGCATTCGCATCACGCTCGTGGTTCGCATGGCGTTGCTCCGGCGACCCGCTCGAGCTACAACACGCATGCTCGTCGCGGTGCTCAAAAGAAAAGCTCCCCGGTGCCTATGATTATCGGTGGCGTCGTCGCCGTGCTTGCGCTTGTCGCGATCGTTTTCTTTGTCGTGCCAGCCGTCAAGGGCTTCTTTGGCGGTGAGGGTGCGAAAGTCGTTGCAGGCCAGCAGGTTACTATCACGATTCCCGATGGTGCCTCGGGTGACAGCATCGCCTCGATTCTCTCCGAGAACCATATCGTCGAAAATCCCAAGGATTATTACGCGGCGGTCAAAAAGCTCAATGCCGACATGTCGCTCAAGCCTGGTGATTATTCGTTCACCACACTCATGGATGCGACCAAGGTTGTTCAGCAGCTCATGGAAGGCCCCAACGCGGGCTCCAATGCGCTGACTATCCCTGAGGGCTTAACGGTCGATCAAGTCGCCGACCGTGTGGCCCAGGCCTACGACAGCATCTCTAAGGAAGACTTCCTCAACCAGGCCAAGGCCTCCAACTACGTGGACGACTATAGCTTCCTTAAGGGCGCCGCTAACGACTCGCTCGAGGGTTTCTTGTTCCCCAAGACCTATTCGTTGGGTGATTCGCCGACGGCCGATGGCGTGATTCGCGCTATGCTCGATCAGTTTAAGACCGAGTACAAGTCGCTTGACTTTGCGAGCTGCGAAGCCAAGATCAAGGAACGCTACGGTGTGGAGATGTCCGACTACGACATCGTCAACTTGGCCTCTATCGTTGAGCGCGAGGGCCTCAACGCCGATCAACGTGCGCATGTGGCCTCGGTTTTCTACAACCGCCTTGCCGGCAAGCTCGATGGCCTGCGCTATCTCAATAGCGATGCGACTATGATGTATGTCACCGGTGGCGAGGTTACCGCCGACGACCTGCAGAGCGATAGTCCGTATAACACCTATAAGCATGAGGGCCTGCCGCCCACGCCCATCTGCTCTCCGTCGCTCGAGGCGCTCAAGGCCACCCTTGAGCCGACCGACTCTGATGACCTGTATTTCTACATTACGCAGGACGAGGAGTACTTCTCGCAAACCTACGAAGAGCATCAACAGTCTTGGAATTAGTATGAGGATTTTTAGCCCCAAACGTTACGTTGCCTCGGTCGATCGCATCGACCTTAATACCCTGTGGGCCGACGGCAAGCGCGCCATTCTGCTCGATCGCGATAACACCTTGGTGCCGCGAGACACCGAGCAGGTTCCCGCCGCGGTTTCCGCTTGGCTCGACGCCGCCCGCGCCAAAGGCTTTAAGCTGTGCATGGTGTCCAACAACTGGCATCGCGACCAGGTCATGAGCTCTGCGCGCGAGCTGGGACTCGAGGCCATCAGCCACGCCATGAAGCCGGCGCCGTTTGCCCTCAAGGCGGGCCTTAAGCGCCTCGGCGCCACAGCCGGCGAGGCGGTGCTGATCGGTGATCAGCTCTACACGGACGTGTGGAGCGGCAACTTCGCCGGCGTCGATACCATCCTGGTAAAGCCGCAGGCGACGCAGGACCTGTGGTATACGCAGATCTTCCGTATCTTTGAGCGCCGGGCCCTGCGCGACCTTCCCTGCGAGGAATAGGTCTCGTCATGTCCCAGCACATCAAACACGGCTGCGACCATATCTTCTTTATCGGCTTTTTGGGCGCGGGCAAGTCGACGCTTGCGCGCAACGTGGGCACCATGTTCAAGCGGCGTTTTATCGATACCGACCGTCTGGTCGTGCGCCGTTGCGGCAAGTCGGTAACCGAGATTTTTGAGACCGAGGGCGAGGATCGTTTTCGCGAGCTCGAGACCTCGGCGCTCCGTTCGCTCCAAAGCGAGCGCAGCCTGTTGGTTTCGTGCGGGGGCGGTATCGTCGAAACGCCGGTGAATATTGAACTGATGCACGAAATGGGTACGTGCGTGTACCTCGAGGGCGACTTCGAGGATTCGATTCGACAGATTCGTCGGTCCGACACGCGCCCCGATTTCCGTTCGCCCGAGCATGCTGCGCGCCTGTTTGAGCATCGCCGTCCGCTGTATCGCCAGGCCGCCGACCTTACCCTTGATATTCGCAACAAGTCCTTCGAGGACGTTTCCTACCTTTGTGCCGAGATGCTTTTGGAGCGTGGGCTGCTATGATTCGTCGTCAACTGATCAATTTCCAAAACCGCAGCGTCGATGTCCGTGTCGGATTGGGCGCGTTCGATGAGTTGTCGCGCATGTTTGCCTCGACTGTGGGCAAGCCTAAGCGCGCGATGGTCGTTTGGAACGACGCCACATCCGAGCGTTTTGGTGAGGTCGTCGAGCATGCGCTGGTCGACGCCGGTTTTGTCATGTCACAGCTTCCCCTCGAGGTTTCGCCTGCTGGTGCCACGCTTGCTGATGCCGATGCTATCTTTGGCGCCCTGACTGCCAATGGCATTACCTGTGACGATCTGGTTGTCGCCGTTGGCGATGCCGCAACCTGCTCGGTTGTTAGCTGGTGTGCCAATCAGTGGTGCGGCCGCACCGAGTGCGCGTTGCTGCCGACGACGTTCGACGCCATGCTCACGGTCGCGACGACCATGAAGCCGCTCGTCGCCTCGTCGTCGAATGCGCTTCCCGCTATCGCGTTCCGTCCTGAGCCGGGCTTGGTCGTGTGTGACCTCGACCTTGTTCGCGAGGCGGACCCCGAGTACCTCAAGCTCGGCTATGTGGTACTTGTTGGTACCATGCTTTCGAGCAGCAAGACCCGTTGGAATCAGTTTACTGAGACCGTTCCCGAGATTCTCGCGGGCGAGGAGGTCGCGCTCGTCAATGCAGTTCAATGGTCTCAGACTGCCCGCAAGGACGTACTGATGGCCACGAACCCGAGCGCCCGCCATGCGCTCGATTTTGGCAAGACGGGGGAGCGTACTCTGCGCGCTTGCTTGGGCGATGCTGCTTCGCAGGTTCCTGCCTATCAGCTGTTATCCGAGGGCATTCGCTTTGAGGCGCGCCTAGCACATGATGCCTGCGACTTCGATATCGATTACGTCTTTGAGGTCGATGACTGCCTGGAGGACTTTGGTATCGAGGAACTTGCCTTCGATCTGGAGCCTGCCGCATATATCGAGGAGTTCCGCAAGCAGCAGTTCGCTCGCTCGAACCGCAGCATGTTGCCGCTGCCCGCGGCACTTGGCGCCATTCGTCTAACGAGCGTTGAGGACGAGGTTCTTGAGCGCCATACTCACGCCTACTTGGCTTCACGCAAAGAACTTCTCTAAGATTTATTGACATCCATTGTCTTTCGTATCATGTTGAGGGGCGGGTTTTCAATCGGTTGCGGATCGCATGCGATTTCGTCGTTCGGTTGAGACCCGTCCCGTCTATATAGAGACAACAAGAAAGGAATCTGCATGTCTGAGTTTGCTGCCGGTCCTGCCGGTCGTATCGAGCGTGTCCGTGCCCTGATGGCCGAGCGTGGCTACGACGCCATCGTGGTGCGCGACGAGGCCAACCTTCGTTGGCTTACGGGCGTGAAGGGCGTCTTCGACTGCACCTTCGAGTTCCCGCACGCTGCGTTTATTACGGTCGACCAGTGCCTGTTCCACACCGACTCGCGCTACCTCAACAGCTTTGAGGAGAACACGCCCGCCGGCAGCCCTTGGGTCTACGACATGGACGAGGGTACCATTCCCGGCTGGGTCGCCGGCAAGATCGCAGCCAACAAGTGCCGTGTCTGCGCTGTCGAAGACGATATGCAGATTAACTTCTACCAGGGTATTCAGCGCGGCCTGGAGGACCGTTCCGTCGCCTGCATGCTAACGCTGATGCACGACGACATCCGCAAGATGCGCGCCATCAAGGATGCCGAGGAGATCGAGCTCATGCGCCATGCGCAGTCGATCACCGATGCCGCCTTCCAGCATATGCTCGGCTTTATTAAGCCTGGTATGACCGAGAAGCAGGTTCGCAACGAGCTCGAGAACTTTATGTTCGCCAACGGCGCCGACAGCCTGGCCTTCGGCTCCATCGTGGCGAGCGGTCCCAACACCGCCAACCCGCATGCCGTGCCGAGCGACCGCGTGATCGAGAAGGGCGATTTCGTTCTTATGGATTACGGCGCGGGCTACTGCGATTACCGCTCCGACATGACACGCACCGTCGTGATGGGCGAGCCCACGCAGGAGCAGCTCGACCTGTACGCGCTCGTGCGCCGTACACACGAGGAGTGCGTCGCCGCCATCCATCCGGGCGTCGAGGGCAACGACATCTTCAAGCTCTCTAAGAAGATCATCGGCGATGCCGGCTATGGCGATTACTACAACCATGGTCTGGGCCACGGCGTTGGTATCGACATCCACGAGCTGCCCAACTTCAACCGCAGTAAGAACACCATCGAGATCGGCTCGGTTGTCACCATGGAGCCCGGCGTCTACCTGCCCGGCGTGGGCGGCGTGCGCCTGGAGGACTACGGCGTGGTCACCGAGAACGGCTACGAGCCCTTCACCAAGACCCCGCACGACCTGCACATTATCGACTGCTAGTCTACTTCGGTAGATAGTTTGGGGCGGGGCGTCCGGATCGATTCGGACGCCCCGCGTTCTCTTTTTATGCGCTCGCCGCAGGCGCCGTCTGCAAGTGTATAATTTCGGTCGTATGTAATTTGGACGCTTGTGCGTTCTGCCCATAACAAGAAAGGTCGCTATGCCTACCATTTCTACCGCCGACTTCAAGAACGGCCTCGGTCTCCGCATTAAGGACAAGGTCTACACCATCGTCGAGTTCCAGCATGTCAAGCCGGGCAAGGGTGGCGCTTTTGTGCGCTACAAGACCCGCGACATCAAGAGCGGCCGCGTCGTCGAGAACACCTGCAACGCCGGCACCAAGTTCGAGAGCGTCATGCTCACCACCCGTGAGTTCCAGTACCTCTACAACGATGGCACCGACTACATCTTCATGGACAACGAGTCCTATGAGCAGGTTCCCGTTCCCGAGGACATGGTGGGCGAGAACTCCAAGTGGCTGCGCGAGAACGACATATGCCAGCTGCTCTTCGCCGACGATGAGCTCATGGGCGTGACTCCGCCGATGTTCATCGAGACCACCATCGTCCAGACCGACCCGGGCTTTAAGGGCGACACCGTCCAGGGTTCCACTAAGCCGGCCACGATCGACACCGGCGCTGTCATCCAGGTCCCCATGTACCTCAACGAGGGCGAGGTCATCAAGGTTGACACCCGCGACGGCAAGTTCGTCTCCCGCGTCTAGCAACCAAATCTTCTAGGAGGACTCATGCCCCAGGAAATCAAGATTGACGGCATCGGCATTTCGCCCGATGTTCTGACCGCCATCGTCTCGCGCGCCGTGTCCGATGTCGAGGGCATCGCCTCCGTTGGCGTCAAGGACCTTGCCACTAATCTTGTCTCCATGATGCTCTCGTCCAAGGCCCCGGCTTCCGAGCCGGCGGTCGAGGCCGAGGTCGTTGGCGACAAGCTCGCACTCACCGTGCGTGTCGTGGTGTTCTTTGGCTATCCGTTCAAGAAACTCGCCGAGGCCGTTCGCGCCGCCGTGGTCGCCGCCATCGATGCTCAGGTGGGCGTCGAGGTCGAGCGCGTCGACGTTTGCATTGACGGCCTCGTTTTCCCCAAGGAGTAACCTTTGAGCCTTAAGGTTTATCGCGGGCGCACGCTTGCCCGCAGTCAGGCGCTGCAGCTGCTGTTTCAGGCCGAGGCCACGGACAGCCCGCTCGAGCGCGTCCTCGAGGGCGATTTCCTGATCTCGAAGGGCCCCCTCGACCCCTATGCGCTCGAGCTTTGCCGTGGTGCCTACGAGCATATCGATCGCATCGACTGTGCCCTGCGCGCCGTCGCCAAGAACTGGGATCTTATGCGCATGCCCGGCGCCGACCGCAACCTGCTGCGTATCGCCGTCTACGAGATGCGCTTCCTCACCGACGAGGAGGTCTCGGACGCCATCGTGATCAACGAGGCCGTCGAGCTTGCCAAGGCCTATGGCACCGATCAGTCCGCGTCGTTTGTCAACGGCGTGCTGGGCAAGATCGCTCGTAGCGAGGAGCTGCCGGGTGATGATCTGTACCAGGAGCTGCTGGCCGAAGATCGCGCTCGCGAGGAGGCGCAGGCTGCCGAGGCGGCCGCCAAGGTCGCTGCCGCTCAGGCTGCCGCCGGTGTACTTGCCGAGGATGCGGAC
>DBFZVF010000182.1:0-7343 GCA_048519165.1 Collinsella sp.
GATTGCCGAGGCGGGCAATGTCACCGAAGCCGTGGAGTCGATTCTGTCGAACAAGCCCGACGTGCTGTTTTTAGACATTACCATGCCCGGTCGCTCGGGAATTGAGCTTGCCGAGACGCTGCAGAACCTAAAGACGCCGCCGGTCGTGGTGTTTGTGACGGCATTTGCCGAGTATGCGGCCGATGCCTATAACCTCGATGCTGTCGATTACGTCGTCAAACCGGTCGAGGATGCCCGCCTGTCAAAGGCGCTCGACAAGATCGAGACTGCCCTGGGCGCTCGCCGCGTCGTCCATGCTCCGCGCCAGCCTTTGCGCCTGACGGTGGATCGCGGGGGCAAAAAGGTGTTCATTCCCGTGGCGGATGTCTGCTACTTTGAGGCGCGCGCCGATTTTTGCAACGCCGTCTGCGCCGAGGGGACGTATCTGATCAATGAGTCGATTTCCTCGCTCGAGCGCCGTTTGGCCTCCGAGGGCTTTATCCGCGTCCACCGCAGCTATCTGGTCAATTTGGAAGACGTACATAATGTCGAGATCGGCTCCACGGGCCTGATGGAGCTCAGGCTCGACCGTGTGAGCTCGACGGTGCCCGTTTCACGCCGTCGCGCTGCCGAGGTCAAATCGCACTTGGGGCTTGCGTAAGGGTCGGTGCGCCATCGTTTGCCGTTGCAGGTTTGGCATGACTGTGCGGTGGGCATAATGGATTGCATCGAATGAAATCGAAAGGATTATTATGCCCGCGCTCATTACGCATCATCTGTTTGGCGAGGAAAGCATCGACCGTCTTCCGCAGGGCGTTATCACGTCCGACGAGGAGCGCATCGCCTTTATCCTGGGCAACCAGGGTCCCGACCCGTTTTTCTTCCACATGCTCACGCCGCGCATTTCCGACTGCATGTCGCTTGCTCAGGTCATGCACCGCTCGCGCATGTCGCGCCAGTTCTCGTGTCTGCGCGACGGCGTGTCGCGCCTGCAGCCGCGCGATGCCAATCTGGGTCGCGCCTTTGCACTGGGCCTGCTGTCGCACTATGTGCTCGATCGCAATGCCCACCCCTTTGTCTACGAGCAGCAGTTTGGCATTGTTGAGTCCGACCCCGAGCTCGAGGCTTCGGGCAGTCAAGTTCACGCCGTGCTCGAAAGTGACCTGGACGTGCTGATGCTGCAGCTCAAACGTGACGGGGCCACGGTCGAGGATTATCCGCCGGCGGGCGAGATTGTCACTACCGACCGCATCAATCGCGTTGCCGGTGTGCTGATGAGCTATGTTGCCGGACGCGTGTACGGCATCGATATCCCGGCGGGGGAGTACGGCGGCGCCGTCTCGGACATGCAGATGCTCTACCGCACTATCGAGCCGGCCGGTTCGGCCAAGACGCGCGCGATTGCCCTGCTCGAGGGCTTGGTGCACGATTATTCGCTGCTCGACGGCCTTGCGCACCGCGTGACGACCGAGCTGCCCGAGCGTACCGGCAACCTGGGCCACTTGGCATGGAAGAACCCCTTTACCGATGAAGTTTCGACCGAGAGCTTCCCCGAGGTCTTTGACCGCGCGCTGCTCGATTACGAGCTCACCGTCGCCCGCTTTATCGAGACCGGTGACATGGATGCCGTGACCGGCCATATCAACTATAGCGGTCGCGTACTCGACGCCGACGAGGAGTTCGACCGCGAGGAGTAGGACCCGTGCGTGCCCCTTTGCCGAATCCTTACCAGCGCTTCTGTGCAATTGGGGTACGATGAACTAACTGCATATCGGGCGAATACGAAGGGGCCCTGTCCATGAAATACACCAAGCTCGAGCGTAACTGGGTTATGTACGATGTGGGCAATTCGGCTCTCGTGTTGCTCAATACCTCGGTGGTGCCCATCTACTTTAACGCCATCAATACCGGTGCTTCCTCGGCAGACCTGGTGGTCGCTTGGGGCAACGCTCAGACGATCGCCTCGCTGGTCATTGCCATGCTCATGCCCATTCTGGGCGCGCTTGCCGATTACGCCGGCAACAAGATTAAGTTCTTCTTGGGCTTCTTCCTCACGGGCCTGGTTCTTTGCCTGGCACAGGCTATCCCAATGTCCGCCATGGCATTTTTGACCGTGTACGTGCTGTGCACCATCGGCCTTAACTCTTCTATGACGTTCTACGACGCCATGCTGCCCGACATTACCACCGACGAGCGCATGGACGCCGTGTCCAGCTCGGGCTATGCCTGGGGCTACATCGGTTCCACCGTGCCGTTCATCATCTGCCTGGCGCTCATCATGGGTGGCCCCGCTCTTGGCGTTCCCACCATGCTGGCAACGCGTCTGTCGTTTATCATCACTGGTGCCTGGTGGCTCATCTTTACCCTGCCGCTCATTCGCACCTATAAGCAAAAGTACGGTCGCGAGCGCGGTCCCGAGGACACCATCGGCCACATCGTGGGCGGTGTGTTCTCCGAGGTCGGGCACACCATGCGCGAGATCGCCCACAACAAGACCGTGCTGGTCTACATGATCGCGTTCTTCTTCTATATCGATGGCGTCCACACGGTCATTTCCATGGCTACCAGCTACGGCTCGGCTTTAGGCATCGACTCGACCCAGCTGGTGCTGGCGCTGCTCGTTACGCAGTTTGTGGCCTTTCCGTCTGCCATCATCTACGGCAAGCTCGCCGGACGCGTGGGCACGCTCAACATGATCCTGGTGGCCGTCGCCGCCTACATGGGCATTGTGCTGTTCGCCGCATTCTTCCTAAAGACCGCCTTCGAATTCTGGGTGCTTGCCATTATGGTCGGCCTGTTCCAGGGCGGCGTGCAAGCGCTCAGCCGTAGCTACTTTGGCCGCATTATCCCCAAGGAAAAGTCCAACGAGTACTACGGCTTCTTTGACATCTTCGGTCGCTATGCAAGCGTCATGGGCACCTTCCTGGTGTCGGTCGTCACCTCGCTGACCGGCAACCCATCGCTGGGCGTCCTTTCCATTGGCGTGCTGCTGATCGTTGGCTTTATGCTACTGGTCCGCCTATCCCGCATGACTCAGGCGGCAGAGCGGGCCGCATAGAAGCGAGCGGCTATTGTGTCTGTCCGCGGTACTCTTTTGGGGTTATCCGCAATAAACATTGCGACTTGCGAGCAATGATTTGCCCAAGTGGGTATGATGGAACCAGCTAGGTCGCGGGGCGTCGCCTGTGTTTGGCGGCGCCCCGTTTTTGTGTTGCAGGGAGGGAAGGCATGAACGCCACGGTTGTGATTCCAACATATTGGGCAGACGACGAGGCTCATGCAAACGCTCCCGGCGTCTATGACCACTCGACGAAGCTCAACGCCACCAATCCCGAGCTCGACCGCTGCCTGGCCTCGCTCGAGCAGGTGCGCGACATTCCGAGGATTATCCTTTTGGTGGTCTGCCCCATCTCGGCTACGGCTGATGTGTCGAAGCGCGTGCACGAAATCGTCGACGCGCACCCTGCGCTCAAGGTCACCGTGGTTACCAACACCCAGGCATCGCGTATCGCCGACCGTGTGGCGCAGATTGCTCCCAAGGGCTCGGGCGAGTGCGTGAGCCTGCGCGGATACGGCGCCATTCGCAATATGGGGCTT
The DNA here is from genome assembly GCA_048519165.1 of Collinsella sp. GTDB lineage: Bacteria > Actinomycetota > Coriobacteriia > Coriobacteriales > Coriobacteriaceae > Collinsella. The sequence continues at coordinate 3,577 of DBFZVF010000182.1, forward strand.
GCCTGCGCTGCGGTGCTCGGCCACGATGCCGTTGTCTTTTTGGATGACGACGAGACCGTTATCGATGCCGACTTTATGAAGCGCGCGACCTATGCACTGGGCCAGCAGACGCGTCAAGGCCTGCCGATTTTGGTTAAGAGCGGTTACTTTTACGATCGAGACGGATCGCCGTTGGCGCCCACAGACAAGGTGGGCATTTGCCATCGTTGGTGGACCAAACGCATCGAGTTTAATCGCTGGATGAAAAAGGCGCTCTCGGGCACCCGTATTTCGCGTTCAAACTACGTGTGCGGCGGCCTTGTGGCACTTCATGCCCGCGCCTTTACCCGTGTGGCGTTTGACCCGTTTATCACCCGAGGCGAGGACCTAGATTACCTTTTTAACATGCGCATGTTTGGCTACGACGTGTGGTTTGACAACGAGTGGGTCGTTCGTCACTTGCCGCCCGAGTCCGAGAAGCGCTCGCCGCGCTTTATGCAGGATGTGTACCGTTGGTACTACGAGCGTGCCAAGCTGACATTTGCCGCGCACCAGCAGGAGCTCGTTCCCGTCACGGCCGCGTCGCTCATGCCCTATCCGGGCCCGTGGATTTCGCGCGAGCTCGACGACCGCGTGCGCAAGACCGCCATGGTTCGCAGCATGTTTACCCGCGAGCACGAGGGGTACCTGCGCATTTGGCGGCACGGTATTGACGAGGCCAAGACCTACGCGCGTCAAAACGCCGCAAGCTACCTGCGTTTTCAGAGCTTCTGGCCCAAGATCATGGACGGGCTCTGGCGCGACGCACAACTGACCAGCATCCTGGAGGGGACTGAATGATCGACCGCCGCGCCCAGCGCGATAACTCAATATCTATCTTTCGCGTGATCGCCGTTGTCTGCGCCATTTGCGTGCTGGTGTACTTTATTTTTGCCCTGGCGACTGGAATCGAGCCGATCGCGACCGTGGTCGCCTGCGCACTGCTGTGCATCTTTCTGTGCATTTTTATCTATTTGACGCTCAATCCCGATTCGGTGCGTTCGCAGTACACCGAAGAGACACTCTCGGTGGCCTCTGCCATGCTCGAGGACATCAAAGGCGGTCTGACGCAGGAGTCGGCGCGTCTGGTGTGCCAGCGCATTTTGCCCGAGACGCGTGCCATGACGGTTGTCATCACCGACGAGAGCAACGTGCTGGCCTGCGCGGGCGAGTTTGAGGAAAAGCTGCTGCCCGATTCGCCCATCCACACACTTGCCACGCGCTACGTCATCGAGCACGGTATCGTCCAGTCGTTCAACCGTGTGGTGGACGTGGTGGGCTCGGATGGCTCGCACAACCATGTTCCTGCCGGTATCATCGCTCCTATCAAGGTGGGCGACCGCACCGTCGGCACGCTCAAGTTCTACTACAAGACCCCGCGTGCCGTCGACCGCACTCAGTACGCGCTTGCCTCGGGTTTTGCCGAGATCCTGTCCACGCAGCTCGCCATCCACGAGCTCGAGGTGCAAAAGGAGCTCACGGCCCGTGCCGAGGTGCGTGCCCTGCAGGCACAGATCAACCCGCATTTTCTGTTCAACACGCTCAACACCATCGCGTCGTTTACGCGTACCGATCCGCTGCGCGCCCGCGAGCTGCTGCGCGAGTTCTCCTCGTTCTATCGCGCCACGCTCGACAATTCGGGCTCGCTCATTCCCGTGTCGCGCGAGGTCGCGCAGACCAAGCGCTACCTGACGTTTGAGAAGGCGCGCTTTGGCGAGGATCGCGTGCTGGCGACCTTCGACGTGTCCGAGGACGTCGAGGACACGCTGGTGCCGGCATTTGTAATCCAGCCAATCGTCGAGAATGCCGTGCGCCATGGTATGGGCGACGACGATGCACTGAGGATCGACGTGTCGGTCCACAGGGATGGCGAAGATGCGATTTTGATTGTGGTCGCCGATAACGGCGTGGGCATGGACGAAGGCACCGCTGCCAGACTGTTTGACGAACGCTCCGCCCGTCCCGACGCCAGCTCCCCGCAGGGCGGCGGCGCCGGTGTGGCCATGCACAATATTTCGGAGCGCATCCATCGCTTTTATGGACCGCACTCTTATACACGCGTCGAATCGGCTCCGGGCAAGGGCGCTAAAGTGCTCCTGCATCTCGATTTGTCGGAGAGCATCTTCGACATTCAAGAGTAGAATGATAGGTTACGGGTTTAACGCTAGTTGGCGGATGCCCGACGTAGTTAGTTGACGAAAGGTTTTATCCCTATGCTGCGTGCGATGATTGTGGATGATGAGGCCCCGGCCCGTTCGGAACTTCGCTTCTTGCTCGAGCAGACGGGCAAGATCGGCACGATCACAGAAGCGTCGAGCGTTCGCTCCGCTATCGAGATGCTTATGGAGAGCCGCGTCGATGTTGTGTTCCTCGATATCTCGATGCCTGGCGCTTCGGGTCTGCAACTTGCCGAGGCACTGCATAAGCTCAAGAATCCGCCGGCGATCGTATTCGTAACCGCGTACAGCGATCATGCGGTCGAGGCGTTTGATGTGGATGCCGTCGACTATCTGATGAAGCCGGTCGAGGAGGCTCGCCTGGATCGAGCGATCGATAAGGTTATGCAACGCGCCAAGCCTGTCACGGACAGCAAGGTGACCATCGAGCGCATCCCGGTGGAAAAGGGCGGCCGCAAGGTCCTCATCCCCGTGGACGACATTCGCTTTATTATGGCCAAGGACGATTACTCCTGTATTTATACGGTCGATGACCGCTTTTTGTCCACGACCTCGCTGGCACAGTTCGAGGCCAAGCTCTGCGACTTTGGCTTCTTCCGCGTTCACCGCCGCTATATCGTCAACTTGGCGTGTGTCACCGACGTCGAGACGGTTCCCTCGGGCGCTATCCAGCTGGGCATTACGGGCGTCGACGAACGCGTACCGGTTTCGCGCCGTCGCGTCGTGCCACTCAAAAAGGCCCTGAGCCTCTAGTACACTGGCCCCGCAGCCCTGTAGACCAAAATCGTCTGCGGAGCCGTGGGGCTTTTTGCATGAATGCACCAAATCGTTTTGCGGAAGGGATCCCATGAACAGTGCAAGCGCCAAGCGTATCGACATTATCTCGGACACCCACGGCTATCTTTCGCCTGCGCTCTTGGACGAGCTTAAGGGTGCGGATCTGATTATCCACGCCGGTGACCTTACGTCGGAGATGGACTACGAGCACCTGCGCACCATCGCCCCCGTGCGAGCGGTGCTGGGTAATAACGACTACTACCGCGACTACGGCCCCGATGTGGACCGCTTGGCGCTCTTTACCTACGAAGGCCTCAAGTTCGCCGTAGCCCACTACCGTGAAGACCTCCCGGTGGGATCCGTGGACGTAGCTATCAACGGTCACACCCACGTAACCAAAGAAGCCCAAGTGGGTCGCTGCCTGGTCCTCAACCCAGGCAGTGCCAGCTATCCAAGAGGCACCCGAGGCCCCACCATGGCCAGAATGCTTGTCAAGGACGGCAAGATTCTGAGCATCAAATTTATTGACCTAGAGTAGGTGCAACAAAAACGGGGGATGCAGATCGCATCTCCCGTTTTTCTTTGAGCCAAAGGCCGAAGTTCAACAACAATCTTAGACAACCCCGCCGAGGAGAACGGGGACCTCGAGCCGCGGAAGCGGCGAGGAACAAAGTCTTTGAAGCAAGTGACGGCAGGGAGGGTCTCCGGGGCCGGCTGGCGCGGGTTGAGTTTGTCGCGAGTTCCGCACGCAAAGGAAAGCACTTAATGTGCTTTCCGTCTTGCGCAGGACTGTAG
>DBFZVF010000183.1:0-10739 GCA_048519165.1 Collinsella sp.
GCGGCGTCGTTGATGGCCTGCTTGGCCTTAATGGTCGAGTAGGTGATGACGTGGGTGACCTTCTCGGGACCGTAGAGCTGGCGAACGTGCTCCACGACCTCGAGGCGCCGCTCATCGTCGAAGTCCATATCGATATCGGGCATCTCGGTACGCTGCGGGGACAGGAACCTCTCGAACATCAGGCCGTTCTCGAGCGGGTCGAACGCGGTGATGTTCATGGCGTAGGCGACGATAGCGCCGGCGGCCGAGCCACGGCCGGGACCGACGCCGATGCCGTTGTCCTTGGCCCATTGCACGTACTCGGCGACGATCAAAAAGTAGGCGGCAAAGCCCTTGTCGCAGATGACCTTGTATTCGTACTCAAAGCGCTCTTTGATGTTGACGCCACAGATCTCGCGCGTGGCCCAGTCGTCACCGTAGTGTTGGCGCAGGCCCTTCTCGCACTCGCGGCGGAACTGGCTCTCGTGCGTCTCGCCGGGATCGAGCAACGGGAAGCGCGGCAGGATGATGGAGTCCCAGTCCAGCTCAACGTAGCACTTGTCGGCAATCTCGAGCGTGTTGTCGCAGGCCTCGGGGCAATACGGGAACATCGCCCGCATCTCCTCCTCGGTCTTCATGTAAAACTCCGAGCCGGTCATGCGCATGCGGTTGGGGTCGTCGACCTTGGCGTTCATGCCAATGCACATGATGACGTCCTGCACGGGCGCGTCCTCGCGGCGCAGGTAGTGGAAGTCGTTGGTGGCGATGACCTTGACGCCCACCTGCTTGGCAATATCGATGAGCGTGCGGTCCATCTGCTCGTCGGTCAGGCCGTTGTCGGTGGTGATGCCGTGTTCCTGGATCTCGATATAAAAGTCGCCGGGATCGAAGGTGTCACGGAAGGTCTCGGCCCACTTGATGGCGCCTTCCATGTCGCCGCGGTCGATGTATTTGGGGATGATGCCCGCGATGCAGGCGCTGGTGCAGATCATGCCCTTGGCGTGGCGGCGCAGGTTGTCGAGCGTCACGCGCGGCTTGTAGTAAAAGCCCTGCACAGCGGCCTCGGAGACCGTCTGCATCAGGTTGACGTAGCCCTCCTGGTCCTTGGCCAGAAGGATCATGTGGTAGAGCTCGGGCTTGTGGTCGCGGGCGAGCGTCTCGTCCGGCGTAAAGTAGACCTCGCAGCCAAAGATGGGTTTGATGACCAGAGGCGGCTTGAGCTCGTCGATGTTGCCCTTCTCGTCCCACATGGCCATGTCCTTCACATACTGGGCATGCTCGCGCGGGTTTTCCTCGGGATCGGGCTCCACCAGCTCGTCGCGGCGGTCCTTTTCCAAGAAGGCCTTGTCGTGGCTCCAGGTTTTGTACTCGGGCGTGTTGTGGTTAACGGCGTCGCAGGCCAGCGCCAGGTCGGGCACGCCGTACATGTAGCCGTGGTCGGTAATGGCCACGGCGGGCATGCCAAGCTCTACGGCGCGGTTGACCATATCCTGAATACGGGTTGCGCCGTCGAGCATGGAGAAAACAGTGTGATTGTGCAGATGGACAAATGCCATGTAATGAGCTCCGATGCGGGTTCGTGATCTTAGGGTTACGATTCTACCGCACGGCGCGGACGGCACCCGAACCTAGCCAAACCAACACGGCTCCTCTTGCAGTTGCGGTGAAATGCGGACTGTTTGGCGGCTTTTTTGACCAAAACAGTCCGTATTCCACCGCAAGTTATCTGAGGACTAGAGGTTGTAGGTGACCACTTGAGGTTCGGCGGGATTGACGAAGATGGTTGGATTCGCCCGCTCCACGCGAACGAACTTGACGGTCACGACCTCAAAGCCCGCCTTGTGCAGAACGTCGGCGTAAACGCGCGCCTGCAAGGCGTGTTTCTCGAGCAGCTGCTCCGGCGTCTCATCCGGCGTGCCACCCGTCTTGTAGTCGATGACCAGTGCGCGCGACGGATCCGCCGGGTCGGTTGCCAAGGCATCGATGGCGCCCTCGGCATAGGCGCCGTAGCGGGCGATATCCTCGTCCTCGCAGCCCAGCGAGAAGAACGGCACCTCGGCACGGATGCACGGCCACGCGAGCAGCTCGGCACGAACCGACGACTTGAGCCAGCGATCCAGAGCGACATCGAAGCGCTCGCGCTGTTCCGGCGTCAGGCGCCACAAGCGAGCCAGGGCGTCGGCACGCTCAACGGGCAGCGCATCGGCACCCATCTCGATGAGCCACTGGCAAGCGGCGTGGAAGGCCGAGCCCAGCGCCATGGGGTTGCCGGCGGGCTCGACAGCAGCCACGTCCGCATCGGCCATCTCCGAGCCATCCGACTCCGCATCATCGCCGGACTCGTCCATGGGAACAAGCGCCTCGGCGGCACGGTCCTCGGACTCGGCATGCAGCGCCACGGCAATTGACGAGTAGCTATACGAGTCACGCACCGGGAACGGACAGATGCCCATGCGCACGCCCACTGCCTGGGGATACACGAGCTCAAACGCATCGGGCTTGGGGTCGGCAGGACCGGGCACAGTTGAGTGCGCAGCATTATCAGCGACATCGACATCGCCGCGAACGAGCCTGCCCTCGGCATCCAGCGAAGCGTTAGCCTCAAATGCCTGCTCACCAAACGTAAAGTCCGCCAGCGAGATGAGCTCGTAGTCGCCCGGCTGGGAGTTGTCGAACACCAGACGGTCGCTATCGAGCTGCGGCATGTCCAGACTATCGGTCGGCAGGATGCGGCGCAGCACGTCGTAGGTCAGATCCGTCTCGACATCGAAGGTCGGCGCCATCACCTTGCCGCGGCTCACACCGGCATCCATCGCCAAGATCACCAGCTCGCCCGCTCGCGTCATGGCAACATAGAGCAAGCGGGCCCGCTCCTCGAGCGAAAGCTGCAGGTCGTCGTTGCGCAGGCGAGCAAATGCCTCGGCGGGAGAACCCGTCGCACAGACGTCCTCCATGAGCTCCGGCGGCAGCCACAGCGACGTACCCTTGCCCTTAAACGCGTGTTCAAACTGCTTTTTGACGTCATCGCCCTTCACGAAGGTTCCGTCGGCAAGCTTAACGCCATCGAAGCGCGCCGGCAGCGCCACGACTTGCGCTCCGCCCTCGACGCGACCCATCTGTGCCGCACCGGACGATTTGCGCACGCCAAAACACTCGGCAACCGCCACGACCGGATACTCCAGGCCCTTGGACGCATGCACGGTCATGATGCGCACCGCGCCGTCGCCCTCCTCGTTGAGGGCGCCCGGGGCCTCCTTGCCCGCCAAGAAGCGGTCGAAGGCGAGCGCGATGGAGCGCGGAGAATTGCCGAGCTCGGCCTCTGCCTCGGCCACGGCGTCGAGCGCCTTGAGCACGTTGGCGGCAATGGCCTTGCCCTCGGGGCCGCGCTGCGCCAGACGCACGAACCAGCCGGAGGCGTTGACCACGTCGCGCGCGATGGCAGCGAACGAATCACGCCCCACGCGACGCAGTGCGTAGCGCAGCACCTCGCGGGCGCGCGTTACGAGCGGCAAGCCCTGCAAACCCGGCACATCGGAATCGCTCATGATGCCCACATCGATATTGCGGCGCGACGTCTCGCCCGTCTGCTCGTCGAGCTTGGTCGCCAGCGCCAGGAACTCCTGGGCGCCGAGTGCAAACATCGGCGAGGCCAGCAACGGCATAAGGCCTTGGGCCGTATCGGCCGGATTGGCGAGCGCGCAGACCAGGGCACGCACCGTCTGCACCTCGGCCGCCTGGGCAAAGACCGAGCCGCCTGCGATGACGCAGTCGAGTCCTTGGTCGCGGAAGGCCTGCGCGTAGACGTCGGCATTGGTCATGCGACCCAGCAGCAGCACCATGCCGCCCTGGGGCTGGCCGGCATCGGCAAGCGCATGGAATCGCTCGGCGATCGCACGGGCCTTGGCCTGCGTGCGCTCCTGCATACTGCCGCCGGCAACGAACAGCGCCTGGCGGCGCGAAGCCTTTACCTTGAGCATGTCCTTGCGTTTGTCGCTCGGTTCAAGATCCAAGAACCCCTGCATCAAACCACCGGTGTCGCCGTCAAAGACGCGCGCCACATAGCGCAGCACCTCGTCGTGGCTGCGGAAGTTGCGCACGAGTTTGACGAGCTCGCCGGCGGGAGCATCGGACGTGGTGACCGTCTCGGACGCCGTCGTCGAACCCACCTTGCGCTCCTGGCGGCGAAACACCTCGACCTCGGCACCACGGAAGCGATAGATCGACTGCTGCGCATCGCCCACCGTGCACAGCGCGCGCTCGCCCGCACCCGTCAAATAGCGAATCAGATCGACCTGCATCTGGTCGGTATCTTGGAACTCGTCGATCATGACCATCTTAAAGCGGCCCTCATAGGCAGCTCGAATAGCCGGGTAGTCGCGCAGCGCCTCGTACGCCATGCGCAGCAGGTCATTGTTATCGAGCGCGGACTGGTCGGCCTTGAGCGCACGGTACTCCGCCTCTACGGCACGGGCAAGCCCCACCAGCGCATCGAGCGCCGGGCCGCCGCAGGCAAGCACGATATTGATAAACGCATCAGCCGCCTCGGCCTTGAGTAGCTCCACCTGCTCCTTAGGAAACGCCTTGCTCGCGCGCGGCATGCTGCACGACATCATGAGTCGCGCCGCATCCTCCATGGTTTTGCCGCTCGCCTCAAACGCGTCGATGGCGTCGAGTGCCGCCTGCGCTTTCTCGGTCGTGGCCTTGCTTGCGCCCAGCGCCGCACGATAGGCATCGGCAAGCGCCGAGGTGTCGGCCTGGCCGCGCGCCACGCACACATCGTCCATGCCGCCCGGCAGCTGGCTCGATAGCTCCAACAGGTCGCGCACCAGGCCTTTGATGGTGGTACCGGCGCCAAACGGCCCGCCCTCGCCCGCCATGGGATACCAAGCGTAGAGGGCCTTAAGCGAGGCGGCAAGCTCGGGCGCGGCATCGGGCGCCGTCGCGCGCCCCAGCACATGCTCGACAGCCTGATCCATAAGCTCATCGGTATCGGTGAGCACCGTGAACTCAGGATCGATGCCCAGCTCCAGCGCGTGCGCGCGCAGGATACGCGAGCACATGCCGTGGATGGTCGAGATCCAAGCGTCGTCGACCGTCAGGGCCTCCTCGTCCATGCCCTCTTCGATAAGCGCACAGCGCACGCGGTCGCGAATCTCGGCCGCGGCGTCTTTGGTAAAGGTAATGGCGAGCACCTGGTCCAGATGCTCGACAAACGGACCGGATTCGGGCGAGAGCGCATAGACGATGCGGCGCGTGAGGGTAAAGGTCTTGCCCGAGCCGGCACCCGCCGAGACAAACAGCGGGCGGTCGAGCGTTTTGACGACTTGCAGCTGTTGCGGCATCAAGGTCGAAAGATCCATGGTCTACACGTCCCTCCTTACAAACGTTCCTTCGTGGTTATACGAGCAGCGCGCATGCGCGGCCTGAGCCGACGTTGGGTCGACAGCGGCAACGTTGCCCGCCTCGAGCTCGCGCAGGCGCTCGGCAATGCCGGTCTCCACGCGGTCGAGCAGCGCATCGAAGTCCATGTTGCCGCCCTCGCCCGGAAAGCCCTTCTTGAGGCCCGGAATGCGGCCGTCGCCGCGCTCTTCCTCGAGCAACTCGGCACTTGCGGCACCACGCAGTGCGGGCTTGCCGCCCTTGGTCGAAAAATAGAGCGCCGCACGGGCATCTAGACCCAGCGCCCGGCGCATGGCCTGCGCGTAGATGAGTGTCTGGGTATGGGGCGGCAGCCAGCGCGGATCGTCGATGGGGGCCTCGCCCGACTCCTCGTCGCGCACCGTGGGGTCGGCGAGCTTAAACTCCTCGACACCCGAACGATGCTTGTAGTCAATCACCACAGCGCGGTTCTCGGCGTCCACATCCACGCGGTCGATGCGCCCGCCGAGCGGCCAGCCGGCATACTCGACCTGGAGCTCGTTGAACGCAAACTCCAGGTAGCGCGGCGCGAAGGGCGCGAGCGCCTCGGACTCGTAGGCGAGCACGCCCTCCAGTTGCGGCAAGATCTCGGCCGCCTGGCGCTCCTCCACTGGAGAGAGCGGCACCAGCGGGCCCTCGGTACCGCGCTTGCCGGCGTGCTCGGCCAGGGTCTCGGCAAAGACCTCGTGCAGCAGCTCCTTCGCGCGCGGCAGATTCATGGGCGTCACGCGCTCCATGCCCTCCTGCGGAAGACGTGCATGCAAGTGCTCCAGCACGTCATGGACGAAGTTGCCCTTCTCCATGTTGCCAAAGCCCGCGTCGATAGACTGGGGCTTGACGCGATACGATACGAACCAGCACAGCGGGCAGGTGGAATAGGCCTCGATCTGCGAGGCGGACGTCAGGCGCGGCACAAGCGGCGCGTCCTCGCCCTCACCGTCGCGGTGGCGCAGGACCAAATACGGCACGGCCTCGGCACTCAGATGCTGAGGGGCTTCACAGGTCACGCGCTCGCGCTTGAGGCCTTCGCCTGCCGCGGGATCGAAGTCCCTTACGATATCGCCCTCACCCACGCACTTCGCCTTGTCGGTACCAGCGGCCTTAGCGTCGTCAGCTGCCTTGTCGGCGTCTGCGGCCTTAGCAGCTTCAGCGGCCTCGGCATGCGCCCGCAGCTCGGTCCACACGGCGGCTGGATAGCACTCGCGCGCCTGGCGATCGTGCGTCACGCGGGCAAGTGCAACCGGGCCGCGTGACGCCTGCATCGCGTGGCCAAAGCGCACGCGCAGCAAGGCCGCGGGCTCAAGCGTCACGCCCTCGCGACCAAGGCTCGCCGTCAGCGTGGCCAGCGGCCCCTCCTCGTGCGAGAGCGGATAGCTGTCCAAATCGACATCGGCAAACAGCACGGCATCGTAGCTACCGGGGCGCAGAGCCGCCGCATCGGCAAGCGAAGCAAAACGAACCTGAGCACGTGGCGCACGGTCAACCTCGTGGGTCTCGTAATCGTAGGCGGTGCTACGCTTGTCCACCTTGGTGCGAATGCCATCGAGCACGGGCACGATCGCGGCCTGCGACACGTCGAGCGCGCGGGCGCCATTCATAAGGATGTCGATGACATGGCGCAGCAGGGCCACCTCCGCCTGGCGACGGGCTTGGCCATCCAAGCTGCCCAGCAAGCGATCGGGCAACGCCTCGGCAACGGCAAGCATGGCCTTGAGCGCCGTCACGGGCTTGTCACGCCACAGTGCCTGGAACACGTCCGAGACCACACACGGTACGTTCTTAAACCAGTTTTCGTCGCTCGCCGCCTTGCGCGCGCCCCTCACCTGGCCCTGAACGCTCTGCAGCAGGCTCTTAACGCCCGCAGTAGTCTTGCTACGCGAGAGACGCATATTCTTATCGAAGGTACGGGCATTGACGGCATCAGCGCCCGAAAGCGGACTGTAGATCCAGTCGGTAAGCTCCGGCGCGGGCCACCACTCGGTCTTTGACGCCGTGCCCTCATCGGCGGCCTTCATACGCTCGATCAGGCCGGCGAGCGCCGCAAACTGCCTGCCCGCAATGGATTGGGAAAACGCCGTGAGCTCAACTGTCTCGGCAGCAATATGACGAGCCGCCAGACGAGAGGCGAGCTCACCGAACAGCTGGGGTGCCCGGGCAGAAACAACGAGCACGCGCGCGGGGTCGGCGGGCGTTGCAGTAGCTTTATCGTCCTTGAACTCCTTGTGCGATTTCACCAACTTATCGATGGCGTCCGCATAGACATGGGCACGGGCATGGGGGCCAGCGACCTCAATAAAGGCAGGCTGAGCGGCGGTCCCGCAAGCGGCATCAGACGCGACGGCGTCCTCCCCCAGCGGCGCGGCCTCAAACAACACGTCGCGGGCATCAAATGCCGCGGCGAGCTCCTCGCGCATCGCCGCCTGCTCGCGGGCAAGCAGCACGACGACCTCTCCCCCATTGTTCGCCACGGCAGACAGCAGCTCGAGCAGGCCGTGCGTAAACGACGTGATACCGCGCACGCATACGGCGCGGGCGCACGCCGGCAGGTTATCGGCCAGGGCACCGGCCATAATGTCAGCCGCCTCGCAGGGCTCGACCATATCTCGGCGGTCCAAACCGCCCGCGTAGGCACGCAAAAGCTCGAACACGCGAGCCTCGGCATCGCTTTTTGGCTCAGGCTGGCAGTTGTCGCCACCGCATCGCTCGGTCGTCGTCCCCGCCACACCCGGTAGCACGTCGCGGGCCATGCGCGCGAGCATGCGCACCGTGCCCTGGCTGCGCGAAAGCGGCTGCAAATCGGCATCGTCGAGACGCGTGACCATGTCCGAGAACAGCATCTGGCGCTGCAGGTTGTCGACGAAACCGCGCCCGTCGCCCAAAAGCTCCCAAAGCGAGCGAAGCCACGATGTAGGCGTTTTGTAGTCGATACCCAGCGAAATCCCGGCTTCCGCCGCATCATGACGGCACAGGTCGAGCTCGGCAAACGTTGGCGCCAGCAGCACGGCACGCCCGTGGCGAGCAATAAGGTCGGCAAGCAGCGCCGACTCGGCATCGCTCAAATCCGTGCCGGCATTTGTGGTATAGATTCGAACAGGCATGGTCCTCCGCTCAAACTGTTCGCAATAATCAATGTATCCATCCTACCCGCCCAAGCGGACAGATTTGCCCCACGCCAACAGATTTGATCCCTTGGGGACGGAGGAAAACGGATCATCGAGGGGGTCAGTCTAACCCGGCGATCCGTTTTCCTCCGTCCCCAAGGGATCAAAAAACCGCCCCCGGAGGAGCGGTTTTGTACAATTCGTTTTTTGCGCGGCCTACTCGCCATCCTCCAGCTTAATGAGAATCTTGCGGTAGCCACCGTACTCGCCGTTGAGCGCCTTGGATACACGGCTCACCGTGGTGGACGAAGCGCCGGTACGCGCCTGAACCTCGACATAGGGCTCGCCCTCGTCCAGGTAACGCGCGACCTGCAGACGCTGCGATAGATCGCAAATCTCACGCGGCGTGTAGATATCGGTCAAAAACGCTTGGATATCTTTCTCGTCGTCCAAAAGGCTAAATGCGTGGACCAGCTGCTTGACATCAGGCTTGTCAAACATGTTCTCGATATTCATCGATCACCGCCAAACCCGCCAAAAGGCATCGAAGTTGATACTGACATCGGGCATCGTTCACCCGTAATATGCAATAGGGCAACGCCTGTGGCTTTTGCCCGTAGCAGTTTAGCACACCACCAAACTAAAGCGACAAGACTCTCTGCCAGCGGCACGTTTTTTAGGACGAACGCCGTTTTGAAACCGACTGCGCACGCAAGCTCCACGAATATCTGGAACAATGGGTGCCCAAACAAGGCCGTGTCCGTGCATCTATCCGAGTTGCAAAGGTGTGTGCCCCTCACGCCCCTCACCACGCCATGCGCAAGAAAGGATTCCCACCATGCGCTTTTTGCTCAACTGGCTTTTGACCTCAATCGCCATCGCGATCGCAACGTTTCTCGTCCCCGGCATTCAGCCCTTCGGCATGGCCGACGCCTGGGTCTGCTTTGCCTTCGTGGGACTGTTCCTCAACATCGTCGACTCGCTCGTCAAGCCGTTCTTGACGGTCATCTCGCTGCCGCTCACTATTATCACGCTTGGTATTTTTCAGCTCGTAGTCAACAGCTTTATGCTCGAGCTGGCCAGCTACCTGTCGGTCAATCTGCTGGGCGCGGGTATCTCCATTGCCGGCTTTGGATCGGCCTTTATGGGCAGCATCCTGATATCCATCATGCGCAGCATTCTCGACAGCGTCGCCAGGAACTAAAGCGACCGGATACGGACCGCCACAACACGCCAAAAGAAGGCCGTCCATCGCAACGATGGGCGGCCTTGTCATTTGCCAAGCCTCAGGGGCAAGAAAATCTACCATTTCTGCCCCGTCCCCAAATGGCAGGTGGAGCTAGATGACGTAGTCGTAGCCCTCGTTGGGGGCGACGAGTGCATCGAGCGTCACGCCGTCGAGGTAGCCGTTGATGAGCTTGTCCAGGTTCTTCCACACGTCGAGTGTGGGACACTCATCCGAACGTGAACAGCCCTTGCAGTCGCCGTCCAGGCATGCGACCGGCGCCAGGCTGCCCTCGGTCAGGCGCAAGATCTCGCCCACCGCGTACTGCTCGGGCGGGCGCGTGAGCACGTAGCCGCCGCCTTTGCCGCGCATGCCCGAGAGCATATTGGCGCGGACGAGCGTAGCCAAAATGTTCTCCAGATATTTCTCCGAAATCCCCTGACGCGCGGCGATCTCTTTGAGGGGAATGCGGCCTGCCGCCTGGTGCTCGGCCAGGTCAACCATAACGCGCAGGGCGTACCTGCCCTTAGTAGAAACCAACATATATAGTGCTACCTTTCGGTCTTTTAGTCCGTTGAAATTCTAGCCGAAAAATTGGCTTTGAAAATACCTATTCCCGTCAAGCTGGTTAATCGCCTCGTAATAATCTTCTATTTCCTATTGCGTTACTAGGCTTTAGTGCCTACTATGCTTGCCAACAGCAAAAAGAACAACCCATAAGGTTTATGGGTTTCGCTGCTACACACACCGTAAAACCACACGGTATCCAGTCATTTGAACACTTTGGAGGTTCACCATGAGCAATGTTTATACGTCCATCGATCAGCTTATCGGCCACACCCCGCTTCTGGAGCTCACTCACTTTGAGGCCGATGAGGACCTCAAGGCCCGCGTGCTCGTCAAGCTGGAATACTTCAACCCCGCCGGGTCCGTTAAAGACCGCGTCGCCAAGAACATGATTGACGAGGCCGAGAAGGCCGGCAAGCTCGTGCGCGGCGGCGACTACACCATCATCG
>DBFZVF010000184.1:0-10242 GCA_048519165.1 Collinsella sp.
CTCATCGGCCAGTACGAGACCGTCGACAAGAGCCGCGCGCTCGGCATGATCGACGAGATCCGTGAGGCCATGCGCGCCTACGCCGCCGAGAAGGGTGCCGACGGCATTGTCCTGTGCATCACCGACATCATGGAGGAGGGCTCGCAGGTCCTGCTCGAGGGCGAGACCGAGGCCGCTCAGAAGGGCCTGGGCATTGCCGACGAGCACGACGGCGTCTGGATGCCGGGCGTCCTCTCCCGTAAGAAGCAGGTCGCTGCCCCCATCATGGCCGCCTGCTAGGTTTAGTTCACTAAACGCCACGACCGGATCGCGGACGCCCCGCGCTCCGGTCGTTTTTTGTGCATGGCGCCGCGTCGTCTCTTGGACAGGCGTGCCCGTGCCGTTGGGCAAATAATGTTCAACCTGTGGTTCCGCTTTTCGGCCACGCCTGCGTGCTTGTCGTGCAGGGTAGGCTAGATGCAAGCGTAATACGTTAGAGCGCGGCGCCGCCACTTGGGCGGGCCGTGCTTTTTTAAGACGGGAGCCTTCCCGTGAAAGGAGCCGCCCATGGCAGCACCCGAGCAGCTGTTCAACGTCCGTGAGCGCAAGCGTTTTGAGCGTCACGACATCTGGGAGCGCATCGCCGAGAACGGCACGATTTCCGCCGCCGTCATGGTCTTCGCCGCCATCGCCGCCGTCATTTGCGCCAATACCGATGCCTACGAGGCCATCCATCACTTTTTGGAGACCCCGCTGTATGTGGGTCTGGGCAACCTTACGGTCGGTCTCACCGTTGAGCTTTTCGTCAACGACTTTCTCATGGCGATTTTCTTTTTGTTGGTGGGTATTGAGCTTAAGTACGAGATGACGGTCGGCGAGCTCAAGAATCCGCGTCAGGCCATGCTTCCCATGCTGGCGGCCGTGGGTGGCGTCGTCGTTCCCGCCTGCATCTACCTGATCTTTAACCATGCCGGCGCTCACAACGGTTGGGCCATCCCCATGGCAACCGATATTGCCTTCGCACTGGGCGTGCTGTCGCTTTTGGGCAATCGCGTGCCCAACGGCGTGCGCGTGTTCTTCTCGACGCTCGCCATCGCCGACGACCTCATCTCTATCGCCGCCATCGCCATCTTCTACGGTCAGAGCCCCAATCCGTTTTGGTTGGGCGCCGCCGCGCTTGTGACCTGCGCGCTCGTGTGGCTCAACAAGACGCAGCATTACCGCCTTGCCCCGTATTCGGTACTGGGTTTGCTGTTGTGGTTCTGCATGTTCAAGAGCGGCGTACACGCCACGCTTGCCGGCGTCATCTTGGCTTTTACCATCCCGGCCAAGTGCGGCGTCAAGCTCGATAGCCTTACCGATTGGTTGGGCGAGTGCCTGCCGTTGCTCGATGACCGCTACGATGACGAGGCACACATCCTGGGCCAGCATGACTTTACCGTTTCGACCACTAAGGTCGAGCGCGTCATGCACCGCGTCACCCCGCCGCTCATCCGCATGGAGCGTCTGATCTCCACGCCGGTCAACTTTGTGATTCTTCCGATCTTTGCGTTCGTGAACGCACAGGTTCGCCTAGTGGGCGTGGACATGAGCACGCTGCTCACCGACCCGGTGACGCTCGGCGTGTACTTTGGCATGCTGCTGGGCAAGCCGATCGGCATCTTTGGCATGACGTTCGCCTTGGTCAAGCTCAAGGTCTGCGAGCTGCCGCACAATGTCAACTGGCACATGATTGCCGGTGTGGGCATTCTGGGCGGCATCGGCTTTACCATGTCGATTCTCATCAGCGGCCTTGCCTTCCCGACGGCCCAGTTTGAGGTCCTGGCCGCCAAGGCCGCCATCCTTGCCGGTTCGGTCACCGCTGCCGTGCTCGGTATGATCTACATGAGTGTGGTCTGCAAACACCTCGCGCCCAAAGACAAGTAAAAGCATATACAAGTTTGAAAACGCCGCCTGTGGACACCATCACAAGCGGCGTTTTAGTCAATGGGGACGTTCTTAAATGACTAGGTTTATTCCACGGTGCCGTAGACGGCGCCCCAGCCGTGGGCGGCCAAGGCGGAGTTGAGCTGGTCGCAAAGTGATTGGCGGTCGTAGTAGCCGGGCGGTAGCAGGTTGACGATTTCCATGAGGTCGGGCGCCAGGTCCAAGATCTCGGCCTGTACGATGAGATCCAGGCGGTCGATGGCGCGGCGGTCGTAAAACAGCCCGTCGACCAGGCGCTGCAGGTCGCCGAATTCCTCGGCCTGAAACGATCCGTACTCCATAGTGCCTCCTTGGGCGCCCCACGCCGGCATGCGCGGCGATGTCGTAATTCATTGCGATGGACTTAATCTATCACGGCTTCATACCGTTGCGGCAGTGGCGGTCTATACTTAGACGAACTGCAACGTCCCGCTTCGCGAAAGGTCGCACCCATGCAGACGATCTACCAGAAGATGGAAACCACCGAACTCGATGCCGCCATCGAGGCGCTCAAAGCCGAGGTCGCCGAGGTCAAGACCAAGGGCCTGGCGCTCGACATGGCCCGCGGCAAGCCGTCGCCCTCCCAGGTGGACATCTCTCGACCCATGCTCGATATTCTCAATGCCGACGCCGATCTGCACGACGGCAACGTCGACTGCTCAAACTACGGTTGCTTTGAGGGCATTCCCTCGGCGCGCAAACTGGCGGGGGAGTTTCTGGGTTGCCCTGCCGAGCAGACGCTCGTACTGGGTTCGTCGAGCCTTCTGATCGAGCACGATATCGCCGGCATGTTTTGGCGCTGCGGTTCGTGCGGCAGCGAGCCTTGGGAGGCTTACGAGGCCGCGCACGACGGCAAGAAGGTCAAATTCCTGTGCCCTGTTCCCGGCTACGACCGTCACTTTGGCATCACCGCCGACCTGGGCATCGAGAACGTTCCCGTCGCGATGACCGACAACGGCCCCGACATGGACGAGGTCGAGCGCCTGGTTGCCGCCGACGACTCCATCAAGGGCATCTGGTGCGTGCCCAAGTATTCCAACCCCACGGGCATCACCTTTAGCGAGGACACCGTGCGTCGCCTGGTCGAGATGCCCACGGCCGCGCCCGATTTCCGCATCTTCTGGGACAACGCCTACTGCGTGCACGACCTGTACGACGAGACCGACGAGCTCGCCAATATCTTCGACCTCGCTCGCGCGGCGGGCACCGAGGATCGCGTGGTGGCCTTTGCCTCGACGTCCAAGATCACCTTCCCGGGCGCCGGCATCGGCTTTATCGGTGCGAGCCCCGCGGTTATCGCGGAGTTCTCCAAGCGCCTGAAGGCCGGCCTCATCAGCGCCGACAAGCTCAACCAGCTGCGTCACGTGCGTTTCCTTCCCACCATCGAGGCGGTCAAGGAGCACATGAAAAAGCATGCCGAGTTCCTGCGTCCGCGCTTTGAGGCCGTTGAGCGCAAGCTCACCGAGGGCCTGGGCGATACGGGCTGTGCCACCTGGACGCACCCCCGCGGCGGCTACTTTGTAAGCTTCGATGGTCCCGAGGGCTCGGCCCAGAAGGTCGCCGCGCTTTGCGCCGACCTGGGCGTCAAGCTCACGCCGGCCGGTGCCACCTGGCCCTATGGCAAGGATCCGCGCGATACCAACATCCGTATTGCGCCGAGCTATCCCACGGTCGAGGACCTGGAGGCCGCGCTCGACGTGCTGGTGCTGGCCGTTAAGCTTGTCGCTGCCGAGCTTGCTCGTGCCGAGCGCGCCTAACGCCTAGGGCCCCGCAAGTCCGCGCCCAGTACTATCCGCACTTTCGATACGCAAAGGAGCGTATACATGGATTTGGGTATTTCCACCAACCCCACGCCGGAGATCTACACCATTAAGGTAACCGGCGAGATCGATATCTCTAACGCCGATAGCCTGCGCAATGCTGTCGACCTGGCGCTCGAGCAGCCCACTGAGGCCGTTGAGCTCGATTTTGCCCAGGTGAGCTACATCGATTCGACGGGCATTGGCGTGCTCGTGGGCGCCGCGCACCACGCGGTCGACCACGGTAAGCGCTTTAGCTGCACTAATGTGCAGCCCCAGGTGATGCGCGTGGTTCAGCTGCTGGGCGTCGACCAGGAGATTTCGATCACGGCGGCATAATCTTTGCCCCCAAAAGGGCGTGCCGTTTGGCATATGTTTGTGATGCGCTCGGACGTTTTGGCGTCCGGGCGCTATACTTGACCGAATGAATAGACGAGTTCCGGCCGAATGGCGCGGTGCGGGCTCGACTCACATCGAGCCTTGGAGGTATGTGTGTTTGGTATTGGAGAGGGTGAGCTGGCAATCATCGTGGTCTTCGGCTTTTTGCTGTTTGGCCCGGATAAGCTCCCGCAGATGGGCCGCACGATCGGCCGTGCCATCCGTCAGTTCCGCGAGACGCAGGAAAAGATGACGGCCGTTGTTCAGTCCGAGATCATCGATCCGGTAAGCGAGGCTGCTTCGGCTCCGGTCAAGCCCAAGAAGGCTGCCGTCGATGACGATTCCGATGCGGACGATGATGCCGTCGAGACGGTCGCGCCCGCAAAGAAGGAGACCTTTGCCGAGCGCCGTGCCCGCCTTGCCGCCGAGAAGGCTGCGAGCGAGGGTGCCACCGAGGACGAAGGTATTGCCGAGGAGGCCAAGGGTGCAGAGCCTGCCGCCGCCGCTGCTGCCGCAGCCGAGCCCGAGCCTGCTGCAGAGCCGGAGCCCGAGCCCGAGCCGGCAGAGCCCACGACAGCTGACCTCTACGCCCGTCGTCCCCGTAAGCGCAAGGCTGTCGTCGACCAGCTCGCTCGCGAGCTCGAGGCCGAGGACGACGCCGCTGCCGCCGACGCCCCGAAGGGAGGCGATGAGTAATGCCTATCGGACCTGCGCGTATGCCGCTCTTCGATCACCTGGGAGAGCTCCGTCGCCGCCTGACCATCGTGGTCGTGTCGGTGTTCGCCGCCGCTATCGTGCTGTATTTCGCCACGCCTGTGGTGCTCGACATCCTGGAAGATCCCATCCGCTCCTTTGTGCCGGACGGTAAGTTCTACATCACTACCACGCTCGGCGGCTTTGGCTTGCGCTTCTCGCTGGCCATCAAGATGGCCGTGGTCATGTGCACGCCCATGATCATCTGGCAGATTCTGGCGTTTTTCCTGCCGGCGCTTCGCCCCAACGAGCGCAAGTGGGTCGTGCCCACGGTGCTCGCCTCGACGGTGCTGTTCTTCCTGGGTGCCATCTTCTGCTACTTCATCATCATTCCTGCGGGCTTTGAGTGGCTCATCGGCGAGACCTCGGCCGTCGCTACGGCACTGCCCGATCTGGAGAACTACGTCAACATGGAGCTGCTCTTTATGATCGGCTTTGGCGTGGCGTTTGAGCTGCCGCTCATCATCTTCTATCTGTCCGTCTTCCACATCGTGTCCTACGCTGCTTTCCGCGGTGCCTGGCGTTATGTATACGTTGGCCTGCTCGTGGGTTCGGCTGTGATCACGCCCGACGGCTCGCCCGTTACGCTGGGTCTCATGTATGGCGCCCTGCTCTCGCTCTACGAGATTTCGCTCGCCATCGCCCGTGTGGTCATTACCGCGCGCGAGGGCAAGGAGGGCCTGTTTGTGAGTCGTCTGGACCTGTTCTCGGACGATGAGGACGGCGAGGAGTAAATCGGTATGCACGAGGTTGGCATTGTCAACGGCATACTCGATACAGTGATTCGCGCGGCGCGTGGGGCGGGGGCCTCGCGCGCCGTTTTGGTAACGCTGCGTATCGGGGATATGACCGAGGTCGTGCGCGAGGCGCTCGACTTTGCCTGGGAGACGTTTCGCGACGAGGACCCGCTCACGCGCGGCTGCGAGCTTGCCGTGGAGGAGGTCCATCCACAAAGCGAGTGCCTGGACTGCGGCGAGGTCTTTGATCACGACCGTTTCCATTGTCGCTGTCCCCAGTGTGGCGGCTCCAACGTGCGTCTGCTGCACGGCCGCGAACTCGACATCGCAAGTATCGAGATCGAGACCCCCGACGATTAGCCCGCCAGCAACCTGGGGACGGGGTATAAATGGTAGAAGTAAGGAGCGCCGAGTATGGCCGAGAAAACGATTGATATCGCGTCGCCGATCCTGTCGCGCAACGAGCGCCTGGCAGATCAGCTGCGTCAGCGATTTAATGAGACAAACACCTACGTGATCAACGTCTTGTCGAGCCCCGGCTCGGGTAAGACAACAACGATTCTGGGCACCAACGAGCGCCTGCGCGACAAGGCCGGCTTGCGCTGCGCCGTCATCGAAGGCGATATCGCCTCGGACGTCGACGCCATCACCATGAAGGAAGCCGGCATGCCTGCCATCCAGATCAACACGGGCGGCCTGTGCCACCTCGAGGGCAACATGATCATGGAGGCCGTTGACGCGTTCGACCAGGCCGTGGGTCTGGAAAACATCGACGTCATCTTTATCGAAAACGTGGGTAACCTGGTCTGCCCAGTCGACTTTGACCTGGGCGAAAACCTGTCCATCATGATTCTCTCGGTGCCCGAGGGCGACGACAAGCCCATCAAGTACCCGGGCATCTTTCAGCACGCCGGCGCGCAGCTGCTCAACAAGGTCGATGTGGCCCCGGCTTTCGATTTTGACATGGATAGGTATACTAAGACACTCGATGACCTCAATCCGCAGGCGCCGCGGTTTGCCGTGAGCGCGCGCAAGGGCGAGGGCATGGATGCCTGGTGCGATTGGCTCATCGGGCAGATTGAGCAAGCAAGGGCGTAAGTCGGCCGCCATACGGGCGGGCGTAGCCGCAGAGATACGAGATAGGAGCCTCTTTTGAAGCTCATCATCGCCGAGAAAAACGACGCCGCGCGTCAGATTGCCGAGCGTCTGTCCACGGGCAAGCCCAAAAAGGACAAGGTGTACAACACCGCCATCTACCGTTTTGAGTGGAAGGGCGAGGAGTGCGTGACCATCGGCCTTGCCGGTCACATCCTAGCGCCCGATTTTTGCGACAGCGTGCTGTTCGATAAAAAGCTGGGCTGGTATTCGGTCACCGAGGACGGCGAGATGCTGCCGGCCGACATACCCGATGGCCTGGCGCGTCCGCCCTACGACACCAAGCGCAAGCCGTTTCTTGCCGATGGCATCTCAATCAAGGGCTGGAAACTCGAGAGCCTGCCTTACCTCACCTGGGCGCCCGTCATTAAGCTACCGGCCGAGAAGGAACTCATTCGTTCGCTCAAGAACCTCGCCAAGAAGTCCGACAGTGTCATCATCGCCACGGACTTCGATCGCGAGGGCGAGCTGATCGGTTCGGACGCCCTCAACAAGGTGCGCGAGGTTGCGCCCGACCTGCCGGTCGCCCGCGCCCAGTATTCTTCGTTTACCAAGGCCGAGATCACGCAGGCCTTCGATAATCTCGTCTCGCTCGACCAGAATCTGGCCGACGCCGGCGAGAGCCGCCAGCACATCGACCTCATTTGGGGTGCGGTGCTCACGCGCTACCTGACGCTCGCCAAGTTTGGCGGCTTTGGTAACGTGCGCTCTGCCGGCCGTGTGCAGACGCCGACGCTTGCCCTGGTGGTCGAGCGCGAGCGCGAGCGCATGGCGTTTGTGCCCGAGGACTATTGGCAGATCCGCGGCATGGGCGCCGCACAGGGTGCTGCCGAGGACGACCGCTTTAAGATTGCGCACAAGACGGCGCGCTTTACCGACAAGGATGCTGCTGAGGCGGCGTACGGCCACGTTGACGGCGTTGCGACGGCAACCGTCGCCGCGGTGACCAAGCGTTCGCGCAAGCAACAGCCGCCCACGCCGTTTGCGACCACCTCGCTGCAGGCTGCCGCCGCAGCCGAGGGCATCTCACCTGCGCGTACCATGCGCATCGCCGAGTCCCTCTACATGGCCGGTCTCATCAGCTACCCGCGTGTCGACAATACCGTGTACCCTGCGACACTCGATCTGGGCGCCGTGGTGAGCGACCTTGCAAAGATCAACCCGGCGCTGGCGCCCGTGTGCAAAAAGGTGCTCGCCGGCCCCATGAAGCCCACGCGCGGCAAAGTCGAAACCACCGACCACCCGCCTATCTATCCCACGGGCGAGGGCGATCCGTCCGCGCTCGACGGTGGCCAGCGCAAGCTCTACGACCTCATCGCCCGTCGCTTCCTGGCAACGCTCATGGGTCCCGCGACCATCGAGAACACCAAGCTCGAGCTCGACGTCAATGGTGAGCCGTTCGTGGCTTCGGGCGATGTGCTCGTGACCCCGGGTTTCCGTGAGGCGTATCCGTATGGACTCAAGCGCGACGAGCAGATGCCGCCGCTGGAGCAGGGCGATGCGGTCGACGTGTTCGACATTAAGCTCGAGGCCAAGCAGACCGAGCCGCCCGCGCGCTACAGCCAGGGCAAGCTCGTGCAGGAGATGGAAAAGCGCGGCCTGGGCACCAAGTCCACGCGCGCGAGCATCATCGAGCGCCTGTACGCCGTGCGCTACCTCAAAAACGATCCCGTGGAGCCGAGCCAGCTGGGCATCGCCATCATCGACGCGCTGTCGCAGTTTGCCCCGCGCATCACGAGCCCCGATATGACCAGCGAGCTCGACGGCGACATGACCCGCGTCGAGCGCGGCGAGGACACCGAAGAGCATGTCGTGACGCACTCGCGCGCGCTGCTGGCCGGCGTGCTCGACGAGCTGCTCAAGCATACGCAGGAGCTCGGCGACGCCATCAGCGACGCCGTCACGGCCGATGCGCGCGTGGGCGCCTGCCCCAAGTGCGGCAAGGATCTGGTTATGAAGACGAGCGCCAAGACCCGCGGCAGCTTTATCGGCTGCATGGGCTGGCCCGACTGCGACGTGACCTATCCGGTGCCGAGCGGCGTCAAGGTAAGCCCGCTCGAGGGCGAGGCCGCTGTGTGCCCCGAATGCGGTGCGCCGCGCATTAAGTGCCAGCCGTTCCGCCAGAAGGCTTTCGAGATTTGCGTGAACCCCACATGCCCCACCAACTACGAGCCCGACCTTAAGGTGGGCGAGTGCAAGGTGTGCGCCGAGGCCGGACGCCATGGTGATCTGATTGCACACAAGAGCGAGAAGAGCGGCAAGCGCTTTATCCGCTGCACCAACTACGATGACTGCGGCGTGAGCTATCCGCTGCCGGCGCGCGGCAAGCTCGAGGCGACGGGCGAGACCTGCCCCGAGTGCGGCGCCCCCATCGTGGTGGTCAACACGGCGCGCGGTCCGTGGCGTATCTGCGTCAACATGGACTGCCCGACCAAGGAGAAGAAGCCCGCCCGCGGCCGCAAGACTGCGACCAAGGCGAGCACGGCGAAGAAAACCACGGCAGCAAAGAAGACTGCTGCCAAGAAGACGACGGCGAAAAAGACGACGTCCAAGAAATCGACCACCAAGAAGGCAGCCGCCGACAAGTAGCGGTGCAGCCGAAACATTGCCCAAAACAAAAACGAGCGAGGGTCCCATGATCCCCGCTCTTTTTTTGCGTAGTCATTGGGGACGTTCTTGAATGACTAGTCGTTTAAGAACGTCGCATGCGACTAGTTCACCTCGACGGGCTTGGCGCCGGGATAGCGGTCCTCAAAGTCCTGACGGTACTTGTTGCTGTTGGTCCCCGGCTCGTTGTCGCGTGCCAGCGGCGTCACGATTTCGTCCTTATGGTCCGCGGGCTTTGCGTACTTTAGGCTAATCTCCCAGGCATCGCAGATCGCGTCGATGCGGTTGTCCAGGTCGTCATACAGGGCAACGATGTCTTTCCAGGAACTGTAGTTCTTAGAGCTCATGGGGACGTCCAGGTCCTCGACGATATCGTAGTACTGCTCGATGGTGTCTTCCGTGCGCTCGGCGACGTCGGCGAGATTTTGACGGGTGGTACGGTCCTCTTCCAGATAGCTGCCATTGAAGGCCTGCGCGCAGGCGCGGACCTGGCTATCGAGATCTTCGAGCAGGTCGTAGTATTCGCTCAGGCGACGGTAGAGGTTTTGCTCGGAGAGGGTCGCTTCGCCGCCATCATCGTCGTCATCGTCAAAAAGGCTATTGGGGTCGTCGAGGGGCTTGAGGTCATCATCGTCAACATCATGGTGCAGCTTAGTAATCTCGGCAGTCGTTTGCGTGGCGGCGTTGTCGAAAGGCTTGATCACAAAGAAAACGACCAGGGCGATGATGATTGCCACCAGCACAACGATAACGGCGATAAGCGCCTTGGTGCTGCTCTTTTTGGCGGCGGGGGCCTGCGGTGAATCAGGCGCGTACGTAGATGCCGGTTGCTGTTGGGGCGGGGTGTCCGCGACGGGTATGCGCTGCGT
>DBFZVF010000185.1:0-12807 GCA_048519165.1 Collinsella sp.
ATGTCGGACTCGACTATCTGACGCTCGATCGCGCCTCGGCGACGCTTTCCGGTGGTGAGGCCCAGCGCATTCGCCTCGCAACGCAGATCGGCGCCGGCCTCATGGGTGTTCTGTACATTCTGGACGAGCCGTCGATCGGCCTTCACCAACGCGATAACGAGCGCCTGATCAAGACGCTCGAGCGCTTGCGCGATATCGGTAATACCGTTATCGTCGTCGAGCACGACGAAGATACGATTCGCGCTGCCGACTACGTGATCGATATGGGTCCCGGCGCGGGCGTTAACGGCGGACACGTGGTCGCCGCGGGAACGCCTGCCGATATCATGGCGTGCCCCGATTCCATGACGGGTGCTTATTTGACCGGCAAGCGGATGATCCGCGTGCCCGATGAGCGCCGCAAGCCCGGCCGCGGCTGTCTTAAGATCACGGGTGCCCGCGCTAACAACCTCAAAAACGTTACCGCCAAGATTGAGTTCGGTACGCTCACAGTCGTTACCGGTGTTTCGGGATCGGGCAAGAGCTCCCTGGTCACCGATACGATTGCGCCCGCGCTTACGAATGCCATCCATCGTTCGACGCGTCCCGTGGGGCCGTACAAGAAGATTGAGGGTATCGAGTGCATCGATAAGGTAATCGATATCGACCAGTCACCGATCGGTCGCACGCCGCGCTCGAACCCTGCGACCTATATTGGCCTGTGGGATGATCTGCGTGCGCTATTTGCAAGCACGCCTGAGTCGAAGGCGCGCGGCTACTCGCCGGGACGCTTCTCCTTTAACGTAAGCGGCGGTCGCTGCGAGGCGTGCAAGGGCGATGGCCAGATCAAGATCGAGATGCACTTCCTTCCCGATATCTATGTCCCCTGTGAGGTATGTGGCGGCAAGCGTTATAACCGCGAGACACTCGAGGTTACCTACCGCGGCAAGACGATCTCGGACGTGCTCGACATGAGTGTCACCGAAGCACTGGCTTTCTTTGGGAATATCCCGCAGATTAAGCGCAAACTGCAGACCCTATATGACGTGGGTCTGGGCTACGTGAGCTTGGGCCAGCCCGCTACGACGCTTTCGGGCGGCGAGGCGCAGCGCGTGAAGCTCGCCAAGGAGCTTCATCGTCGTCAGACAGGTAAGACGTTCTACATTTTGGACGAGCCTACAACCGGCCTTCATTTTGAGGATGTTCGCCAGCTGCTCGACGTTTTGCAGCGCCTGGTCGATGCGGGCAACACGGTTCTGGTGATCGAGCACAACCTTGATGTCATCAAGGTTGCCGACCGCCTGATCGATATGGGCCCCGAAGGCGGCAATGGCGGCGGAACCGTCGTGGTCTCAGGCACGCCGGAGCAAGTCGCGGCATGTTCGCAGAGCTACACGGGCAAGTTCTTGGCGCCGCTGCTCAAGCGTGACCGTGAGCGTCAGGCGCAGCTCGACGCACAGTAAAGAGACGTTGTAGTACCGAAGCGCCGCCGATTCCTTGCGATTCGGTGGCGCTTCTGTGTGTCGAGATGGCATATGCGGCGGAATTGGCCCTATACTTAATCCTTACGTCGCTCTGCGAGGGAAAGGATGTGCCATGGCAAAGGCTGTTAAGACGTCAAAAACCAATGCGATGCGCGAGCTGGAAAGCGCCGGCATCTCCTATGTTCTCCATACGTACGAAGACGATGGCGACGAATCGTCGGGGCTGGGCGTCGCGATTTCCGAGCAGCTTGGCGAGGAGCCCGGTCAGGGATTTAAGACCCTGGTCTGCACGACGCCGTCCAACGACCATGTCGTGTGCTGCATTCCCGTTGCCGACGAGCTCGACCTCAAGGCCGCCGCGCGCGCCGCAGGCGAAAAGTCGCTGACCATGATGCATGTCAAAGATTTGCTTGCCGCGACGGGGTATGTCCGCGGCGGTTGCAGTCCGGTCGGTATGAAAAAACGCTTCCGGACTCTGATCGATGAGACATGCGTCCTTTGGGATACCATTTTTATCTCGGGTGGCAAGCGCGGCTATCAGCTTGAGCTTGCTCCCGATGACTTAGTTGCATTTTGCGGGGCGACGGTTGCCCCGATCACGAGAGAGGACTGAGCGATGCCGCAGGAAGAATCAAAGCGCGGAGCTCACTTTGCAAAAGGGTCGGCTCCTCAGACGCCCGCGCCCGAGGCCGCTTCGTTCGATAACGAGATTCGAAACGCCTGGTCCGCTGCCGCTGACCCGGGCGAGACGGCCGTGTACTTGCGTGCCGCCGGTGCCGGCACGGCACTTCCCCGTACGGTTCTTTCTTCGGCTCGTCCCGATGAGACGGCTGTCTTTTTGGCCGCCGCTCAATCGAGCGCCAGCGTGATGCCGATCGCCTCCGAGGCTCCTCGTGAGCCGCGTCCCGATGAGACGGCGGTGTTTTTGATGGCAGCCCAGGGAAAGAGCACACCGCAGAGCGCTCCTGCCGCTCATTCCGCCAAGCCCACGGCTCATGATGATGGCGAACCGCTTCTTTCGGATGACGAATGGTCGCCGCTTGGTTCGACCGATCCCGTCGAGGGCGTGGCCATCGACGGTGATGACGACTGGGACCCTCTGTCGTTTTCTGCCCGAACCGTCGCCGCCAATGAAGTTGACACGGTGTTTGGCGACCATGCCATATTCGATGATGATGCCGTATCCGGTAACAACATGCCGAACAGCGATGACGCCGCACCTGCTGATGACGCCGTTTTGGTTGACGACCCCTTTGCGATGACCGGCTCCTTTGCCGTCGTGGACGATTTGCCGCCACAAGATGAGGTTTATGAGGACTCTCAGGACGACGTAGACGATATGGGTTCGTCGGACTACTCCACGGTTGGTCGTTCTGCTGGCCTTATGACCGTGCTGACCATCGTGTCGCGTGTCACCGGGTTTATCCGCACGTGGGCCATGGCGGCCGCCATCGGTATGTCGCTGCTCTCGTCCTCCTATCAGGTTGCCAACAACCTGCCCAACATGCTCTACGAGCTCGTGATGGGCGGCATGCTCGTTACGGCGTTTTTGCCGGTGTATATGGGTGTGAGGCGCGAGCAGGGTCGCGAGGCATCGAACGAGTATGTCGGCAACCTGCTTGGTATTCTGCTTCTGCTGCTGGGCGGTATCTCGCTGCTGGGCACCGTGTTTGCTCCCGGCTTTATTTGGACGCAGTCGTTCCTTTCGGGCGATGGCGGCAGCATGGATACCGCTGCGTTCATGTTCCGCTTCTTTGCTATTCAAATTCTGTTTTATGGCTTGGGCTCGGTGTTCTCGGGCGTTCTCAACGCACACCGCGACTATTTCTGGTCGACGTTTGCCCCGGTTCTCAACAATGTCATCGTCATCGCCAGCTTTATGGGCTTTGCTCCCGTGTCTGCACAATTTGGCGAGCAGGCCGGTATTATCTTGATCGCAGTTGGTACGACCCTCGGCGTCTTTGTCCAGATGGCCTGCCAGATTCCCGCGCTTGGCAAGCATGGCGTGCATCCTCATATCCATATCGACTTTAAGGATCCCGCGCTGCGACAGACGATCGCGCTTGGTATCCCGACGCTGCTCGCCACGGTGTGCATGTTTGTCTCGACCTCCATTACCAATGCCGCCGCGCTGGTGGTGCAGCCCGAGACCGGCCCTTCCGTCATCGCATATGCGCGCCTGTGGTACACATTGCCCTATGCGCTGATCGCCGCCTCGCTTTCGACGGCACTCTATACCGAACTCTCTCACGATGCGCAGGAGAAGGATTACGACAGCGTCCGCACGGGCATTTCGCGCGGTGTCGCCCAGATGTTCTTCTTCCTGATTCCGTTTGCGATGTATCTGATCGTCTTCGCCCGTCCGCTCAACATGATCTACTGCGCCGGCAAGTTCGATGAATCCGGTGTGGCGCTGGTGTCGGAGTTCCTTATCTATCTGGCACTTTCCCTGCCGCTCTACGGCGTGGTCGTGCTGATGCAGAAGAGCTTCTCGGCCCTGCTCGATATGAAACCTTATAGCCGCTATTGCCTGTACTCCGCTATCGGCCAGGCCGGTTCGGTGCTGCTGTTTGGCGTGGTGCTGGGCTACGGTATGCCGGCAATTGCGCTTTCGTACGTCGTTGACTACGTGGTCTTGGTCGGATGCTCACTGTGGTGGCTGCGCCGTCGTCTGCATGGCCTTCAGGTCAAGTCTATCCTGCATGGCGGTTTCTTCGGCCTACTGTTCGGTGGCTTGGGCGCTGCCGCGGGCGCCGGCGTCATGTGGGCACTTGAGCACTTTGTCGGAGCGCTTGGCAGCTCGATCCTCATTACCCTGGGCTACGTTTGTGTTGCAGGCGTCGTCTCGCTCGCTGTAACTTTTGGTCTTGCCTTCGTCTTTAAGATGCCCGAGGTCTCGGCGCTGCTTCGTCGCAAGTAGGTGCGCGTGGCAGGTCACGACAACATTCCAACACTTGCCGAGCAGGTTTCGCGCGTTCCCACGCAACCCGGCTGCTACCTTTGGAAAGATGCCAAGGGTGATGTCATCTATGTGGGCAAGGCAAAAAACCTGCGTGCCCGTATGCGTCAATACGTGACGCTGCAGGACGAGCGTCAAAAGATCCCGCTCATGATGCAGCTGGTGGCGAGCTTCGACTATATCGTGGTGGAGACCGAGCACGAGGCATTGGTGCTCGAGCGCAATCTGATTGGCCAGTACCATCCGTACTTTAACGTCGATCTCAAAGACGATAAAAGCTATCCCTTTATCGCCATTACCAAGAGCGACTTGTTTCCGGCTATTAAATACACGCGAGAGCGTCATAAACCGGGAACGCGCTATTTTGGCCCCTATACCGATAGCCGTGCGGCGCGTGAGACCATCGATACGCTACGCAAGGTTATTCCTATTTGCTCGGCATCCTGTGCGGAATGGCGCCGCTGCCGCCGCATCGTCGAATCTCATAAGGGCGAAGAAGACATCGTCAATATGATTTGCGCGCAAAACGGGCGTCCCTGCTTTGACTACCATGTCGGGCGCGGGCCAGGCGCATGCATCGGCGCGATTTCCCCTGCCGACTATGCCAAGAACGTCAAACGTGTCGAACGTTTCTTGTCGGGCCATCGCAAGGATGTCGTTGACGAGCTTACGTCCGAGATGACGGAGGCAGCCGAGACGCTCGATTTTGAGCGTGCGGCGCGCGTCAAGCGTCGCCTGGAAGTCATTAGGGGCCTGGACGATCGCCAACAGGTC
The DNA here is from genome assembly GCA_048519165.1 of Collinsella sp. Classification (GTDB taxonomy): domain Bacteria; phylum Actinomycetota; class Coriobacteriia; order Coriobacteriales; family Coriobacteriaceae; genus Collinsella. Next base: position 5,197 of record DBFZVF010000185.1, read on the forward strand.
GTTTTTCCATCGAGCGTCGATATCGACGTCATCGGCTTCTATCGCGAAGAGACTATCTCTGCCGCCTGTGTCTTTGTCGTTCGCGAGGGCCGAACGGTTCGAACTTGTGAGTTCATCCTCGATAAAGGCCTGGATGTCGACGAGGAAGAGCTTCAATCGGGCTTTCTTAAGCGCTATTACGACGAGACGGCTGATATTCCAGCCGAGATCAATCTCTCTGTCGAGCTTGAGGACGCCGAAGCGTTGGGGGAGTGGCTTGCGGGCAAGCGCGAACGCTCTTGCCATCTCCATAGGCCGCAGCGCGGCGAAAAGCACCGCCTGCTCGATATGGCTTCCAAAAATGCGCGCCATGCCCTCATGCGCTACATGATGCGCACGGGGTATGCTGACGATCGCACTAATCAGGCGCTCCTGGAGCTCGAAAGCGCGCTGGCGCTGCCTGCGCCGCCGTTGCGCATCGAGTGCTTCGATATCTCGACGTTGCACGGCACCTTTACCGTCGCTTCGATGGTGGTATTTACCAACGGCCGTGCCGACAAGGGCCAGTATCGTCGCTTTAAAATTCAGGCCGAATTGGACGAGGCGAACGACTTCGTATCGATGTCCGAGGTTCTGGGGCGTCGCTATGCTCCCGAGCGCATGGCGGACGAGCGCTTTGGCTCGCGCCCCGATTTGCTCGTTGTCGATGGCGGCAAACCGCAATTGACCGCTGCAATTAAGCAACTTGAGGCGCTTGGCCTCGATATACCAGTTTGTGGCTTGGCAAAGGCCGATGAGGAAGTTTTCGTGCCGTGGGACGAGACCCCCGTCGTGCTGCCGACCGGCTCCGCTTCGCTTTATCTGATCAAGCAGGTTCGCGATGAATCCCACCGATTTGCGATTACGTTCCATCGCGAGTTGCGCGATAAGGCTATGACGGTTTCGGTGCTTGACGACGTTCCGGGCGTGGGACCCACCAGAAAACGTGCCATTATGCGCCATTTTGGCTCGATGAAGCGTTTGCGCGCGGCAAGCGAGCAGGAGATTGCGGAAGTTCGAGGCGTTCCGGCCGATGTCGCCAAAGCGGTCCACGAGGCACTTGTTGCATGGAATGCCGAGCGCGCCCAGGCATCGGCCAGCCGTTCCGAAAACTAAACGCGCTTCTAAACAACTGATATACATGATTGGCTGATTTTCAATCATTTATTTCGCGGCGATTACCTGCTGATTTCGGGTTTTATTAACGCTAAAACGTTTGACTAGCCATGGTGAATAACCCTGCTATCCTGCGGGTTGACGAAGACTGATATCTCACCTCGTCGATACATACTGTCTGTCGAATCGTTTGTCAATGAATTCGGTGAACGGTAGTAAATACCGTTCAAGCGTATGTATGTATCGGTCGCCGAGCGCGGCACCCAAGTTGGGTTTGTCGGTAGGTAAGGTATATATCGTCCGCAAGTTGCGCGGGGGCAAGTCTAGGTGCTCCCGGGTAAGATTCTCTATTGATAGGAGAAGACATGGCCATCATCAACAAGGGTATGTCCAGGCGTTCGTTCCTCGGCCTCACCGGCAGCGTCGCTGCTGTCGCAGGGCTTGGTCTCACCGGCTGCGGTGGCAGCTCTAGCGACGAGGGTTCCGCTTCCGGTTCCACCGATTCCGCCAACCGTGGCGGCGGCGTGATCACCGCTGGTTCCGCTTACGCTCCGTCCAGCTTCGACCCCGCCAGCACCGGCTCCGCTGTGGGCCTGGGTGCTAACTGGCACGTCGTCGAGGGCCTCTACGGCATCGATTACCACGACTACAGCACCTTCAACGAGCTCGCCACCGACGACCCCAAGTCTGTGGACGACACCACTTTCGAGGTTACCATCCGCAAGGGCGCCAAGTTCTCCGATGGCACCGAGGTCACCGCTGACGATGTCGTTGCCTCCTACACCGCTTGCGCCGCTTCCGCTACCTATGCTCCGTTCTTCCAGCCCTTCGAGTCCATCGAGGCCAAGGACGCCAGCACCGTGACGGTCAAGACCAAGGTCCCCAACTTCTCCCTGCTCAAGGATCGTCTGGCCATCGTCCGCGTTACCCCGGCCACCCAGACCGAGGAGGATCGCGCCAAGCAGCCGATCGGCTCCGGCCCCTGGATGTACGACTCTATCTCCGATACCGAGATCACCCTGGTTCCCAATCCCGAGTACAACGGTGAGTATGCTGCCGAGGATAAGAAGATCCAGTACAGCATCCTGACCGACCCCACCGCTCGCGTTACCGCTCAGCAGGAGGGCTCCACGCTCGTTATGGAGCTCGTTACCGCTGACGCTGTCGACCAGCTCGAGAGCGCCGGCTGCAAGATCGATAACGTTCAGGGTTTCGGCACCCGCTTCATCATGTTCAACGTCGCCAAGGAGCCTTGGAACAACGTCAAGGTCCGTCAGGCTGTCATGTATGCGCTCGACACCGAGAAGATGGTCAGCAACACCTTCGCCGGCCTTGCCACCGCTGCCAGCTGCTACCTGCCCAAGAGCTTCACCAACTATCATGAGGCTTCCACGGTGTACAAGACCGACGCCAAGAAGGCTAAGAAGCTCATCGAGGAGTCCGGCATCACCCCGGGTGCCATCACCCTGCGCACCACCGACAACGAGCAGATTAAGGGCATGGCCGCCCAGGTCAAGAACGACCTCGACGCTCTCGGCTTCGAGGTGACCATCCAGACCGATACCTCGCCGGCCACCTACGCTGCCATCGACGGCGGCGAGGCCTACGATATCCTCCTTGCCCCTGGCGATCCGTCCTGCTTCGGCGCTGACCCCGACCTGCTGCTCAACTGGTGGTACGGCGACAACGTCTGGATGCAGACCCGTTGCCCGTGGAAGGAGTCCGCTGAGTGGGAGAAGCTCCACGGTCTCATGGACGAGGCTCTTGCCGCCGAGGGCGACGAGCAGCAGAAGAAGTGGAACGAGTGCTTCGACATCATCGCCGACAACGCTGTTCTGTACCCCGTTGTCCACGTCAAGACCGTCTCCGCTTCCTGGGACGATCCGTCCACCGCGCCCAACGGCGAGGCCCTCGATGGCTTCAAGGGCATCGGCACGACGAGCATGTCCTTCAGGGGCGTCGCGACCGTCAAGGCCTAAGACTCGCTTGAGTCATATGTGGGGCGTCGGTCGTAAGGCAACGTCCTCATAGTTGAAACAAAGACCCGGGCGGCCTCGATGTCGCTCGGGTCTTGTAATGAGTATCCATACTCATATACCAGTTGGTCCTACCGACAAAAGAAAGGGGAGAGAACGTGAACAACTTTCTACGTTTGATTGGAAGGCGTCTCGTGGCGCTGCCGATCATGGCATTGGGCGTCACCGTCCTGGTGTTCTTCCTTATGTCGTTCTCCAAGACCGACCCCGCCTATACGGCGTTGGGTGACGGTGCCTCGCCCGAGGCGGTTGCCGAGTACCATGAGAAGTATGGTCTGGACGACCCCTGGCCCGTGCGCTACGTGCGCTACATGGGCGATCTGATCCATGGTGACATGGGCACCTATGGTGCTGCTCGCAACTCCGTTGCCAAGCGCATCTCCACGGCCCTGCCCGTCACGATGCAGCTGACCTTCATCGGTCTTGCCATCGGCGCGGTCGTCTCGTTTTTGCTCGGCGTCATCGCGGCACTGTATCGCGATAAATGGCCGGACCAAGTGATCCGCGTCTTTTCCATCGCCGGCCTGGCAACCCCGTCGTTCTGGCTTGCCGTTCTGTTGATTCTGCTGTTCTCTTCCTACCTTAAGGTGCTCCCGGCGTCCGGTGCTCTGCCTCACTTCACCACCAACCCGGCTGGCTATCTGGGACGTATGATCATGCCCGCTATCGCCCTGGCATTTCCGCTGACGGGTCAGATGACTCGTATCGTGCGTACCGCCATGGTCGAGGAACTCGACAAGGACTACGTCCGCATGGCCCGTGGCGCCGGCGTTCCCGAGAAGGTCGTCGTCGGCATCAACGTTTTGCGCAACGCGCTGATCACCCCGGTCACCACCCTCGGTCTTAAGATCGGTTACCTTATGGGCGGCGCCGTCGTCATCGAGGTCATCTTCAACCTCCCCGGCATGGGTACTGCGATTCTGCAGGGCGTTCAGGGCAACGAGGCGAACCTGGTTCAGGGCGTCGTCATCGTCGTTGCTCTTGCCTTCATCATCATCAACATCGTGGTTGACATGCTCTACCTGCTCATCAACCCGCGCATCAGGACGGTGTAGATTATGGTAAAGATTCGAGAGAAGCAAACCGAGCAGCTCGAGAAAGCTGCCTCCAAGGGGCTCAAGCTCGGTGGCTGGAAGAAGATGACGCTGTCTTCTAAGATTGCCGCCGTCGTGCTGGCACTGGTCGCCCTGACTGCGATTTTGGCGCCCCTTCTTGCCCCCTATAGCCCGGTCGAGATCTTTACGGCTCGCCAGGCTCCCGGCAACGGATTTATCTTCGGTACCGACGATAAGGGCCGCGACATTCTGTCGCGTATGCTCTACGGTGGTCGTTACTCGCTGATTATCGGCTTTGGCGCCACTGCCATGGCTCTGGTCTGCGGCTCGGTCGTGGGCGCCCTTGCAGCGGTTTCGCGCAAGTCTATCTCTGAGGCGATCATGCGTATCCTGGACATCATCATGTCCATCCCGGGTATCGCCCTCGCAGCCGTTTTCGTCTCCATCCTGGGCAATTCCGTGCCGTCGATCATTTTCGCCATCGGCTTTATGTACACTCCGCAGATCGCCCGTATCGTGCGCGCCAACATCGTGTCCGAGTACGGTGAGGACTATGTCCGCGCGGTCATCGTGTCCGGCGCCAAGGCTCCGTGGATTCTGATCAAGCATGTTCTGCGCAACTGCATCGCTCCGATCATGGTCTTCACCGTTACCCTGGTCGCAGACGCCATCATCTTCGAGGCCTCGCTGACCTTCATCGGCGCCGGCATCCAGGAGCCCACCGCTACCTGGGGCAACATCCTCGCCGACGCCCGCGGCGGCGTGCTCGCTGGCCGTTGGTGGCAGGCACTGTTCCCGGGCCTGGCCATTATGATCACCTGCCTGGCGCTCAACATCCTCTCCGAGGGTATTACCGACGCCATGGCCGCTGCTCCCTCCGCCGCCCTGGATCCGACCGATTCCTCCAAGCGTCGCGAGGCCGATCTGCTGGTCTCCGACCCCGTTCGTGCCTACAAGGAGCAGGCTCAGTCCCTCTCCGCTCGCCTTGGCGCCCTGCGCGATGTCGAGCTCAAGCGTAACGACCGCCATGTGCCCGACGAGTCTGTCGAGCCGATTCTCTCGGTCCGTGACTTCTGCATTCAGTTTGAGCACCACGGTGACATCAACGTCGTCGACCACGTCAACTTTGACGTCCGTCCCGGCCAGACCATGGGCCTGGTAGGCGAGTCCGGCTGCGGTAAGTCCATCACCACGCTGGCCATCATGGGCCTGACCGACGATGACGAGCACCTTTCTGGTGAGGTTCTCTGGGAGGGCCGCGATCTGCTCAAGATGAGCAAGAAGGAGTGGTTCGGCCTGCGCGGTACCGATATCGCCATGGTCTATCAGGACGCCCTGTCCTCGCTCAACCCCTCCATGCTCATTTCCGCCCAGATGAAGCAGCTCACCAAGCGCGGCGGCACCCGTAGCGCCGAGGAGCTCCTGGAGCTCGTGGGCCTCGACCCCAAGCGTACGCTCGAGAGCTATCCGCATGAGCTTTCCGGTGGTCAGCGTCAGCGCGTTCTGATCGCTATGGCCCTTACCCGCGACCCCAAGCTGGTCATCTGCGACGAGCCCACGACCGCTCTGGACGTTACCGTCCAGAAGCAGGTCATCAAGCTGCTTAACGACCTTCAGGCCAAGCTCGGCTTTGCCATGATCTTCGTTTCGCACGACCTGGCACTGGTCGCCGAGGTCGCCCATAACATCACGGTTATGTACGCCGGCCAGGTTATCGAGCAGGCGCCCACCAAGGAGCTGCTCACCAACCCGATCCACGAGTACACTCGCGGTCTTCTGGGTTCCGTCCTGTCCATCGAGAGCGGTTCGGGCCGCCTGCACCAGGTGCCCGGCGCCGTTCCGAGCCCGCGCGATTTCCCCAAGGGCGATCGCTTCGCACCCCGCTCGAGTCATCCGCGCATTGGCCTGGACACCCGTCCGGTCTTCAAGCGCGTGCCCGGCACCGAGCACTTCTATTCCGAGCTCCCCGACGAGGTGCTCAAGGCAAATGGTTTGACCCCTCACGCGGAGGTGATGTAGATGAGCGAGACCGCAGTCAACGGCGTCGAGCCGATCATCTTCCTTGATGACGTCCACGTCACCTTTAGGACCCGTACCGGCTCGATTCTGCACCCCAACCTGGTTCACGCCGTCCAGGGTGTAACGATTAAGCTCATGCCCGGACAGACCATCGGCATCGTCGGCGAGTCTGGTTGCGGAAAGTCCACCACGGCTAACGTCATGTGCGGCCTGCAGGCCCCCACGAGCGGCAAGGTCTACTTTAAGGGCAAGGACGTTACCAAACGTACCGCCGAGGACCGTCGCCACATGGGTCGCGTCATCTCGGTCGTGTTCCAGAACCCGGCCACGGCGCTCAATCCCCGCATGGTCGTTCGCGAGCAACTGCTCGACCCCATGCGCGTCCACAACCTGGGTACCGAGGCCGAGCAGGAGAAGCGCGTCAAGGAGCTCTTGGAGCTCACCGGCCTGCCCAGCTCCGCCGCCGAGGTTCTTCCCGGCCAGCTTTCGGGCGGCCAGCGCCAGCGCGTGGCAATTGCCCGTGCCCTGTCGCTGAACCCCGATGCCATCATCGCCGACGAGCCCACCTCGGCTCTGGACGTTTCGGTCCGCGCGCAGATTCTGAACCTGCTGACCGACCTTAAGAAGGAGCTCGGCCTGGCCATGGTGTTCATTAGCCATGACATCCAGACGGTCCGCTATATCTCTGACGACATCATCGTTATGAATGGCGGCAAGATCGTCGAGCAGGGCGAGGCCAAGCAGGTCTTCCAGCACCCTCAGGACCCCTACACCAAGATGCTGCTCGGCGCTGCGCCGTCGCTGCTGCATCCCAAGCTCGGCGAGTAGCCTCGCTTTCCCTCCCGTGCGCCCGGTTCCCTTGCCGGGCGCACCTCCGTTGCGATTTCGAAAGGTTGGGTTCACGAGCCATGCCAAGTGCTCAGGAGCTACAACAGCAATTTGGTGAATATCGAGGCGCCATGCCCCGTCCATCAGATTTCGATCTCTTTTGGAAGGATCGCATGGCCGAGGCTGACGCCGTCGGGCTTGACTATGCGATCGAGGCGGCATCGGTCACCGATGCCGTGACCTGCCAGCTTTTCGATCTCTGGTATACCGGCATGTGTGGCGCTCGCCTGCACGCCAAGTACCTTAAACCTGTCTCGGACGAGCCCATGCCATTGGTACTTCAGTTCCATGGATATCCAGGTGCGAGTCGCAGCTGGTTTGAGCAGGCATCGTTTGCGGGCATGGGCATGGCGCTCATTGCTCTCGATTGTCCTGGTCAAGGAGGTCCGTCCGAGGACATTGGCGGATTTGAGGGCACAACGGTCGCGGGCCATATCGTCGCCGGTATCGACGGTGACCCGGCCAACCTCTACTATGTC
>DBFZVF010000186.1:0-17954 GCA_048519165.1 Collinsella sp.
CGAAGGCCCTTGGCATTTCCGGCGCTCTCCAAAACGATGCGTCTGAGGCTCCGATCTTGGGCGTCTTTGTGAACAACTACAGCTATTCAAAGATGGATTGGTTCCTTGATAAGCGAGTCACCATCGATTCTTCGGTTGAAAATGCCGATGGTTCGACGACGTATCGAGTGACCACCACGCTCAAGAACACGATGACCCCTCAGGAGAAGGCCGAGATGCCTGGTTATTTCCGGGGCCATAACGGCATTAGCGAGGATATTGATGACGAGGTGCTGAGGCTCTATCTCTATGCTCCCGCGGGAGGCAGCATTTCGGACATTAAGACTTCGGGCTCCGGTTCTATCGAGATGAACGAAGCGACGCACGATGGCCTGAAGGTTGCATGGGGCGGCGTCCACATGCTTCTTGGACAAGACATAAAGGTCGAGTACACGGTCACGACTTCGAAGGACTCTAGGCACAAAGAGCTTAAGGTTCGCACCACGCCAACCGCTCAAACGTTCGAACAGGATAAGTAAGATATGAAGTACTTTGGCACCGACGGCTTTCGCGGCGAGGCCAACGTTGGACTGACGGTAGAGCACGCTTATAAGATCGGCCGCTTTGTGGGCTGGTATTACGGCGCCAACCGCGGGACCAAAGCACGCGTGATCGTGGGCAAGGACACGCGTCGCTCGAGCTATATGTTCGAGGCGGCGCTGGTGAGCGGCTTGGTCGCGAGCGGCGCGGACGCCTACATGCTGCACGTGATCCCGACGCCGGGCGTGGCGCATCAGACCGTGGAGGGCTGCTTCGATTGCGGCATCATGATCAGTGCGAGCCACAACCCGTTTTGCGATAACGGCATTAAGCTCGTCAACAGCGACGGCTTTAAGATGGACGAGGACGTGCTGGAGCTCATCGAGGATTACATCGATGGCAAGAGCGAGGTGCCGCTGGCTACGGGCAACCACATCGGTGCCACGGTCGACTACATGCAGGGCCGCAACCGCTACATCGCCTCGCTCATCGCTAGCGCGAACTTTTCGCTGCAGGGCGTCAAGATCGGTCTCGACTGCGCCAACGGCTCGGCATCCTCGGTGGCCAAGCCGGTGTTCGACGCGCTGGGTGCCGATGTGCGCGTGATTAACGCCGCGCCCGATGGTTTTAACATCAACGTTGACTGCGGCTCCACGCATATGGAGCGTCTGCAGCGCCACGTGGTGGAGCAGGGCCTGGACGTTGGCTTTGCCTACGACGGCGATGCCGACCGCTGCCTGGCCGTGGACGAGCGTGGTCGCGTGGTCGACGGCGACCAGATCCTGTATGTGTGCGGCGTGTACCTGAACAAGCACGGGCGCCTCTCGGGCGGTACCGTGGTGCCGACGATCGCCAGCAACTTTGGCCTGGTCAAGTCGCTGGAGCTTGCCGGTCTGAGTGCCGTGACCAGCGGCGTGGGCGACCGTCATGTGTATGCCAAGATGCGCGAGGGCGGCTACAGCCTGGGCGGCGAGCAGACGGGCCACACGATCTTTGGCGATATCGAGCGCACGGGCGACGGCATTATGACCTCGCTGCGCGTGATGGAAGTGATTCGCGCTGAGCGCGAGACACTCTCGCAGCTCACGGCTCCGTGCAAGCTGCTGCCGCAGGCTCAGGTCGCCGTGCGCGTGGCGGATAAGGACGCCGCGCTGGGCAACATGGGCGTCCAGGCCGCCATTGCCGAGGCCGAGGCGTCGCTGGCGGGCGAGGGCCGCGTACTGGTGCGCAAGAGCGGAACCGAGTCGGTGATTCGCGTTTTGGCTGAGGCTCCGGACCAATCGGCCGCCGACGCCGCTATGAAGCGCATCGCCAACGCGCTGGAAGCTTTATAGTTACGCGGTTTTACCAAACCGCGTAACTGCTCGACGCTGCAAACGTCCCCAATGACTAGGTGAAAAAGGGGGCGCCGCGGGATAGATCCCGCGGCGCCCCCTTTGCGTTGACGTGTTGCCTAAGCTTTACAGCTGGTACAGCGTGGTGAACTTGTCCTGCAGGTAGCTGCAGTAGTAGCGGGCGTCAAAGTCCATGCCGCAGGCGCCCTTGATGAGCTCCGGCGCGTCTTTGGCGCGGCCCCACTGCCAAATGTGCTCGCCCAGCCAGGCGCGAACGGGCGCCAAATCGCCGCTCGCACAGGCGCCATTGAGGTCGACGCCGTCGCGGCACATGGCCGGCACAAACATGGCGTCGTAGGCGCTACCCAGCGCATAGGTGGGGAAGTAGCCAAACGAGCCGCCGCTCCAGTGCGTATCCTGCAGGCAGCCGTGCGTGTCGTCGGGAACGGGAATGCCCAGGTACTCGTTCATAAAGCGATTCCAAAGCGCGGGGATATCCTTGGCCGTGGCCTCGCCGGCAAACAGCATGCGCTCAATCTGGTAACGCACCATAATATGCAGCGGATAGGTGAGCTCGTCCGCCTCGGTGCGGATCAACGACGGCTGCGCGATGTTCACGGCGCGGTAGAGCGTGTCCTCGTCCACGTTGCCGTAGACCTCGGGCGCGTGGCGGCGCAGCACCTCGAGCAGCGGTCCCATAAAGGCGCGGCTGCGACCCACGGTGTTCTCAAAGAAGCGGCTCTGGCTCTCGTGGATGCCCATGGAGGTGCCGCCCTCCAGGCAGGTGCGAGCATAGGCGGGGTTCACGCCCAGCTCATACATGGTGTGACCGGCCTCGTGGATGATGCTGTAGACGTTGGAGATGCAGTCGTCCTCATAGATGTGCGTCGCGATGCGCGCGTCGCCCACGGCAAAGCCCTCGCTAAACGGGTGCTCGGTAAAGGCAAGCGTGGTGTCGTCTAGGTCCAGGCCGACGAGCTTCATAAGGTCGAAGCTCATGGCGCGCTGGGCGGCCTCGGGCACACGGGCGTGCAAAAAGTCGGCAGCGGGCTGCTGGCTGCGCTCGCCGATGGCGTGCACGAGCGGCACGACCGTCGCCTTGACCTCATCGCAAAACGCATCGAAGCTCTTGGCGGAAAGGCCGCGCTCGTACTGGTCAAGCCAAACATCGTATGGGTCGCGCTTGGGGTCCATGAGCTCGGCCTGATGCTTAAGCTGGCCGACGATTCTATCCACATAGGGCTCAAAGCTCGCCCAGTCATTGGCCGTCTTGGCCTTGTGCCACACGGCGTCGGCCTCGCAGGTGAGCCTGGTCCAGGCCTCGGCCTCCTCGGTGGGAATGACGCTCGCTTCGCGCTGGTCGCGGCCGAGTACGCGGATCTCGTCGAGCAGCTGCGGGTCGTCGATCTTGCCGCCGGCGACGGTTTCGCGTGCCAGCGAGCGCACAAGTTCGACAGACTTTTCGCTGGTCAGGAGCTTATGATGCTCGCCGGCAAGGGTGCCCATGGCGTCGGCGCGCGCTGCGGCGCCGTTGGCGGGGGCAATGGTCGCGCCGTCAAACTCGGCAATCTTGAGCAGGTACTCGCGGGTCCACAGCTTGCCCTCGAGCTTGCGGAATTTTTTGACGGCCTTATCGACCTTCATGCCTTTGGGCGTCTTGCCCGCTGCGGGCTCGGCCTTCTTATCGTGCTTCTTTCCCATACCATATCCTTGATCTCGCAGGTCGCCCGTCGCACGCGGCGGCGCGGCCAGTTTGCACAGCTACCTGCCTTGTACCCAGCACGAACAAAACGGAACGCGGCGATACACCCAAACAATGTGGTATCCTGTAGCCCAATGCGTTGACGGAGAGGGTTTTGCCCGCCGCGTCGCCGGCAAGAGAGGGAAGGTCATGGGCTGCAAGCCTTCCTGCGGTGACAAGGGCCAAGCGTTCACTCCCGAGCAGCGACCTCAACGGGCGCGCGGCCAGCGGCGGCGATGTCCCCAGTAGGGAAGCCGTGAGCCTCGCGACAAGGGGCAAAGAGTGGGCGCGGCGGGCCAGACATCCGTCGGGTCAAACAAGGTGGTACCGCGGAATTCAACCGTCCTTGGGCAATGCACATGCCCGAGGACGGTTTTTTGTTACCGAACCGGGCCGCGTTTTCGCAACGCCAAGCGGCATTGGTCGCCCTGGCAAGCGAATGCGCGAGAGACGAAAGGGAAGACATGAGTCTGATTGATGATCTGGTCAAACTCGAGGAAGAGGCCAAGGAGCTCGTCGCAGGCGCCGACGACGCCGCCAAGCTCGAGGCTGCGCGCGTTGAGCTGCTCGGTCGCAAGGGTCGCATCACCGGCCTGATGCGCATGATGGGCAAGCTCGCCCCCGAGGATCGTCCCATGATGGGCAAGCGTGCCAACGAGATGCGCCAACTGATCGAGGGCATGCTCGACGAGCGCACCACCGAGATGAAGGCCGCCGCCCTCAAGCACGCTCTCGAGCACGAGGCCGTCGACATTACCCTGCCGGGTATCCGTCCGCAGATCGGTCACCAGCACCTGATCAAGCAGATCATCGAGGAGGCCGAGGACATCTTCTGCGGCATCGGCTACACCGTCGAGTCCGGTCCCATGGTCGATACTTCCTACTACAACTTCACTGCGCTCAACGCCCCCATGGATCACCCGAGCCGCTCGGCCCGCGATACCTTCTACGTGGTCGACAACAACCCTGGCAGCGTCGCACACCCCGAGGCTCACGCCCATGGCGAGTCCGACGTACTGCTGCGCACCCAGACTTCGGGCGTGCAGATCCACACTATGGAGTCGCAGAAGCCGCCCATCTACATGATCTGCCCGGGCACCGTCTACCGTCCCGACACGGCCGACGCCTGCCACCTGCCGCAGTTCAACCAGATCGAGGGCCTGGTCGTCGACGAGGGCATCACCTTTGGCGATCTTAAGGGCACGCTCGACTACTTTGTTAAGTGCATGTTTGGCGAGGACCGCAAGACGCGCTACCGCCCGCACTTCTTCCCCTTCACCGAGCCTTCCTGCGAGGTGGACGTGAGCTGCCACGTGTGCGGCGGCAAGGGCTGCAACTTCTGCAAGCACAGCGGCTGGATCGAGATCTTGGGCTGCGGCATGGTCGACCCCAACGTCCTGATCAACTGCGGCATCGACCCCGAGAAGTACACCGGCTTCGCCTTTGGCATTGGCGCCGAGCGCGTCGCGGCCCTGCGCTACGACCTGCCCGACCTGCGTACTCTCATGACAGGCGATATGCGTTTCCTGAATCAGTTCTAGGCTGCGGCTTGCCCAAGCACGGCACCTCGGCGCTCATTCGTCGCTTGCGTACCAAAGTACGCGGCGCTCCTCTTTCGGGCCGATCTGCCGCACTTGGACAACCCTCGCTTTGTAAGGAATGTTCACAAAGTTGAAGTTTCCACCTGCATCTCTTCGCAGGCTTTCAGTATGAAAGGAGAGCTAGATGCGTGTTTCTTACGACTGGCTCAAGACCATGATCGATATTCCGGAGGATCCCAAGACCCTTTCGGACGAATATATCCGAACCGGCACCGAGGTCGAGGCGATCGACACCGTGGGCGAGTCCTTCGACCACGTGGTGACCGCCAAGGTGCTCACCAAGACCCCGCACCCCGATAGCGACCATATGTATGTGTGCTCGGTCGACGTGGGCGACAAGAACCTCGACGCCGACGGCAACCCCGCTCCGCTGCAGATCGTCTGCGGCGCGCAGAACTTCGAGGCCGGCGACCACATCGTCACGGCCATGATCGGCGCTGTGCTCCCCGGCGACGTCAAGATCAAGAAGAGCAAGCTTCGCGGCGTCGTGTCCATGGGCATGAACTGCTCTGCGCGCGAGCTCGGCCTGGGCGGCGACCACTCCGGCATCATGATCCTGCCCGAGGACACGCCCTGCGGCATGCCGTTTGCCGAGTATGTGGGCTCGAGCGACACCGTGCTCGACTGCGAGATCACGCCCAACCGTCCCGACTGCCTGTCCATGATCGGCATGGCCCGCGAGACCGGCGCCATTTTCGATCGCGATTTCCACGTTGAGCTGCCCGCCATCAAGGCCGAGACCGGCCGCGCGACCGACGACGAGCTTTCGGTCGAGATTGCCGACGAGGGCCTGTGCGACCGCTATGTCGCCCGCATCGTGCGCAACGTGAAGGTCGGCCCCTCGCCCGACTGGATGGTCAAGCGCCTCAACGCCCTGGGCGTGCGTCCGCACAACAACATCGTCGACATCACCAACTACGTGATGATGCTCACCGGTCAGCCGCTGCACGCCTTTGACCTGGACACCTTTGCCGAGCGCGAGGGCAGGCGTCGCGTGGTGGTTCGCGCCGCCCAGCAGGATGAGAAGTTCACGACGCTCGACGGCGAGGAGCGCGTGCTCGACGCCGGCATGGGCCTCATCACCGACGGCGAGCGCCCCGTGGCGCTGGCCGGTGTTATGGGCGGTATGGATTCCGAGATCGAGGACGACACCGTCGATGTGATGGTCGAGAGCGCCTGCTTCAACGCCGGTCGCACCTCGCACACCAGCCGCGACCTGTCGCTGATCTCCGACGCCTCCATTCGCTTTGAGCGCCAGGTTGACGAGACCGGCTGCGTGGACGTCGCCAACGTTACCTGCGCTCTCATCGAACAGATCGCCGGCGGCGAGGTCGCTCCCGGCTATGTCGACGTGTTCCCCGCGCCCAAGACCATCGATAGCATCAAGCTGCGCTTGGCCCGCGTGCACGCCATCTGCGGCGCCGACATCGAGCCCGACTTTATCGAGCGCTCACTCACCCGCCTGGGCTGCACCGTCGAGCGCGACGGCGAGGACTTTATGGTCACCCCGCCGAGCTTCCGTCCCGACCTGCCGCGCGAGATTGACCTGATCGAGGAGGTCCTGCGCCTGTGGGGCATGGGCCGTGTGACGGCGACCATCCCGGCTGCCAAGAACCACATCGGCGGTCTGACGCGCGAGCAGAAGCTTACCCGCAAGGTCGGCGAGATCCTGCGCGCCTGTGGCCTCAACGAGACCACGACCTTTGGCTTTGCCGCCCCGGGCGACCTGGAGAAGATCGGCATGTCCACCGAGGGCCGCGGCTGCCCCGTGGTGCTCATGAACCCGCTGGTGGCCGAGCAGACCGAGATGCGCCGCTCGCTGCTGCCGGGCCTGCTGCAGTCTGTGGCCTATAACGAGGCCCACGGCACGCCCAACGTGCACCTGTACGAGGTCGGCAGCCTGTTCCACGGCCGCGAGAACGCCAGCCTGCCCAAGGAGACCAAGTCCGTGGCGGGTGTGCTCTCGGGCCAGTGGAGCGAGCAGTCTTGGACCATGAAGTACCGTAAGCTGCGTTTCTTCTTTGGCAAGGGCATCGTCGAGGAGCTGCTCGCCCAGCTGCGCATTGAGAAGGTTCGCTTCCGTCCTGTCGAGGGCGAGGGCTATGCCTTCCTGCAGCCGGGTCGCGCCGCCGAGGTCCTGTCCGGCGGCACCGTGCTGGGCTGGGTCGGCGAGATTCACCCCGAGGCGCGCGAGGCGATGGGCATCGATGAGGTCGTTGTTGCCTTTGAGCTCGATCTGGACAAGCTGATCAAGGGCGCTCGCAACCAGGAGAACTACCGCGAGTTCTCGCAGTATCCGGCTGTTGAGCACGACCTGGCTATCGTGGTCGATAACTCCGTGACCTGCGAGGATCTTGAGCGCCGCATTACCAGCGCCGGTGGCAAGCTGCTCGAGGGCGTGCGCCTGTTCGACGTCTACCGCGATCCCATCCGCATCGGAGCGGGCAAGAAGTCCATGGCCTTTGCGCTTACGTATCGCTCCGACGACCACACGCTCACCAGCGAAGAAGTCGAGAAGGCACACCAGAAGATCGTCACCAAGGTGTGCAAGGGCGTAAACGGCGAGGTCCGCGGCTAGGATTTGCGCTGGGTATAGGCCAGCGGTGGCTGCCGCCGAGTCCTACGTGACTGCTATGCTCGATATAAGGCGCTGCTGAGCCTGCATATATGACACGCGCATTACATAACGGCGTGCTGCTTTGTCGGCAGTGCGCCGTTTTGCTATGATAGCCCGCGGCGTGTTACGAATCTGACATTACGTAACACTGACAAGGTGATTTTAGCGGCGTTGCAATTCCGCGCGCCGATAACCGGGAGGCGTATATGCACATTCCAGACAACTACCTGTCCCCGCAGACCGATGCCGTCATGGCGGTGGCGATGGTGCCCGTATGGGTTCACTGCATCAAAAAGGTGCGCGCCACGCTCGATCGCGAGCATATGGCGTTCCTGGGCATCTGCGCCGCATTCTCCTTCTTGCTCATGATGTTCAACGTGCCGCTGCCCGGCGGTACCACGGGTCACGCCGTTGGCGGCGCGCTCATCGCGCTGCTGCTTGGCCCCGAGGCCGCTGCCATTGCCGTCTCGGTCGCGCTAGCGCTGCAGGCGCTGCTATTTGGCGACGGCGGCGTTCTGTCGTTTGGCGCCAACTGCTTTAACATGGCCTTTGTGCTGCCGTTTGTCGCTGCTATCGTGTTTCGTGCGCTCAACAGCCGTCTGCACGACAAGAGCTGGGGCACCTCGGTTTCGGCCATCGTAAGCGGCTGGGTCGGCCTGTGCCTGGCGGCCCTGTGCGCAGCAATCGAGTTTGGTATTCAGCCGATGCTCTTTACCAACGCTTCGGGCGCGCCGCTGTATTGCCCCTTCCCGCTGTCCGTGGCTATTCCGGCCATGTTGATCCCGCATATGCTGGTCGCCGGTGTCGTCGAGGGCGTGGCGACGGCTGCGATTTACGGCTTCATTAAGAAGACGGCGCCGGGCATTATCGTCGGCCCCGAGGCCGTCGATGGCCAGCTTGCTGCCGAGGGCACTGCAGCCAAGAAGACTTCGCTGGTCCCCACGCTCATTCTGGTCGCCGTGCTTGTCGTGGCCACGCCGCTGGGGCTGCTGGCCACGGGTGACGCCTGGGGCGAGTGGGACGCCGAGGGCGCCGCGACCGCCGTTCAAGAAGCTGGCGACGACAGCCTGCAGGCTTCGGTCGGCCTCGATACCCCGACCTTTGCCGATGCCCTGCCCACGGGCGATTACCTGCAGGCCTATTCCGAGGAACAGGGCCTTGGGTTTGCCGGTCAGGCTGCCATGTATATCCTGTCCGGCGTGATTGGCGTGGCGGTGCTCACCATCGCATTCCGCCTGATCTCGCTGACGGTTAAGGAAAGCTGAGCGCATGCAAATGGTCGAGCTGCCTAGCTGGCTTGCGGCCGAGGAGCGATACGAGCCCGCGGGGGCTCGGCATCGTGTGATGCAAAAGAACGTCCTGCACCTGGCGAGCCTGCTTGAGCGGGTTCGCCTGGGTGGAGGCGCGCACGAGGGCGGGTCGATGGTCGACCGCGCCCTTTCTTGCGTTTCGGCTCCGGTGCGCCTGGTGGGGATGTTCGTCTGCGTCCTGTGCGTGTGTCTGACGCAAAGCCCGCTGTACCTGATGCTGATGGCGGCTATCGCGCTGGTGCTGGTCGCGGTGCGCCCCGCGCGCGGGTTGCGCGCGACTTTTGTACCGGCGTTGGCTGCCGCGGGGTTTGCCGTGGTTCTGGCGCTACCTGCCCTGCTGCTGGGCGCGTCTGCCACGGGTGCCATGCTCAAGATTGCACTCAAGACGTTCATTAACGTGTCGCTGGTACTGGGCGTTTCGTGGACGCTCACCTGGAGCCGCATGTCGGCGGCGCTCAAAATGCTGCACCTGCCCGACGAGGTTATCTTTACGTTTGATATGGCGCTCAAGCATATTGAGGTGCTGGGACGCACGGCACACGATCTGTGCGAATCGGTCATGCTGCGCAGCGTCGGTTCCGCGCCTGCGGGTTTTTCGCGCACCGATTCGCTGGCGGGTATCATGGGCATGACGTTTATCAAGGCTATGGAATGCAGCCGCGCGATGGACGAGGCCATGCTCTGCCGCGGCTTTGCCGGCGCGTATCCGGCTCTCGCGCGGAACGGCTTTGGCTGGCGCGATACGGTTTACGCGGCCGTTGTGGCGTTGCTCGCCGTGTTGTGCGCGGTGCTGTAGCGCGGACGGTCGAACCGTTGATGTGAGTAGGGAAGGGCGACGTTTTGGCAAACGATACGAATAACGCGATGGGTGCGAGCGGTGCTGCCGGCGCCGAGGTCACGCCGCTCATCGAGTTTCGCGACGTGGTGTTTTCCTATGCGGGGCATACGGTGGTCGACGGCGTTTCATTGCGGGTGAACCGTGGGGAGCTCGTTGCTCTGCTCGGTCCCAACGGCTGCGGCAAGACGACGATTATGCGTCTTATCAACGGCCTTGAGCTTGCGGACGCGGGTGCGTACCTGTTCGACGGGCATGCGGTCGATGCCGCATATCTCAAGGATTCCGCGACGGCCCAGCGGTTCCATCAGCGCGTGGGCTTTGTGTTCCAAAACGCCGATGCGCAGCTCTTTTGTGCCACGGTCGGCGAGGAAGTCGCGTTTGGCCCGGCTCAAATGGGGTTGCCGGCAGACGAGCTCGAGCGCCGCGTCCGCGATGCCATGGAGCTATTCCAGGTTGCCGACCTTGCCGACGTCTCTCCCTATCAGCTCTCGGGCGGGCAAAAGAAGCGCGTTGCGCTGGCTGCGGTGGTGTCGATGAACCCGGATATCCTGGTGCTCGACGAGCCTACCAACGGACTTGACGAGGACTCGTGCGACATCGTGGTCAACTTTCTACTGGCCTATGTTGCTGCCGGCAAGACGGTCTTGATGAGTACACATCATCAGGATTTGGTGCGGCGCCTGGGTGCCCGCGCCATCTATATCGATCGATATCACCATGTGGTCGAGGCGCCGGTGTCGTCGTATGGAACCGAGAGCGGCGCTGCGGAATAGTTGCTGCGTAGAGCGTGCGTAGCCGCCCGCGCGGCTTTGCCGTGATGGTATAGTTATCCAGGTTTTTATGGGGGTGGCTATGCCAAGCTGGAACATTCATATCGCTCAGACGGAGCGTTTGCTGGAGCGCAGCGGTGCGCTTGCCAATAGCGTGCGCGACCGCAATGCCTTTTTGTTTGGCTGCGTGGTTCCGGATATCTTCGTGGGCTATATGGTCCCTGGCATCGCTGATCCCATTCCGTATCGCATTACGCACTTTGCAAAGCCCGAGCCTATCCCTAAGCCTCGTGAGCATGAGTTCTGGGATACCTATGTGGCGCCGCTGCTTAAAGGTGCACCCGCGGGCGAACCTGCTGAGGCCACCTCGATTGTCGAGGAACGCGAGCGACTCAATCGGGTGCATTATCCCCAACGTTACAAGGACGCCGAGCCGGTTGCCGGTCCCGGCGCCTGTGAGTTTTCGCTCGCGCCCGATGACGTGGCGCAGTCGCTGCTCGATCTGACGCTGGGCGTTTGGTCTCACCTTGTGGCCGATACTGTGTGGAATACCCGCGTGAACCAGTACCTGGAGGCGCACGGCGGCAAGCCGTGCGAGGAATTCCGCATTAAAAAGCAAGGCGACTTTGACTGGTTTGGCAAGACGCTCAGCATTGTTTCGATTCCGCGCGCGACCGATCGCCTCTATACTGCGGCGACGCGTTTTGGTCAGTATCCCATCCATAAGGAGTATGTGCTCAAGACCATCGGCGTTATGCACGAGATTGTACGCGAAAACCCCGGCGAGCCCGATCATCCGCCGTATCGCTTGCTAACCGAGGAGTTTTTCGATGCAACGTTTACCGAGGTCGTCGAGCTAACCGAGGCGGGTTTTGCCGCCCGTGTCGAATCGCCCGATGTGTCTGCGCTGCCCCTGATTGCTAGCTGCTAGCTGGCCGGCCCGGCAGTGAATAGCTCAACCCAATCGACAAGTAGCTCTTGCCGCAGGGCATCTTCGGCAGTGCGCTCCTGTTTAGTCTTTGGGGTGTAGGGAAGCCCAGCCTTTTTATGGATGAGCTCGGCTATGTGGTTGAAGCTCTTCTTCTCCTTGATCTGGTCATAGGTAATTTGGATGACGTCGTAGCCCATGCTTGTGAGTGCGGTGGCGCGCTCGGCATCGGAGAGGCTCGCGGCTTCGCTGTCGTGGGCGGAGCGGCCTTGGCATTCAAGGATGACGCCCATGCTGTCGGTGGCGCTTTCGATGAGGATATCGGCGTAGCAGCAGGTTTTGTCATACAGCGAACGCGCGGCTTCGCTGAGCGGGATGCGCGCGTTATTGGTGATGTCGATGCCCAGACCGCCCTCATCGCGGGGGAGCGAGATGAGAATTGACGTCTGGACTTCAAAGGGCGAGGCGGTCTGTCCTGTCATGCGTTCGGCGGCCCAGCGGAGCTGCTTAACGCCGCGCAGGCCTGCGGCCTGCTTGGCGAACGCGGCGATATCCGCTGCGGTAAGAAGCGGCGTGCGCTTCCACAAGTTGGTGTCATTGCCCTTGGTGTCGTTAGCTCGCTCCCAGCCGCAGCTGGGCGGAATGAGCTTAAGCGAAATAGCTTCATCGAGTTGTTGTTGCGTTCGCTCGCAGGGCTTAAACACTGCAAAGGAGCCGCACATCTCGTAGCAAGCCATGAGTAACTGGCTGCGTGAGACCTGCGTGGCAAGGCTGAGCAGCGTGAACTCCGGTGAAGTGACATCAAACCCATGCTCAGTCTGCCTAAACGACCCAGGAGGCGGCTCTTGGGTTAGCAGACGGCTATGAAATAGCTTTCCGTTCGCGCGCTGTTTTCTTTCGCCCACGAATCTCCAAACTGGTGTGCCGAGCAAGTCTTTAAATACTGGTTGTTTTGAGTAGTGTACCAAGCGATGGTCATGGTCGGGCGGCAGGATTGCCGGATAGAGTCCCAGTATCTGGGGCGGGATGCGATAGTACTGAAAAGCCGTGGGTCCGCAGGCAAGAAATGACATGGCGATCCGATCGTTTGAGCGTAGTTTGGGCTAGAAAAGCTATCGGTTTCGGAAGTGCGGGGAAAAAGACAAACAGGCAAACCACAAGCGGTATTTGAGCCAACTTTATCAGGGGTTTTGTTGAAATAAAAGGGCTTGTACTCGGAGGTAAGCAATTTTTCCCCGCACTTCCGAAAACCAGGTCGATCTGGCTCTTGCTAAAACGATTTATCAGCGTCGGTTAAGGTGTGGGTTTGCCACCGGGCGAACACTTTTAGCGCTTGGGACTTTATTCATTGGGCCTCGAAGGGTGGATTTCGCACTTTTGGTAAAGAAATGAGTGCGTGTTTTGCTGTGCGCCGGCATTGGCATAGAAAAAGGGCCCGGAAGGCTTTGCCTTCCGGGCCCTTTGCAATGCAAGTGTGCTTGCAAGTACGACTTAGCGCACCTGAGCGACGTAAGCGACGTTGGTCGAGGAGACCTTGTCCTCGAGCTGGACGCTCATGCGGGAATCGCCAGCGGTAGCGACGGTCAGGTCTCCGGCCTCGACGTAGCCGAGCTCCTTAGCGGTCTCGATCGCCTTGACGATCGTGCCGTTGACGGTGCCCTGGGTAATCTCGGCCTGGTGCGGGATAACGCCCCAGTACATGATCATCTGCTGGACGGCCCACTCGTGGCGGGAGAACGCGCAGATCGGCATGTTGGGACGGAAGTGCGAGATCAGGCGAGCGGTGCGGCCGGTGGTCGTCGGCACGGTGATGCACTTGGCGCCAACGGTGGTAGCCATGTTCACAGCGGACATACCCACAACGTTGTTGACAACACGGGTGCCGTGGGCATCGGCCGGAACCTCGAGCGGAGCGTGAGCCGGGAGGTACTTTTCGGTCTCGAGAGCAATGCTGGCCTGCATCTTAACGGCCTCGACCGGGTACTTACCGGCAGCGGACTCGCCAGAGAGCATAACGGCGTCGGTGCCGTCGTAGATGGCGTTAGCAACGTCGGCAACCTCGGCGCGCGTCGGGCGCGGGTTCTGCTGCATGGAGTCGAGCATCTGCGTAGCGGTGATAACGGGCTTGTAGGCCGCGTTGCACTTGGCGATGATCTCCTTCTGGATGTGGGGAACGAGCTCGGGCTTGATCTCGATGCCCAGGTCGCCACGGGCAACCATGATGCCGTCGGAAGCCTCGAGGATCTCGTCGAAGTTCTCGACGCCCAGGGCGCACTCGATCTTCGGGAAGATCGTCACGTGCTCGCCACCGTTCTCGCGGCAAAGCTCGCGGATGCCGCGGACGGACTCGCCGTCACGGATGAAGGAAGCGGCGATGTAGTCGATGTTCTCGGTCAGGCCAAAGAGGATGTCCTGACGATCGCGCTCGGTGATAGCGGGCAGCGAGATGTTGACGTTGGGCATGTTGACGCCCTTGCGCTCGCCGATCAGGCCGTCGTTCTTGACGACGCAGGTCATGTCCTGGCCGTCGACGGACTCGACCTCGAGGGCAACCAGGCCGTCATCGATCAGGATGAGGGAGCCCTTCTCGACCTCGGAGGGCAGAGCCAGGTAGTCGAGGGAGATGTGCTCAGCGGTGCCGTGGAAATCCTCGGTCGTGGGCTGAGCGGTGACGACGATCTTGTCGCCGGTCTTGACGGCAACCTTCTTGCCATCGACCAGAAGGCCGGTGCGGACCTCGGGGCCCTTGGTGTCGAGCAGGATGCCGACGGGCATACCGAGCTCCTTGGAAATACGACGGACGCGCTCGATGCGACCGTGGTGCTCGTCGTAGGAGCCGTGCGAGAAGTTAAAACGGGCGACGTTCATGCCCGCCTTGATCATCTCGCGGATGGTCTCGTCGCTATCGCAGGCGGGACCCATGGTGCATACAATCTTAGTGCGCTTGTACATTCAGACCTCCATCTGACATCGTCTTGCGCTGATAGATAAACCATAAGAAATAAAACTGAGTTGATTATAACGAAATGGCGACCGAATACCCCAAAAAATCGACCGTATGCCGAATTAGAAGTTCATTTTTTGCGGAAAAACGGTATATGCAAAAACTTTACCAACCGTTCTAACCGCTGCTATCTGGGCGATATTTCAGTTTGATGATGCGCCGAAGAAAAAACGTTTTATCAATGTTGAGCATCACACGGCCTGCACCGTTGCTTATGGACCATATTTCCAAATGGATTGTTTTGGCTAGACGCGTTGCTTTGGGGTACCATAGCTCCACTATCAACTGCCGCTCAGCACGGCAGCCTTGATGAGCCCTTGCCCTTCTCCTGGGAATTATGATCGGGCATCAATCTGCTGAGTGGCCCGAATCCCAGGAGGGGACTCTATATGCAAAAGGAATACCTGTCCGCCGCGGCGGAGGTGCTCAGCGACCAGGGTGTCGATGAGAACCTCGGCCTGAGCGACGACGAGGCGTCGTCGCGCCTCGCTAAGACAGGCCCTAACAAGCTCGAGGAAGCCGAGAAGACGCCGCTGTGGAAGCGTTTCTTTGAGCAGATGGCCGATCCCATGGTCATCATGCTGATCGTTGCCGCCGTCATCAGTGCGCTCACGGGCATGGTCAAGGGCGAGCCCGACTTTGCCGATGTCGTCATTATCATGTTCGTCGTTATCGTCAACTCGGTGCTGGGCGTGGTCCAGGAAGCCAAGAGCGAAGAAGCCCTCGAGGCCCTGCAGGAGATGAGCGCGGCGCAGTCCAAGGTACTGCGCGACGGCAAGCTCGTGCACCTGCCGAGCGCCGAGCTCGTGCCCGGTGACGTGATCATGCTCGAGGCGGGCGACTCCGTTCCGGCCGACTGCCGCGTCCTCGAGAGCGCCACGATGAAGATCGAAGAGGCCGCCCTTACCGGCGAGTCCGTGCCCGTCGAGAAGCATACCAACGTGATCGAGCTCGCCGCGGGCACCGATGACGTGCCGCTCGGCGACCGCAAGAACATGTGCTATATGGGTTCCACCGTTGTGTACGGCCGTGGTCGCGCCGTCGTGGTCGGCACCGGCATGGACACCGAGATGGGCAAGATTGCCGGCGCCCTGGCCGAGGCCAAGGAAGAGCTCACGCCGCTGCAGGTGAAGCTCGCCGAGCTCAGCCGCATCCTTACCATTATGGTTATCGTCATCTGCGTCGTCATCTTTGGCGTCGACATCATCCGTCACGGCGTGGGCAACGTCCTTACCGACCCGACTGCCCTGCTCGACACCTTTATGGTCGCCGTCTCGCTTGCCGTCGCCGCCATCCCCGAGGGCCTGGTCGCCGTCGTGACCATCGTGCTTTCGCTCGGCGTGACCAAGATGGCCAAGCGCCAGGCGATCATCCGCAAGCTTTCTGCCGTCGAGACCCTTGGCTGCACGCAGACCATCTGCTCCGACAAGACCGGCACCCTTACCCAGAACAAGATGACCGTCGTCAAGCACGAGCTCGCTGCGCCCAAGGAGAAGTTCCTGGCCGGTATGGCACTGTGCTCCGATGCCCAGTGGGACGAGGAGCTGGGCGAGGCCGTGGGCGAGCCGACTGAGTGCGCGCTCGTCAACGATGCCGGCAAGGCTGGTCTCACTGGCCTGACTGCCGAGCACCCGCGCGTGGGCGAGGCCCCGTTCGACTCGGGCCGCAAGATGATGTCCGTGGTCGTCGAGACCCTGGACGGCGAGTACGAGCAGTACACCAAGGGCGCGCCCGACGTGGTAATCGGCCTGTGCACCCACATCTACGAGGGCGATAGGGTCGTCCCCCTGACTGAGGAGCGCCGTGCCGAGCTCGTGGCCGCCAACAAGGCCATGGCCGACGAGGCCCTGCGCGTGCTGGCGCTGGCAAGCCGCACCTACACCGAGGTTCCGGCAGACTGCAGCCCCGCTGCGCTCGAGCACGACCTGGTCTTCTGCGGCCTGTCCGGCATGATTGACCCTGTCCGCCCCGAGGTCGCCGACGCCATCCGCGAGGCCCATGATGCCGGTATTCGCACCGTCATGATCACGGGCGACCATATCGACACCGCCGTGGCCATTGCCAAGCAGCTGGGAATCGTCACCGATCGCAGCCATGCCATCACCGGTGCCGATCTCGATCGCATGAGCGACGAGGAGCTCGACGCGCACATCGAGGACTACGGCGTGTACGCCCGCGTCCAGCCCGAGCACAAGACCCGCATCGTCGAGGCATGGAAGTCACGCGACCAGATCGTGGCCATGACGGGCGACGGCGTCAACGACGCCCCGTCCATCAAACGCGCCGACATCGGCGTGGGCATGGGCATCACCGGTACCGACGTCACCAAGAACGTCGCCGACATGGTACTTGCCGACGACAACTTCGCCACCATCATCGGTGCCTGCGAAGAGGGTCGCCGCATCTACGACAACATCCGTAAGGTCATCCAGTTCCTGCTTTCGGCTAACCTTGCCGAGGTGTTCTCGGTGTTTATCGCCACGCTCATCGGCTTCACCATCTTCCAGCCGGTGCAGCTGCTGTGGGTGAACCTGGTCACCGACTGCTTCCCCGCGCTCGCGCTGGGCATGGAGGATGCCGAGGGCGACATCATGAAGCGCAAGCCGCGCAACGCCAAGGATGGTGTCTTTGCCGGCAATATGGGCCTGGACTGCGTGGTCCAGGGCTTGATCATCACTGTGCTGGTGCTGGCGAGCTTCTTTGTGGGCGTGTACTTTGACATGGGCTACATCCACATCGCCGATATGATCGCCGGCAATGCCGACGAGGAAGGCGTGATGATGGCTTTCATCACGCTCAACATGGTCGAGATTTTCCACTGCTTCAATATGCGCAGCCGTCGTGCGTCGCTGTTTAGCATGAAGAAGCAGAACAAGTGGCTGTGGGCCTCTGCCGCGCTGGCGCTGGTGCTGACGGTGATCGTAACCGTGCAGCCGACGCTTGCCGAGATGTTCTTTGGCCCCGTGACGCTTGAGCTCAAGGGCGTTATCGCCGCGCTGGGCCTTGCCTTCCTGATCATCCCGCTGATGGAGATCTACAAGGCGATCATGCGCGCCGTGGAGAAAGAGTAACGCACCTGTCCGGGCCCGACCGCCTGCGGGGTTTCCACGGGCACGTCCTCGCCGCTTTGCGGCTGCGGGATGTGCCCTTAGGAAACCCCTCCCGACGGGCGGGCCGTCTCGGGTCGCGACACATGCCCAGTGGGACGATTTCCCGACATCGAGCCCGATGACGGCTTCCGGCATTCTAGTTGGTGCCACGGTGGTATCCTCCAATCGGTAGGCCGATCGGA
>DBFZVF010000187.1:0-2635 GCA_048519165.1 Collinsella sp.
GGTGCAGCTCGCCCATGCCGGCGATGATGGTCTGGCCGGTCTCGTGGTTGGTGGACACCTGGAAGGTCGGGTCCTCCTCGGCGAGCTTGGTCAGAGCCAGGGACATCTTGTCCTGCTCGGCCTTGGTCTTGGGCTCGATGGCAACGTCGATAACGGGCTTAGCGAACTCGATCTTCTCGAGGACGATCTCCTTGCCCTCGGCGCACAGGGTGTCACCGGTGGTGGAGTTCTTGAAGCCGACGCAAGCGACGATGTCGCCGGCGGCAGCGTCGTCACGGTCGATACGCTCGGCGGCGTTCATCTCGAGGATGCGGCCGAGGCGCTCGCGCTGACCGTTGGAAGCGTTGACCACGTAGGAGCCGGACTCGGCGCGGCCGGAGTAGACGCGGACATAGGTGAGCTTACCGACGAACGGGTCGGTCATGATCTTGAAGACCAGGCCGGAGAAGGGCTCGTCGAAGGAAGGATGACGCTGGATCTCCTCGCCGGTGTCCGGATCGGTACCGGTGACGGCCTCAACGTCGAGCGGGCTGGGCAGGTAGTCGACAACAGCGTCGAGCAGCTCCTGAACGCCCTTGTTCTTGTAGGCGGAGCCCACGAAGACGAGGTTAAGCTCGTTGGCCAGAACACCCTTACGCAGAGCAGCCTTGAGCTCCTCGACGGTGAAGTCCTCCTCCATGAGGATCTTCTCCATGAGCTCGTCGTCAAAGCTGGCAGCAGCGTCGAGGAGCTCCTCGCGCTTGGTGGCAGCGATGTCGGCAAACTCAGCCGGGATCTCGTCCATCGGCTCGGGGTAGGTCATGCCCTTGTCGTCGGCCTTGAAGTCCCAAGCAGTCATGGTGACCAGGTCGATGACGCCCCAGAAGTTGTCCTCGGCGCCCATCGGGACCTGAGCGGCCACGGCGTTAGCGTCGAGACGATCCTTCATGGTCTCGATAGCGTTGAAGAAGTCAGCGCCCACGCGGTCATACTTGTTGATGAAGGCGATGCGGGGGACGTTAAAGGTGGAAGCCTGACGCCAAACGGTCTCAGACTGGGGCTGAACGCCGGCAACGGCGTCGAAGACGGCGACAGCGCCATCGAGGACGCGCAGGCAGCGCTCGACCTCGGCGGTGAAGTCAACGTGGCCCGGGGTGTCGATGATCTGGATGCGGTAGTCCTTACCGTCCTTGTTCCAGAAGCACGTGGTAGCAGCGGAGGTAATGGTTACGCCGCGCTCCTGCTCCTGAACCATCCAGTCCATGGTGGCAGCGCCCTCATGGACCTCACCGATCTTGTGGGTCTTACCGGTGTAGTAAAGAATACGCTCGGTCGTGGTGGTCTTACCGGCATCGATGTGGGCCATGATGCCGATGTTACGGGTATCGGAAAGCTTGTACTTAGGCTTAGCCATGTTAGTTCCTTACCTTAAACTTACCAACGATAGTGAGAGAACGCGCGGTTGGCCTCGGCCATCTTGAAGACGTCCTCACGTTTCTTGACGGAAGCGCCCAGACCGTTGGAAGCATCGAGGATCTCGTTGGCGAGACGCTCGGCCATGGTCTTCTCCTTGCGAGCGCGGGAGAAGTTGACGATCCAGCGGATACCCAGAGCGGTGGAACGACGGGAGTTGACCTCCATCGGGACCTGATAGGTAGCGCCACCGACACGCTTGGGCTTAACCTCGAGCGTGGGCTTGACGTTGTCCATAGCCTTCTTGAAGGTAGCGAGAGCGTCGCCACCCTCGGACTTCTCGGCAACGATCTCGAAAGCGGTGTAAACGATGCGCTCAGCGGTGGCCTTCTTGCCGTCAAGAAGGACCTTGTTGATGAGCTGAGTCACCAGGCGGTTGTTGTAAACGGCGTCAGGCTGAACCTCACGACGATTAGCTGCTGCACGACGCGGCATGTGAAATCTCCTTAAGTGTCTACCGTGCGGCGCTTAGGCGGCACACGGCGAAAGTATCAAAACGTTATCTGGCTTATTTGGCCTTGGGGCGCTTAGCACCGTACTTGGAACGGGCCTGCATACGGTTCTGGACCGGAGCAGCGTCGTAGGCGCCACGGATGACGTGATAACGGACACCAGGGAGGTCACGGACACGACCACCGCGGACGAGCACGATGGAGTGCTCCTGCAGGTTGTGGCCCTCACCCGGGATGTAAGCAGTAACTTCGATGCCGTTGACGAGGCGAACACGGGCAACCTTACGAAGAGCCGAGTTCGGCTTCTTGGGGCTCGTGGTGAAGACGCGGGTGCACACGCCGCGCTTCTGGGAGTTGTGCTGCAGAGCAGCGTTCTTGGACTTCTTGGGCACGGAACGACGGCCCTGGCGAACCAGCTGGTTAATAGTAGGCAAAGCGTACTCCTTCTCGAATGATTCCAGCTTTCTGTAAAGTGCAACGGCTTGAATCGAGGGGTCAGCATCCCCCTACGAAACACGCAGTTCGATAGGATACGTGCCGTTAGCTGTGCCGTCAACAGACCACGCCGCCGGGCGTATCCCAAAATTGGCACATTTCCGCAAAGCCTACACAAAAGGGATCCCCTCCTGTGCGCAGGGGCGGATTCCCGGCCCGGGCGGCGCGGGGGCTAAGTTTGCTGCTCTACAGTCCTGGCTCGCACGGAGAGCACATTAAGTGCTCTCCGGCTCGTG
>DBFZVF010000188.1:0-5163 GCA_048519165.1 Collinsella sp.
CTGATACCGACGGTGTACGGAGGTCGCCTAAAGATTGTTTTCTAGGCATGACCCAAAAATCTACCGTATAGGGTGCGCGTGCAAGGGTATCATCTTTCACCGGAAATAGTTTCTAGTGTTAGGGGTTTTCGATGGAAGATACCGATTTCCATGAGCTTGGGCGTCAGCTCTTAACTGAGTTTGGCAGCATGCATCAGCGAATTTCGCGCTTTGCGGACAAAGCTCTCGGCGGCGAGATGGCCGTCATGCGCGCCCTCATGCGCGCCGGCGGCTCACTCACACCGAGCGAACTCGCCGATCGTGCCTGGGTTTCGAGCGCCCGTATCGCCAATATCCTGCGCGCCCTCGAGGCCAAGGGTTGGGTCGAGCGCGAGCACTCAAAGACCGACCGTCGTCGCGTACACGTCACGGTGACCGACAAGGGATTCCAGGTCATCGAAATCAAACGCCGGGAATTCGAGGACCGCACCGCGGCCTTCCTCGAGCAGCTCGGCGAAACAGATACCCAAGAGATGGTGCGCCTTCTAAGACGTGCCAACGAAATTATCGACCGCAATCAAGAAAGGAGAGATGCCGAGTGAGGATTCTCAAGCTCTTTAAAAAGCATATCCTAGCACTACTCGCAGCTATCGTACTCATCGTAATCAGCTGCAACGCCGATCTGGCGCTGCCTACCTATATGAGCGACATCGTCGACGTGGGCGTGCAGCAAGGCGGTATTGCCTCGCCCGTGCCCGACACCATTCGCGCCGAATCGCTCGACGACCTCGAACTCTTTATGAGCGCCAAGGACGCCAAGGCTGTGGAGGCCGTGTTTAGCAAGGCTGGCAAAAACGGCATTCGAGCGTACAAGGGCACCGAGGAAGAGCGTGCCGATGGAGGCAAGATTGCCGACATTATGAGCCTGCCCGAGACTGTCGTACTTTCGTTCAACCAGGGCATTGACGCCGACTCCATGGGCGACATGACCGGCACGTCCGGCGAAAAAGACAGCGACGCCGCCCAGGCCATGCCCACCCCCGAGCAGATGGCGGCGATGACGCCCGAGCAGCTCGCCGAGATGCAGCAGAAGGCCGCAGCGGCGCAGAACATGCAAAAGCAGATTGATGCCGACGGCGGTAAGATCACCATGAAGAGCCTGCGCCTGGGTGTCGAGGGCGGTCTGGTAGACCAAAGCAAGCTCGTCGAGGGCGCCAACGAAATGGCGGATAAAATGGGCTCCATGTCGGGCTCCATCGTGACCCAACGCGCCGTGAGCTATGTGCAAGACGAGTACAAGGCGCAGGGCATCGACCCCGCCGACGTGCAGAACGCCTACCTGGGCCGCATGGCGACCACGATGTTTGGTCTGTGCCTGATCTCGCTCGTCGCCACCATCCTGACCGGTGCCGTGGCTTCGCGCACCGCCTGCTCCATCGCCCGCGACCTGCGCCGCGAGACCTTCAACAAGGTTATGCACTTCTCGCCGGCCGAGGTGGGCAAGTTTAGCCAGGCCTCGCTCATCACCCGCTGCACCAACGACATTCAGCAGATCCAGATGGCCGCAACCCTGTTTATCCGCATGTGCCTGATGGCCCCCGTCATGGGCATCGTCGCCGTTATGCGCGTCCTGGCCAACCACACCGGCCTGGAGTGGACCATCGCCGTGGCCATCATCGCGGTTTCGGCCGTTGTCGGCGTGCTCATGGGCCTCACCATGCCCAAGTTCAAAAAGATGCAGAGCTTTGTGGACCGCGTGAACCTTACCGCCCGCGAGCTGCTCGACGGCCTTATGCCCATCCGCTCGTTCAACCGCGAGGAACATGAGCTCGAGCGTTTTGACAAGGCTTCGCTCGACCTGATGACCACGCAGCTCTACACCAACCGCGCCATGAGCTTTATGATGCCGCTCATGATGCTTGTCATGAACTGCATCACCGTGCTTATCGTCTGGTTTGGCGCGCAGGGCGTGTCCGACGGCGTGATGCAGGTCGGCAACATGATGGCGTTTATCTCCTACACCATGCAGATCGTCATGGCGTTTATGATCCTCACCATGGTGTCGGTCATTCTGCCCCGTGCCGAGGTCGCAGCCGAGCGCGTGGAAGAGGTCATCACCTGCCCCACGAGCATCAACGACCCTGTCTCGCCCAAACTGCCCGCGGCCAGCGCGCCGCGCGGTGAGCTCACCTTCCGCGACGTGAGCTTCCAGTATCCCGATGCCCGTGCCGACGTCATCAGCGGCGTGAACTTCACCACGCATGCCGGTCAGATGCTCGGCATCATTGGCTCCACGGGCTCGGGCAAGTCCACGCTCGTGCAGTTGATTCCGCGCCTGTACGACGTCACGGGCGGCAGCATTTCGCTCGACGGCATCGACGTGCGCGACATGACCCTTTCCGAACTGCGCCGCCGCATTGGTTACATCCCGCAGCAGGGTCGCCTGTTCTCGGGCACTGTCAAGAGCAACCTCAAGTTTGCCGGCGACATGGTAAGCGACGATGACATGCACCAGGCCGCGCGCATCGCCCAGGCCGAGGACTTTATCGCCGAGCGCGAGGGCGGTTACGACTCCCCCATCAGCCAGGGTGGCTCCAATGTTTCGGGCGGTCAGCGCCAGCGTCTGGCCATCGCCCGCGCCCTGGCCAAAAAGCCCGAGGTCGTGGTGTTCGACGACTCGTTTAGCGCGCTTGACTACAAGACCGACGCGCGCCTGCGCGAGGAGCTGGCCAAAAACGTCACCGACGCCGCGCTCGTGGTCGTGGCACAACGCATCGCGACCATCATGCACGCCGACCAGATCATCGTACTCGACGACGGTCACGTAGTGGGCACCGGCACGCACGAGGAGCTACTGCGCAGCTGCCCGGCGTACCTGGAAATCGCACAGTCGCAGCTTTCCGCCGAGGAGCTGGGGCTTACCCAAGAAGAAATTGCAGCCGTTACGGAAGGAGGCGAGCACTAATGGCAGACGAGACCAAGACCCAAATTCCCAAGCCCACCCGTCAGCGTGGACCCATGGGCCGCATGGGCGGCATGCGTCGCGGCGAAAAGGCCAAGGACTTTAAGGGCACCATGAGGCAGCTGCTCGGCTATATCGGCCAGCACAAGATTGCCGTGTTTGCCGCCGTCGCCTTTGCCGTGTGCTCGGTCATCTTTAACATTGTGGGACCCAAGGTGCTCGGCCAGGTTACGACCAAGCTGTTCGAAGGCCTGGTCGCCAAGGTCAACGGCACCGGCGACGTTGACTTTGACTGGATCGCCAAGACGCTCGGCTTTTTGCTCTGCCTGTATCTGGCGAGCTCTGTCTGCAGCCTGGTCCAGGGCTGGCTCATGACCGGCGTCACGCAAAAGATCTGCTACCGCATGCGCAAGGAAATCGCCGCCAAGATTGCCGTCGTGCCGATGAGTTACTTCAACGGCCACAGCAAGGGAGACGTACTCAGCCGCATCACCAACGACGTCGATACGCTGGGTCAGTCGCTCAACCAGAGCGTGACGCAGCTCATCACGTCGGTAACGCAGATTATCGGCGTGCTCGTCATGATGCTTTCGATCAGCCTGCCGCTCACCGGCGTCACCGTGCTCACGCTGCCGGCAGCCGCGATTATCCTGACCGTAATGATTCACTTCTCGCAGCCGTACTTCCGCGAGCAACAGCAGGTTCTGGGCGCCGTCAACGGCATTATCGAGGAGGACTTTGCCGGTCAAAACGTCATTCAGGTGTTCGACCGCGCCGAGGTCTCAATCGAGGAGTTCGACCGTCAAAACGACCGCCTGTTTATTAGTGGCTGGCGTTCGCAGTTCCTGTCGGGCCTGATGATGCCGCTTATGAGCCTGGTGGGCAACATGGGTTACGTGGGCGTTGTCGTGGTGGGCGCGCAGCTCGCGCTGACCGGCAATGCCACGCCCGGCGACATCCAGAGCTTTATCCAGTACGTGCGCAACTTTACGCAACCCGTGCAGCAGCTGGGCAACGTGAGCAACACGATGCAGTCGATGGCAGCTGCCACCGAGCGTGTGTTTGAGTTTTTGGCCGCACCCGAGGAGGAGCAGAAGGCCGACGCGCAGATCCCTGAGAAGCGCCCCGGCCACGTGGAGTTTGACCATGTGAAGTTTGGCTACACGCCCGACAAGACCATCATCCACGACTTTAGCTGCGAGGCGCAGCCCGGCCAGACCATCGCCATCGTCGGCCCCACCGGCGCCGGCAAGACCACGCTCATTAAGCTGCTGCAGCGCTTCTACGACGTGGACGGCGGCTCGCTGCGTGTCGAGGGCGTCGATGTGCGCGACTGGGACCGCGCGGCACTGCGCGGCGAGTTTGCCATGGTGCTGCAGGACACCTGGCTGTTTAACGGCACCATCCGCGAGAACATCCGCTACGGACGCCCCGACGCGAGCGATGCCGAGGTCGAGGCCGCTGCGCGCGCCGCACGCTGCGACCACTTTATTCATACGCTCGCCGGTGGCTACGACTTTATGATCAACGAGGAGGGCACCAACCTGTCGCAGGGTCAGCGCCAGCTCGTGACCATCGCCCGTGCCATTTTGGCCGACCGCCCGGCACTGATTCTGGACGAGGCGACTTCCAACGTCGATACCCGTACCGAGGAGCTTATTCAGCGCGCCATGGATGCGCTGATGCAGGGCCGCACCAGCTTTGTCATCGCGCACCGCCTGTCCACGATCCGCAACGCCGACGTGATCTTGGTGATTCGCGACGGCGACATCGTCGAGAAGGGCACGCACGACGAGCTGCTCGCCCAGGGCGGCTTCTACGCCGACCTGTACAACTCGCAGTTCGACGAAGCGGCGTAAAAACCGGCGGCAAACAACCGCAATGCCAAGAAAACGGGGGGCGCAGGACAACCTGCACCCCCGTTTTGTGTCCTTCGAGCCTCGAAACGCCTTCCCTGAGACCTCACTGACGGCGCTTTCCAGACCCCGTGGGCAAAAAAGGGCAAATATGAGTACTGTTACCTTTTTAGTAACAGCCAAAACCGCCTCAAATGCCGCTCCCACGGCTTACACGCGTCCCTAAATTGATCAAACAACACCATAGCGGACTTATATGTGTTTGCGTTAATGAACATATTTTGCTGTTATGTCTATTATTTTGCGAAGGCAATATGATACTAAGATAGCAACCGTACTCATATTTGGCATTTTTTGCCCACAGGG
>DBFZVF010000189.1:0-12426 GCA_048519165.1 Collinsella sp.
CATCAAACCGCCGCGCTCGTCGATGGCATCCCAGAAGGCGCCGGCAAAGCGAGGATCGCTTGCAGCCATGAGGGCGTTGGTGGCCATCCAGCCAGACGGGGTACCGGTATCGTAGCCCGACAGCGGGTCGATGACGACGGCGTACATGGCCTCGCGGTCGAGCGAGCGGGCCATGGCGTCGGTCAGCTGGATCTCGCCGCCCTTACCGGCCTGCTGATCGGCCAGCAGGTCCATGACCAACGGGCTCAGCAGGTAGCGACCGACGATGTACAGGTTAGACGGAGCCGCCTCGGGAGCGGGCTTCTCGACCAGGCCGCCGATGCGCCAAACGGCACCGGGCTCGTCGTCGGCGGCATTCTCGAAGCCCTCGAGAGCGCCCACGCGATCGCCGGCGATAACGCCATAGCGGCTGACTTCCTCGGGAGCGCACGCGGCAACGGCGATAACAGAAGCGCCACCGTGCTCCTTGGAGACGGCAAGCATCTTGTCGCAGATGTCGCGGTTGGGCACAACGTAGTCGCCCAGAAGAACCAGGAAGTTCTCCCCCGCCACAGCGTCAGCGGCAGAGCGAATGGCGTGACCGAGGCCCTTGGGCTCGTACTGATAGCGGAAGTCGACCGGCATACCGCCCGCATGGGCGACGGCGTCGGCATAAGCATCCTTGCCGCGCTCGCGCAGCAGGTTCTCGAGCGAACGATCGGGCTGGAAGTAGCTCAGCAACTCGGGCTTGCCGGGAGAGGTGACGATAATGGCGTCGTCGACCTCCTCGGGGTCGAGCGCCTCCTCGACGACGTACTGGATGACCGGCTTGTCGAGCACCGGCAGCATCTCTTTAGGCGTGCACTTGGTGCCAGGCAGAAAACGCGTGCCAAGACCGGCGGCGGGGATGATTGCCTTCATAGTATTCAGGGATCCTTTCGCAGGCGCAGGATGCGCCCTGTGCGTGCGGCACGGCGGCCGCAGACCAAATTGCGATACCGGTTTATCTTACCGCCGTTAATTAACGTTAATGTAGGCAAGCGCCATTCTTCAGCAGGTCAACGCAAATTATTGCTCGAATGGTGCAATTTTATCGCCCAACGGTAGCGAACCCAAAGCACCGCAAGCGGCAGCAATTTGTATACCGAGCCAACAAAAAATAGAGTGGTCATAACAAAAAAGACGGGGCTCGCAATGCGAACCCCGTCTGCAAAGAAATCTGGCGAGAAAGCCTGATTACTTGAGGGTGACAGCAGCGCCAGCAGCCTCGAGCTTCTCCTTGGCAGCCTCAGCGTCCTCCTTCTTGGCACCCTCGAGAACAGCCTTGGGAGCGCCCTCGACGACCTCCTTGGCCTCCTTCAGGCCAAGGTTGGTGAGCTCACGGACGGCCTTGATGACCTGGATCTTGTTGTCGCCGAAGCCCTCGAGCACGACGTCAAACTCGGTCTTCTCCTCGGCCTCAGCAGCGCCAGCAGCGGGAGCGGCGACAACAGCGGCAGGAGCAGCGGCGGAAACGCCGAAGGTGTCCTCGATAGCCTTAACGAGCTCGGAAGCCTCGAGAAGGGTCATTTCCTTAAGAGCATCGATGATCTCATCGGTGGTAAGCTTAGCCATTTCTAAGTCCTTTCGGTTTCCGTGTCTGTGCACGGAGATCAGTTAAAACACGGCGCGAATGCGCCAGGGGTGCGGCGTTGCCGCCGCGGGTGAAAACAGCGACTAGGCTGCCTTCTGCTCGGAGACCTGCTGGATCGAACGAGCGAGACCAGAGGAAACGCCGTTGACGCAGACAGCGATGTCGCGAGCGAAACCGGAGATGAGACCGGCAATCTGGCCGAGAAGCTGGTCCTTGGTGGGCAGCTCGGCGATAGCCTTAACATCATCAGCGGAAACGGCCTTGCCGTCGGAGATACCGCCCTTGATCTCAAGGACGCCCTTGGACTTAGCGGAGAAGTCCTTAAGGGTCTTAGCGGCCTCGACCGGCTCGGTCTCGTAGAACACATAAGCGACGGGGCCGGCGAGGATCTCGTCGAGCTCGGGCTGCTCCTGGTTCTTGAGAGCGATCTTGACCAGGTTGTTCTTGTAGACCTTCATCTCGGCGCCGCACTCGCGAAGCTGATGACGCAGCTCCTGAGCCTGCTTAACCGTCAGACCGTTGTAGTTGACGACGAACAGACCGGCGTTCTCGGCGATACGGGACTCGATCTCTGCAACCTTGTCGATTTTGTACTGCTGGGGCATGAATTACACCTCCTCGAATTCTTTCCGGGCACGGTCCGCCACAAGGACGTGACGGGGGCATGTCCAAAAAGAAAGCCCCCGCGCTGCATGAGCGACGGGGGCGAGAAGACATATCTACTCGACCACCTCGGCTGGCGGGATATCCCATTAAGCTCGCGGGCAATGCCCGTTTGCACCG
This sequence comes from Collinsella sp., assembly GCA_048519165.1. GTDB lineage: Bacteria > Actinomycetota > Coriobacteriia > Coriobacteriales > Coriobacteriaceae > Collinsella. The sequence continues at coordinate 2,396 of DBFZVF010000189.1, forward strand.
GCTGTCTCTGGCAGCGGATTCGTGCGTGAACCGAAAGTATTATGGCGGGGACCCCGGCGTCGGTCAACGGAAAACCGGGCTGCACACAATTCCACCATCCGGCACGCTCCGCCGAAGGCCAGGCGCAAGGTTTTCGCTCGGTCAAGTCCTGGGCTCGCACGAAGGCCACATTAAGTGGCCTTCGGCTCGTGCGGAATCTACGAAAACCCTGCGCCTGGCCTTCGGCGGCGCGGCCTGCGTCAACTATGGGGCAGCCCGGTTTTCCGTTGGTCGGCGCGCCCCACTCATAATGCTTGGGTCGGTGGGCTGATGTGTTGCGTCCCTGATGGCTACAGGGTTGAAATGAAGGTGGACAGGCGATTTAGGCCTTCGTCCAGATCTTTGTCGGAGACGCAGTAGCTGAGGCGGATGTGGCCTTCGGTGCCGAAACAGTCGCCTGGGACTAGGGCTACGTTTGCTTCTTTGATGGCTTTGATACAGAAGTCTTTGCTGGTTAGGCCATACTGTTTGATGCTCGGGAAAGTGTAGAAGGCTCCCGCTGGTTCCACTACGTCGAGGCCCATGGCGTTTAAGGCTGCGAGCACGCGTTTGCGGCGGGCTCGGTAGACTTTGAGCATGGGGGTTGGGTCGACGGTCAGGGCTCGCGCTGCGGCGTCCATCTCAAAGGAGACGGCACTCGATACTAGGTATTGGTGGGCTTTTGCGATCTCGGCAATGACGGGGGCTGCGGCTGCGAGCCAGCCCAAGCGCCAGCCAGTCATGGCCCAGGGTTTGGAGAAGCTCTCGATGACCGCTGTCTGCTCGCGTAGCTCCGGGTGACGCTGGGCAAATCGCTCGTAGCCGTCCACGTAGACCAGGCGGTTATATACGTCGTCGCAGATTACGTAGATGCCTGCTTGATCTGCCACGCGCGCCACGGCGTCAAGCGATGCTGCGTTGAGGATGCAGCCCGTGGGATTGTTGGGCGAGCAGATGACGATGGCCTTGGTCGCCGGCGTCACGCAAGCACGAAGCGCCTCCTCATCAATCTGGAACTGAGCAGACTCCGTATCCAAGAAGACCGCCTTGGCGTGGTTGGCCACGACGATGCTCTCGTACAGGCCAAAGGCCGGCGTGGGAATAATGACCTCGTCGCCGGGGTTGAGCATAGCCATGAATGTTGCCGACAGCGCCTCGGTCGCGCCGTCGGTCAGGATGACCTCGTCGGCCGAAAACGCCAGGCCCGCGTCCCCCATGTAGGCAGACAGTGCCTCGCGCAGGGCGGGACGGCCGTTGTTGGGCGGATAGTGCGTGTCGCCGCGGTCGAGCGAGGCCGTCACCTCGGCGCTAATCACATCGGGCGTGGGAAAATCGGGCTCGCCAAGCGCAAGCGCGATGCACCCCGGGTGCTGGGCGGCGAGCGCATTGATCCGACGGATGCCGGAGGGCTTGAGCGTGGCAAGCGAGGTATTCATGGGCAGACGCATGGCGTTCCTTTCGTAAGGGTTGCACTAGGATAGCGCGGCGGAGCGCCACCAGACGGTGTAACCTAAACGGAAACCAACCGGAAAGGAGGTGGCATGGAGACGACCGCACGCGGCGATGTACCAAAAACGTTGCAAACTATTGCGTATATCAGCATTCCCAATAGCGCCGCTCTTGAGTTTTTGCTCTGGGACCTGCAGGATGCCATCGCTGCCTATGCTCAGCTTTCTGGCACCGCGCTCCCCCGCCCGGTTGATTTGAAGGCGGATGATGCCGGCAGCGTTGTGGACGGCATTGTATTCGCTGTTGAAGATGTGCTCGATGACGAGGCGATGGCCGTCGTTGAACGGGCGCTCGAATGTGTTGAAGGCGCAGGAACACGCATCTATGTGGTTGTTCAAGCCGACTGTAGGAGTTCCGAGCAGGCGCACGCGGTCGTTGGCCATCTGCACGAAGCGTGCGAGCGTCGAGGACTGTCGTGGTGTGGAGGCGTCATCGTCTGCACCGGCAGCGGCATAGCGGCGCTTCGCCGCTCCCCACGCATGGGCCTCTTGCGTCGACCGTTTTCGGAAGCCATGGACAAGCTTGTGGGCGCTGTGCGCATGGGCTGCTCCATAGAGCATGCGCAGCTGCTTGGCGGTGGCAATGCCGAAAGCGTCGATGCCGACGGCATGGTGCGCGCCAAGCCCGCGCTGCCCGCACCGATCTGGCATGCCATCATGAAACGCCTCGGCGCCCGCGCCCAATCAGATATCTAAATTACAGAGCGCCCCAATCAACGGCTTCGTGCCAACGCTCAACAAGACGCTCCAGACGCCAGGCGGCATTGGCGGGACTTGTCGACGGCAGGACGATGGCGGGCAGCCCGGTGCGTTCTTGTAGATAGCGCTTGTAGAGCCGGCCAGCTGTACCACCGTTGCATATCACCTGCTCAATGGGAGCTGTGCCGGTAATGCGCTCGGCATGCGCCGGAACGACGTTTTTGATGCTCGCGTCGCTTGAGCCCTTGATGTCACAGCTCTCGATCACGTCCCACAGGGCCACGCCGCCGTTCAGAAGCATAGCCCGCTTGGCGGCAATCGAGGCATCGAGCGTCGCGGGCTCACCACTTGCCAAAGGATCGCCCTCGTTGGGCGGCACGGGCACACCGAGGCACGCGGCCATCACGCGCCAAAAGCGGTTCTGCGGATTGCCATAGTAGAAGGCATTGGCACGCGAGAGCACCGAGGGAAACGACCCCAACACCAAAACGCGCGAGCGCTCGTCAAACACGGGCTCAAACCCATGCTCAATATGCTGATAGCCCTCGTCAGACGCTGCCATGGCCTAGGCCCTCAGCAGATAGCGCACCTCGTAGGGTGCAAGCTCAAGGGAGCCCAGCAGCTCGACCGTGGGCACGTCGTCGGCAAGCAGGTCGACGAAGGAGCCGTTGAGTTCGCCGGCTCCAAAGGTATAGGGCTCGTTCACGGCATTGACCGCCACGAGCACCGTCGCGTCGTCGCAGGCGCGCTCGAACAGCAGCTGCTTATTCTGGATCACCACGTTGCGATAGGCACCGTAGTTGAGGGCACGGGCCGCCGCGTCGTTTGCCGAGCGTAGGTGCGCAAGCTGCGTGACAAATGCCGTCAGCTCGTTAGGTGCCGGGGTGTCAAGCGCAGGACGTAGCGCCCAGTCGCCATCGGGGCCGCCCTTTTCGCCGGCAATCCCCCACTCGCTGCCGTAGTAGACGCACGGAATGCCCGGCATGCCAAAGAGCATGCCATAGGCGGGACGCAGGCACGACCTGTCGGTGAGGATGCTCGCCAGGCGCGGCACGTCGTGGTTGTCGACAAACGACAGCAGGTGTTTGCCGCGGTAGATGCACCACGGGTCGCCGCCAAACTGACGGTGCAGCGAATGGGCGATCTCAAACATGTTGACCGAGTTAAAGCTGGAGTACAGGCCCTTGTAGCACTCGTAGTTGGTGCAGGAGTCGAGCATCTCGTCGTTGACGATCTGGTTGTAGTCGCCGTGGAGCGTCTCGCCGATCAGTACGAAATCGGGTTTGAGCTCACGGGCAAAGCTATGCAGACGACGCATGAAATCGCGGTCGAGCATATAGGCGACGTCCAAGCGCAGACCGTCGACGCCAAAGACTTCGGTCCAGCGACGCACGGACTCGAGCAGGTAATCGACCACGACGGGATTTTGCAGGTTGAGCTTCACAAGCTCAAAATGGCCCTCCCAGCCCTCGTACCAAAAGCCGTCGCCGTAGCACGAGTCACCGTCGAAGCTGATGTGGAACCAGTCCTTGTAGGGCGAGTCCCACTTGCGCTCCTGCACATCGCGGAAGGCCCAAAAGCCGCGACCGACGTGGTTGAAGACGGCATCGAGCACCACACGGATGCCGTGGGCATGCAGCGTCTCACACACGGCGGCAAAGTCGGCATCCCCACCCAGGCGGCGGTCAATATGGCGCAGGCTGCGCGTGTCGTAACCGTGGCTATCGGACTCGAGCGGCGGGTTGATCAGCACAGCGCCAACGCCGAGTTCCTGCAGGTAATCGGCCCATTGGGCGATTTTCATGATAGGAGCATCGGGGTTGGGCGCGGTGCCGGCAGCTTGAGCAAGCTCATCCTCGGCAACGGGTGCGGCGTTTTCGCGCGGAGCTCCGCAAAAGCCCAGCGGATAGACCTGATAGAACGTCGTCTCGTATGCCCACATAGCAACCTCCCGGTAAGCTCAACACAACGACATCCATTGTATGCCCAGCAGAGTAGTTAATTTGGGACGGGGCTCTTTTAGCCACCCCGACCCTCCTGGGTTGTGATTAGGCGACGGGCTTGGCGCGACGGATGGCTGGGAACAGCACGGTGATGGCGAGGATCTTGCCAAATAAATGGTACTGCCGAGATGCCGCTGAGCGAATAGAGACGTGTCCGCACGGGTGGCTATCCTATGATGAAGGCAGCATACTCCCACACCTGACCTACAAAGGTAGTTGAACGATGGCAGACATTAAAATCAAGATCGTCAGCAATCCATATCAAGAAATTGTTCGGTTCTTCCGATGGGATAACGGCTGGCAAGAAATAACGACATCTACAAATCCCAATAGCGCGCTCCATAGCACGAAGATCGTTAATGGTTTCTTCCCCTTTAAGGCCGAAGAGATCATCGACATCCTCGCCAAAGAGTTTGGCGGTGGCGACAAAATCGAATTGCATTTTGAAGGCGCCGATGACGAATGGCAGGAGCTGCTCGCCATCTGCACCGAAGGGCCACGCGCCAACACATACGAGGTCATACGAGACGAACGTTATCTATCAAACGCCCGAGACGTCTTGCCGGAGATTGTCGAAGTCTTCAGAGAAATCCAGGAGCTTGTAGACGAATCAGTCCCCGAGCGAACAAAAGTCTCTGAGCAAATTAGGAAGTTCACCGATGTCTCGAGCGACATCATCCCGCTGTGTGTGCTCGGCAGCTATAGTGCAGGCAAATCGACGCTCATCAACGCCCTCATTGGCATGGAGATCCTTCCCAGCGGCGACGAGCCTGTAACGGCCCGCATATTTCAAATCAAACGTTCAAAAGACCGAGATCGTGCGATGGTTCAATTCTCCTGTGGCAACAGGCGATTCTTGCTGCGTTTTGATCTTGATGGCCTCATGGAAAACAAAGAGCTTATGGGGGAGCCCCTATACGACAAAATCGCGGCCAAAGTCGCTGACTCCATGCCCGGCATGGCCTCCCATATGAACAGTGCCCTCAAGGTTCTTAACTCATACCATGCCGATGAAGACGACCAGACCATCTCCGATTTAATCAGAATCGAGGTGCCCTTTAGCGATACCGACCCGTGGCCCCATGACAGGGAGTTTGTCATCTTTGACACCCCGGGCTCAAACTCTGCCTCCAACGCCGATCACGCCCGAGTGCTCAAACAGGCAATGGAGGGCCTCTCGAATGGCCTTCCCATTTTCGTTGCGGAGTACAACTCGCTCGATACGAAGGACAACAAGAACCTCTCCAACGAAATAGAGCAGATTCCCGCAATCGATGAACGCTTTGCCATGATCGTAGTCAACAAAGCAGATTCCGCCGACCTTCCCAAAGGAGGATTCGACGATGAAGCCGTCTCGCAAATCATGCGTTGGTCCATTCCGGCCAGCCTTTACGGGCAAGGTATCTACTTTGTTTCTTCCATCCTCGGCCTAGGCTCAAAGAACTCCAGCGAGTTTATAAGCGACAACTATGCCGAAAAATTCGAAGACCAGCAGCGTAAATACACCGATCCAACAAGCCGCTTCTACAAAACGCTCTACCGCTACGACATCCTTCCGGGACAGATCTCGCGCAGAACCAACCGCGAATCCGAGGCTTGCAAGGACCTCCTTCTTGCCAACAGCGGACTCTTTTGTATCGAAAATGAAATACGGCTGTTTGCCGAGCGGTACTCTGCCTACAACAAATGCAGCAGGTCGGAATCGCTCCTACAAGAAATTGTCTGCATAACCGAAGAAGAAATTGCCGATAAGAAAACCGACCTCGAACAAAAGAAAGCACAGCGAGAAGCCGAGCTCGAAGAGGATAAGCGCAATCTCATCAACCAACTCGAAGACTGCAGAGAGCATGCAAGGCTGGACTCCTCGGCCAGCTATGCCGGCGCCATCGACAGGAACGTTTCCGCCGAGCAGTGGAAAACCAACCTTGACACGCTTCAGGCGCGTCAAGGCGTCATTACCGAAGACAAGCGAGAACGCCTCGGATACTCAAAACGGTCGAACGCAGCCGCGCAAGCGTTTGACTCAATCGCCCCTAACTTTTTCAATAGGCTCGGCGAATCGATAAAAGGAAGCCCGGCCAACACGCAAAAGGGCGTCGACCCCCAGCCAACATTTGGGTTAGCGGAGGTTGGCAAAGGCCTTTGTGATGACATCACCGATGCGCTCCAAAAAAGATCCGACGCAAAGGCTGCCGAAAGAACAGCCGACAAAGATGCCGCCGACCAACTCTTTAACGAGGTCATCAATCACTATGACGAATGTACCGAGCAAATAGCTCAGACCATCGATGAGCTGTCGCAAAGCTATTGGAAGGATTGTGCGGAGCATAGCCGCGATGCCCTCTATCGCATCGCCACCAGCAGCGACAATCCTCTTTCCGAAGAGAAGCGCCAAGAGGTCGGCGATATCATTCTTAAATATCATGGCCTCGCGCTCGATAAGACAAAGGGCCCCATTTTCAGCAAGGCAGACTTTACCGAACTGAAGCTCATGGACCGTGTCATCTTTAAATCTGACAAGCTTTTGCTCAGGAAAGTCGAAGACAAATTCAACCGCGAAATCTCACGGTGTTTCTGCGAAGCACGCGCCGAAACAGAGCGCGAGCATACCTACGGCTTTACCGAATGGCTCAACGAGCTGCTCGGCCAAATTACGAGCAATATCACCGACTACAACCCGGTGCTCCATGGCCATGTCGAAGACATCAACAGGCAAACCGCGGAGATCAACGCTCTCGAAGCAAAACTCGAGACGCTCAATAATCGAAAAGAGTACATTGCGCGCGTCATTAATTGGAAGGAATAGGCTGATCGTATGGGCATCAAAAACGCGATTATGCGCGCTGCCGATAAGGCCGGCAACGCGGTCGCAACCGTCTCGGTACTCAGCAGCTCCCAACTCGATGAGGTCGACAAAAAGCGAACAGCATACTTGTCAGAAAAGCCAAATCCGGCAGACGAGCAGGCTGTCGAGCTCACCAATCGGCTCTTGGCAACTGCCGCCGTTGAGCTTCACAACGCCTATCTGCCGCAGTTGCGAAATGTATACGCGCCGATTGACCCCTCCATCGAATACCCCACGGGCTTTAACGCCGACAACAACATCCGCTTCATGAATATCACGAAGTGGATCGTCGACCCCAACGAGGACAGTCTCGAGAAGCTCGTAAATGTGTACGACGTTCTTTCTGACGAAGACTGCAACATTGCGCTGGTTTTTAATCGAACCAGTGCAAGCACCGAGGTATTCCTTGCAGTCGTCAATAGTGACAATGCCCGTGACAACATCGACGCCGATAATTTTTCTCGGCGCATGTCGGATGCCCTGAGGGGCAACTTCCCCGGTTCCGAAGTGGGACCCGCCAATCGCGGCCCCATTCCGTGTCTAGACAATCGACGCTCGTCTTCGGTTGCCGCCGTTTCGAATATTCCAGCCGAAAAGAACGAGAAGTTCGTCACGCAAACCATTGAGAAAGTTCTCGACGGCATTGTGCCTGGGAGGCCGAGCGAAGACTACACTATCGTGCTGCTCGCAACCCCGATCCATGATATTGAATCGCGCAAGCTCCGTCTCGCCGAACTCCACTCACTTCTGACGCCCTATGCCTCATGGACGACCAACTATACCTACCACCAAAACGACTCCATCGGATCGTCCGCGACGATTGGCATCAATGCCGGCGTGAGTGCCGGCAGGCAGGTGGGGAGCAATCAGGCTGTTGCTCAAAACTACAACGAAACGGACTCGACAAACGAGTCGACCTCGGAATCGAGCAACGAGAGCGTAACCGACTCGTCCACATCGACCGAAAGCATCACGGATACGGTCACCGACGGCAGAAATGAATCCTCGAGCGGAGGCGTTAACTTAGTCGTATCCGCAAGTCACACGGAGGGCTCGTCGCACTCCACGTCCACGGCAAAAGGTACGAGCTCATCTACCGGCAAAGCCATATCCAACTCGCTCGGCAAAGCCGTTACCAGCGGCGTTGGCAAGGCTGTCTCTAAGGGAGCATCCGTAACTTCCGGCGTTTCGCAGGCAGTAAATCTAGGTGCCAACTTTGGCGGATCGTTCGCACGCTCAAGCACGGTCACCGCTACCATCGGCGCCGACGAAGGCATCACACAGACGTTCAAGAATTACTCCATCCAGCACGCGCTCGAAATACTCGAGTTGCAAATGAAGCGCTACGACCTTGCCTCGGCACTCGGCATGTGGGACTTTTGCGCCTACGTGCTATCAGAAGACCACAACGTCGCGAACAACGTTGCCCACACCTACCTCGCCCTCACCCAGGGCAAAGAGTCCTATATGTCTCAGGCTGCGGTAAACCTCTGGCGTGGAGACCTCGGAGAGCAAAGTGCCGACGCCGCGGCAATCTGCTCCTACCTTCGCGATTTGCGCCATCCTGTTTTTGCCCTCTCCCCCGCCCTGCTCGATCAACATCCGAGCTTTTCGGTCTATCCGGCAACAGTCGATGCAACCGCCGCCCTATCGGGCAAGGAGTTGGCCTATTCGCTCAATTTCCCCAAGAAATCCGTCCCGGGGCTGCCCGTTATCGAGTGTGCGTCTTTTGGACGCAATGTCTCAACGTTCGATGGCACGCAGCCCCAACAAGGCCTTTGCATAGGCAAGGTTTTCCACATGCATCGCGAGGAGCGCATCAAAACGTTCCTGTCAAAAGACTCGCTCGCCTCGCACACCTTTGTTACGGGCAGTACGGGCGCGGGAAAGACCAATACCGTCTGTCGCATTCTCGACCAAGCACTCGACCAGCAGATCAACTTCCTTGTCATCGAACCAGCCAAGGGCGAATACAAGGACGTGTATGGAGGCCGCGAAGACGTAAACGTCTTTGGAACCAATCCAGAATTCACGCCGCTCCTGCGCATCAATCCTTTTAGCTTCCCGTCCGGCATCCATGTGCTGGAGCACCTCGACCGACTCGTTGAGATCTTTAATGTTTGCTGGCCCATGTACGCCGCCATGCCCGCCGTCCTTAAAGACGCTGTCGCCAGGTCATACGAAGACTGCGGATGGGATCTTGCCGCTTCTGATAACCCGTATGGAGCCAATCTCTTTCCCTGCTTTGCAGATGTTGCCCGCAACGTCCGCGAGATTCTCGACTCCAGCGAGTACGATGCCGAAAATAAGGGCGCCTACAAGGGATCGCTGCTCACGCGTCTCAACTCGCTCACCAACGGGCTCAACGGCATGATGCTTTCGTCGAACGAAGTCGATGCTAGCGTGCTTTTTGACGCCAACACGGTCATCGATCTATCGCGCATTGGCTCCGCCGAAACAAAATCCCTACTCATGGGTCTTCTTGTACTCAAACTTCAAGAACATCGCATGGCCGAGAAAAAGGGCATGAACCAGCCGCTTCGCCATCTGACCGTGCTTGAAGAGGCGCACAACCTGCTTAAGCGATCGTCAAGCGACCAAGGCTCGGAAAGCGGAAACCTTGCCGGCAAGAGCGTCGAGATGATCTCAAATGCCATCGCCGAGATGCGCACATACGGCGAAGGCTTCATCATCGCCGACCAGGCGCCCGGCCTTCTCGATATGGCGGCCATCCGAAATACGAATACCAAGATTATCCATCGCCTACCCGATCTTTCGGACCGTGAGCTCGCCGGTCGCGCCGCAAACCTCAACGATCAACAGATCGTCGAGCTGGCGCGTCTGCCTAAGGGCGTTGCGGCGATCTATCAGAATGACTGGGTCGAACCGGTGCTCTGCAAGATCGCCAAAGCAGGCGAAGGCGAACACTTTACGTACAGCCGCCCCATCGACGATGTC
>DBFZVF010000190.1:0-3109 GCA_048519165.1 Collinsella sp.
ATGTTGTACATGTTGCCGTGGAAGTTGGCGATCGGCGAGTTGACGTAGTTGTTGAACTCGGCGAAGCGGTTGACGTAGTCCCAGACGTCCTTCATGGAGGTGTGGAAGATGTGCGCGCCGTAGCGGTGGACCTGGATGCCCTCGACGTCCTCGGTGTAGATGTTGCCGGCGATGTGGTCGCGGCGGTCGATGACCAGGACCGACTTGCCGGCGCGCTTGGCGGCATTGGCAAAGACGGCGCCCGAGAGACCGGCACCGACAACGAGGTAATCGTACTGGGACATGGATATGCTCCTTTGTATGTCAATTGGACAGTTACTTTAGTTTTGGGACAAACGCTACTGACTCATTTGCCCATGAGATTAGTGTAGCAGATGCTCTTTCAGCAGCTCCAGCGCGTGGGCGTAGCCCTGGAGGCCTTCGCCGGTGATGGTGGCGAAGCAGGCCAAGCGCGCGTAGCTCACCTGGCGGAAGTCCTCGCGCGTTTCGACGGCGCTAATGTGGACCTCCACTGCGGGGATGGCGACGGCTTTGAGCGCGTCCAGGATGGCCACGCTGGTGTGCGTGTAGGCTGCCGGGTTGATGACGATGCCGTCGACCTTGCCGTAGGCCTCCTGGATCTTGTCGACGATGTTGCCCTCGTGGTTGGACTGGAAGACCTCGACCTCGTCAAAGCCCTGCGCGGCGCCTGCCTCCTGGCAGATCTGGACCAGGCGGTCGTAGTTGTCGCTGCCGTAGATGCCCGGCTCGCGAATGCCGAGCATGTTGAGGTTGGGGCCGTTGATGACGAGTGCTTTCATGGTTGTTTCCTTTGCAGTTGGTCGATTTGGCGAGGCGGAATGAAAACCACCACAAAGGTGCCTGTCCCCTTTGTGGTGGTTTTTGTTAGAGAGCGGGTGGGAGGGTGTCGAGGACGGCGCGGGCGGTGTTGGCGGCGCAGTCGCGTGAGTCGATGATGTAGTCGGCCCAGGCGCGGTAGCGCGGCATGCGCTGCTCGGCGAGCTTGTCGATGCCATCGCGGGCGGTGATGGGGCGTCCTTTATGGGCGAGTTCGTCGAGCTTGCGGTTGAGCATCACGATCTGGCTGTTCTGGTGCAGCAGCGGATAGTTTTCGTCGCGCGTGACCACGCCGCCGCCGGTGGAGAGCACCAGACCACTGCGCTTGGAGATATCGGCCAGCGCTACCGTCTCCTGCTCGCGGAAGGCCGCCTCGCCGCGCTCGACGATGAAGCCGGCGCAGGGCATGCCTAGGCGCTCTTCGAGGGCTCGGTCCAAGTCAATGTGCTCGCGGCCCGTGAGCTGGGCGATCTGCTCGCCCACACGGGTCTTGCCCGAACCCGGCATGCCAATCAGCGCGATATTCTGCTCGCGGTGGGACAGCCGCTCCGTCACATCCAGGATGCGCTCACGCGGTGTAATCTGGCCGGTATAGCGCTCGACAGCTTGTGCCGCCTGGGCAACAAGCATAAGCAGGCCACCGATGCAGGGGATGCCGCGGCGCTCGGCCTCGAGCATCAGGCCCGTGCGGGCGGGGTTGTAGACAATGTCGATGACGCCCTCGAGCGCATCGAGCCCTTCGAGTGTGCAGGGCGCGTCGGGGCAGTGGGGGAACATGCCGGCAGGCGTGCAGTTGACGAGCAGGGCGGCGTCGGACTGCTGCGCGATGTTGCCGTAGTTGACCTCGCTCGTGCGACCCACGGGTACGACGATGGCGCCTAGGTCTCCCAGCACCATACTTGCCGTGGTACCGGCGCCGCCAGTGGCGCCGAGTACGAGAGCCTTCTTGCCGGCAACCTCAACCCCCAGCTCCTCGACCAGGCACTGAAAACCGAAGTAGTCGGTGTTGTCGCCGCGCAGGCGACCGTCGGGTAGGCGTGTGATGGTGTTGACGTTGCCCATGCGCTCGGCCAGCGGACTCAGCTCGTCCAGATACTCCATGACGGCGCGCTTGTAGGGGATGGTCACGTTGGTGCCCTCCCACTCGTCGCCCGTCATAAAGGCCGCGAGGTCCTCGGGCTCGCGCTCAAAACGCACGTACTCGAGCCCAGCGAGCTCTTTGTAGATGGTTGGGGTGTAGCTGTGGCCCAGTACGCGGCCCAGTACGCCGTAGGGGCGGGATGCAGCGGTATCGGTCATCTAGAGCACCTCCGTGTAGCTGCCAAAGTAGGTGAAGCTCTCGCACACGTCGTCGATGGAATCGAGCAGGTCGTCGAGGGCCTTGCTGCCAAAGGGGCAGTCCAGGTCAAAGTAGAACATAAACTCAAAGTCGCGGCCGGGGATGGGGCGGCTCTCGAGCTTGATCAGGTTGATGTTGAGTGCGTAGAAGCGCTCGAGCACGCGATAGAGGGCGCCCGGCTCGTTGGCCGTGGTGATCATGAGCGAGGTGCGATTAGCGCCGGGGTAGACGCGCGGCTCGCGGCTGATGACGACAAAGCGCGTGTAGTTGTTGTCCGAGTCCTGGATGTTGGACTCCAGCACCTCGAGGCCATACAGCGTGGCACAGCTGCGCGAGGCGATGGCGGCGACGTCGGTGCGCTCGGAGTTGGCGACCATCTCGGCCGACATGGCCGTGTTTGGGTACTTGGTGGCGTGCAGGTCGTGGGACTCGATAAAGCCGGCACACTGGGCAATGGCTTGGCCGTGGCTGTAGACCTCGCGCACGTCGGCGAGCTTGGTGCCGGGCTTGACGAGCAGGTTGTGGTCGATCTTGAGTCGCAGCGAGCGCACGATGTGGAAATCGAACTGGGCGAGCAGGTCGTAGACGGCGTTGACCGATCCGGCGGTGGAGTTCTCGATGGGCAGCACGCCAAACTCGCAGAAGCCGTCGCGCACAGCGCGCATAACGCCTTCGAAGGTCTCGAAAAACGCGATGTCGGGTACGTCGAAGAGTTTGCACGCGGCGATCTGGCTATAGGCACCTTCCACGCCCTGGCAGGCGACGGTGGCAGTTTGAGGGAAGGGCGTGTCGGAGGCTGCAGCCGTGGCGTGTGCCTTTTGCGAGACGGTGATGCCCTTGAGCTCGTTGATGTAGCGCTGCTGCTCGGCCTTGCTCATGCTCATGAGGAGGCGGAACAGGGTGATGGTCTGGGCCTCGTAGCGCTCGGGCGCG